>JAVYAJ010000047.1:0-24389 GCA_032229885.1 Candidatus Anammoximicrobium sp. | reverse complement strand
CACGTTGATGTTGGCCTTCGGACAACACGGTTGCGATCATCTCTGACTCCTGGGGCGTTGCCCCAGGCTACGTTGGTGATGGCCTTCGGCCAACACGCTCCCTGTCGTCTGTGCTGCGCAACCGTTATCCAATGCCAATTTCACTTAACGCGGGTTAGTGCCAGCAACCCTAAAGTGTGCTGCACAGACCAATGTACAAGATGCGCGCACGGTGCGCGCATGATACGAACTAAGCCCCTAGTCTCGCGGCCGCGGCTTTTCGTACAGCAGCCAGACGCCCTGGCCGATCTCGTCGTCGTCGTCAATGGCTCCTTGGCCCAGCACGCGATACGCGGACAACCGCGCCTGTTCGGCCCAGTTCTTCATCTGCTCGGGGCGACGCAATTCGACGAACCGCCGCCATTTTCCGTTCGCGTCATCCGTCAGTTTCTGCTTTCGCATTTGAATCAGCCGGGCGACTTCTGCTTTCGGATACCCGCTGCCCGCGCCGCCGCCGATATAGGCTTTGCCGCCCGGGCGGAGGACTCGATCGACCTCGCGCAGCCCCTTGACGGGATCATCCCAAAAGAAGATCGAGCCGCGGCTGACGATCAGGTCGACGGTATTGTCCGGGAATGGCAATGCTTCGGCGACGCCCACCACGGCGGCGATGCGCCGTTCGACACCTTTGTCGCGTGCGGCTCGCAGCCCCTCGGCCATCGCGTCGGCATTGGGATCGACCATGACGACCGCGTTGTCCGTCGCCTCGATCAATGCCAGGGCCACCGGTCCTTTTCCAGCGCCGAGATCCACCCAGAAACCGGGCGTGGGCTGGCACAGCCGCAACGCGTCGTTCACGACGGGCGTGTATCGCTCTGGCAACGACCGCTCGCCGGTGGGCGGCGACCCCGCATCAGAATCCGCCGCCGATGCGTACTGGCCGTAAAACAACAACCATAGACCGAGCGTCACGGTCGTCAGGGCGTGGGCAAGTTGCATGGAACATCGTTGCCTGCTCATGGTCCACTCCTCCGAGTTCGAGAAAAACGAGCAGTTAGACGTGGCCTGGATCCGCCCGTCGCCGGCGACCCGCGGCGCGAGCCTCGCGTCTTCTTCTGATGACGCCGCGACGGACCGACCTGCATGTTGTCGTCGCGATCGCCGGACGTTCTGCGTTGGTAGGCGCCGGCTGCCAATCACTGCCGCACCGTTGAGTTTATAAACAAATTACCGGACCCGCCACTCTGGTTATAGGTTTCGTGGGCGAGGGGGCGCTGGCGCCGGATCCGTTTGGCTGGCGTTATTCAGGTGCGCCACCGGCCCGCGCGGAATAACAAGGCGTCGGCCGTCACCGCTGGCAAGGTGGACTTCGGTCGGTCGAGGCCGCAGCGGGCCAGATGTTCATCTCGTCATCATCACCGGTGTCCAGGCTATCAATCGGCCTCGTTGACGACTTCGCGCACCTGGCCGTCGCGCGAGACGCGGACCAGGCAAGTTCCGCCCGCGTAGGGGACGAGCTGGCCCTGTTCGTCTTCGTGCAGAAATTGGACGCGAACCTGATAGCCGCTGCGCAGGCGCTGGACCTGGTACTCGGCGGGTCGAGCCGCGCCCGCTTGCTGCTCGAGGTGCTGGCGGACGATCTGCGTCACCTGTTCTTGCTCGTATTGCGCCAGCGGGGGCAGTTGCCGCTCGGCGCCCGCCGGCCCTCCGGTCCAACGGTCGGCCGCCGAGCGTTGCGGCACAGCCCGCATTCGGCTGGCAAGCTCGTCGGATTGCCGCGTCCGCGGCTCCATGCCGGATGGACTAGGCAGGCGCCGAAGGTCGGGTTGTGCCTGTGTGGTGCGATCACTCCATGCGCTCGGATCGCGTTCAGTCACGCGCGGCGCGGCGTCGGCCCCGCTGCGCGGCGAGCTGCCGTGTTTTCTGTGCGACGGGCGGCGGCGGAGCGAATCGCGGGTAAAATGCGCGATCGCGGCCGGCTGGGGGTCTTCCTCTTCGATGTATGCCTTGACCTGGTCGAGCTCGTCGGGCGTCGGCGGCGGTGGATCGACGCGGACGATGTGTTGGACGGCCACTTCGCGTTCCACCATCTGGCCCGCCGCGTCGGTCGCCTGTTCGATCACGTTCTCGACAATCGGTTCCCACCGCGGTCCGAAGTGGTAGACCGCGTAGTACATGATCTTGGCGTGCGCTTCGTCCACTCCGCCACAGCGGCAAGCCTCGTAAAACATCCGATGCACGTCCTGCCAAGACTGGCGCATCTCGACGCAGCCGACGTCATGGATGACCGATGCGTTCCGATACTTGCCCTCGAACGGTCCGCCGATCACCGACCAGAACAGCCGCGGAATCGACGCCCCGTCCACAACCGATCCGGCGGGCGCCAGCCAGCGGCGCCCCTGCGAGTCGATGTACGTCAAGCCCTCGCGCAGCGTCATGGTTCGCCCGTCCGCTCCCCACTGGGCCACGACATCACCTTCGAACTGCCCGAAATCGACGGTTGCCGGGTCCGGAGCGTCGACCGCCGGAGGTTCACAACCGACAAGGGTCGCCAGCAAGCAAAGAAATCCCACGCAACGAGCCAACCGCATCACGAATCTCCATCTAAACGTGCGTCCTCTAGGAAAAGGCCGTCTTTCCGTGCCTGGCAACGCAATCGCATCCGGCAGGTCCTTGCGCCCTCAAGATTAGCACGAATCGGCCGTTTTAGGGAAGCTCATCCGCGCACGGTTGTGCCCCGTGCCCCGGCTGCCTAAACAGCGAGCCGGCGCAGGAGTTGCTCGAACCGCTCCTTGATCCACTGGCTCGTGCTGGCGCGGTCAATTTCGTAGACTACTACCGCTTCACCTGTTGCGCGTTTGATCGCAGATAGGCGTTGTTTCTTTGCACGACATCGGCCCCTCTGTGCCCTCTGTGCCCTCTGTGCCCTCTGTGGCTGCTGTGGCTGCTGTGGCTGCTGTGGCTGCTGTGGCCCCCTGCCCGCGCTACGTGATGGTCGAACGTACAGCCTTCAAGCCAGCCTGGGAAAAGACCGCCAAATCACGCATGTCTTGACCGCGAGCCGCGCGACGCATGGCCCGAATCGTCAACTCGTTTCAAAGCCTCCGCGCTGTCGGACAATGCGGTGTTTTCGCATCTTGCCGTACAGTGTGGTGGGCTTGAGTTTCAGCAATGCGGCAGCGCCCGCCGAGCCATAGACTCGGTCGCCGCATTGTTGCAGCGCGTCCAGGATCGTCTGCCGCTCGACCTCGGCAAAGGACGGGATTCGCCGCGCCGTCGGGCTCCCGCCCTCGGTCTTTGACAGCCATTGGGCGTCGATCTGTAACGTGTCGCCATGGCTGACGATCACCGCCCGCTCGATGATATTCTCCAACTCGCGGACGTTGCCCGGCCAATCGTAGCCCATCAACAGCTCCATCGTGCGGCGGTTGACGCGGACGATCTGTTTTTTCATCCGTCGCCCAAAACGATCCAGAAAGTGGTTGATCAGCGCCGGGATATCTTCGCGCCGTTCACGGAGCGCGGGCGCCTCGATCGGAAAGACGTTCAATCGATAGAACAAATCCGCTCGGAAGAATCCCTCCTCGACGCGTTTTTTCAAATCGCGATTCGTCGCGGCAATCACCCGCACATCGATCGGGATCGATTGATTCCCGCCGACGCGCTCGATGGCTCGCTCCTGTAAGACGCGGAGCATCATCACCTGCGTTTCCGCCGGGATCTCGGCGATCTCGTCGAGGAAGATGCTGCCCTGCTGGGCCAGTTCAAAGCGGCCCTGCCGCCGACCCGTGGCGCCGGTGAACGCACCGGCCTCGTGGCCGAACAACTCGCTGGCGATCAGCGACGGCGCCAGTGCGGCGCAGTTCACCTTGACCAACAAATGGGCGCTCCGCGGACTCAGCTCGTGAATTGCGCGGGCGATCAGTTCCTTGCCGGTTCCCGTCTCGCCAAAGACCAGAACCGTGCTGTCGGTTTGCGCCACCTGGCGGATGGCTGCACGAACTCGCTGCATCGCGGAACTGTTGCCGATGATATTGCCGACGTCGTGCGCCGTCTTAATCTCGTCGCGCAGATACACGTTTTGTTCTTCGACTTGAGCCTTGAGCCGGGCAATCTCGCCGTAGGCCGCGGCATTGTCCACCGAGGTCGCCAGTTGTTCGCACCCTTGGCCCAGCAACTCCATGTCCCAGGCCGCGATCTGGTTGTCTTGGCGCGAGGCGATTCCCAGCGCGCCGACGCTGGCCTGACGGCAGACCAGCGGCAGGCAGACCGCCGTGCGATACCCCTGCGCGGATAACTGGGCGTCATCCGGCGTTTGCGTCGCGTCCGAGCCGTCGGACAGGATGCGCGGCTGTCGGTTCGCGAGCACCCACGCGACGGTGGTGCCCGCCAGAGGCGAAGCGGGGATGTCCAACCACCGCTGGTCGGGACCGAATTCCAGCGCGAAACCGACATAGGTCCCCGCACGTTCGCCCGGCATCAACAGGCTCACGCGATCACACGACAACAACGTGTGGATCTCTTCGGCCGCGGAATAAAACACCTGGCGTAGATCGAGGCTGGCGCTCACGATTCGTCCCAGACGCACCAGGGTGCGATAGCGCGCTTCGGAGCGCCGCAACTGTTCGGTCTGCGTCTCCACCTCTTTTCGCAACGTGTCGAGAAACGTGTCCTGGGCGCGATTCGCCGCGGCCAATTCGGCGCTCCGTCGCCGCAACAGGGCGATCAGGCGGGCCTTTTCCAGACCGATCGCAATGTGCCCGGCCAACGGTTTCAACGCCGCGATGTGTTGATCTGAATAGCTGTCCCGTTCACGACACGAAAAGAACACCACCCCGATCGGCTGACCATCGGCCAACAAGGGAAGCGTCAGACTCGATCGCATCCCCTCGCGAATGATCAGCGCCGTCGACGGCGATCCTTGCTTCGCTGCCAGATACGCCTCGAGATCGTTGATAATTCGCGGCTCGTTCGCAGCCAGCAGCCGCTGGAGCGTCGAGCCGGCCATGGGCGCCGAGTAGCCGATTTGCAGCCGCGTCGGCCCGTCGCTGCGGCAAGAAATCAACCGCAACGTCTCGCCCGCGTCGTCCAAGACGGCCACCCCGATGCGATTGAAAGGAACAACCCCGGTCAGATTCTCGTACATGGCGGCCAGCAGATCGTCGACGCTGCGCCCCATGTTCAGAGCCTCGAGCAGTTGGCCGACCACCTGTCGATAATTCAGGGTTGCTAGCATGCTGACCTCGGTCTCTGCGTTGTTCATATTTGGTCATTCGACGAATTACGGACAGCATTATGAACGCGATGCGCACGGGCGTCCAGCCCTCAGTTCGCTCGCATTAGTCCTCGTGGATTTGGCCCAGAATTGCGTTTGACCGTGCGGTCGTGCGGCGTGCGGCAATCCACGGAGGAATGGTTTAACTCGTGTTGTTGCCGCGGCTTTCGGCCGCTCGGGCCTGTTTACCTCGAAGAAATTGTGATTGGGCAATCGATCGGCGGACGGGCTCGTCCCGCCGCGCGGCCAGACGAAGTGCGCTTCGCAATACAGAGAGTTTTTTCGCCATTTCGACCGATGTGCCGAGGTTCAAGCGTAGCCTCGCCTACGCCGTCGCCGCCCGCCGTGGATCACGTTGGACTTCGATCCCGGGCCACGCTCCGTGACCTGCTGTATTCAAGTTCAAACCGTCGCGAGCGTCGTGCCAATCGCTCGCTAAAGAAGAAATAGCCAAAAGCAGCACAACCATATTTGGACAGACCGGCATGGTGCAATGGGCGTTTTGCCTGATGCCAGAGGCGGCGCGGATGATAGATTAAAGTGTGCAAATGCTGTTGTACAAATGATTTGCAGCTAGCCTTGTGATTCCGGATGGCCAACTCGCAATAGATCGGCATAGGCTTTGCGGTACCCTTGTACTTATCTTTTTGACATGTTAAATTGTCAAAAATCATGTCGTGGTTTGTGAGTACGAGACATTCAGGGTTTGCAGTCACGGCGCACGAGCGTGGTTTGGATCGGGAGGTAAGCAATAGCAATGGTTCAGGCGTGTGGAACAATGGAGTCGGTCGTCACACCATCGAGCAAGCGGTCCGCGTTTCAAAAGCGCGTCTCGGCAACATGCGCCTCGGGTTCCGGCCAACGAAAACGGACCCGCGGCACGACGACGCGTCGCGTAGATCAGCCGGCCCGTCGTCGCGCGACGGTGCTCCGCGCCGAGCGTCTGCTGCGGACCGAACTCGGCTATCTCTATCATGCCAGCTTCGATGAACCGGGAGCCGCGAAACGCATTCTGCGTCCGCCGTTGGCCGATCCGGATCTGGTCCGTGGGCGCCGCCCGCCGGCCGGCGCAGATTCCTATTTAGCGCGTCTGTACGAAGTTCCGCTGCTGACGCCAGAACAGGAGACGTATCTGTTCCGCAAGATGAACTATCTCAAGTTCTGTGCGGATCGCCTGCGTCGCAAGATCAACCCCCGCACGGCAACGGACGCGCAGTTGGACAAGATCGAAGATCTGCATTCCGAATCCCAGCGCGTGCGCAATCAGATCATCGAGGCGAATCTGCGGCTAGTGTTCTCGTTGGCCAAGCGATACGCCAGTGCCGGCTCGGCGGCTTTCGACGATTTCATGGGCGACGGGCACATCACATTGATGCGCGCGGTCGAGAAGTTCGACTTTTCGCGCGGCGTCAAATTTTCGACCTACGCGACATGGGCGGTGGTGAACGGCTGTAATGCCCTGTTGAAAAAAGAGAAATTGACGAATTGCCAGTTGTTTGGACAGTCGGTCGACGCGGTCGAAGACTGCGTCGCCGATCATCGAGCAACGGCCGACGAAGAACGATCCGTGCAAGAGATTCGCCGCGCGGTCGGCGAGCTGCTGCTCGGGTTGAACTCGCGCGAGCAGGCAATCATCCGTGCCCGTTTCGGATTCGACCTGCACGACGCGCCGACATTGAAAGAGCTGGGCGAGGGCTTGGGGATCTCCAAAGAGCGAGTCCGCCAACTCCAGCAACGGGCGCTGGAAAAACTGCGCACGATGGCCGAGCAGCGGCGAGTTGAGCTACCGGAACCGGACTTGACCGCCGAATAGGCAGGCTCGCCATCGTCTGGCGTCGCGCCCGCGGATGATGCCCCGAAACGATGTCCAGAAACGATGCGGAGAAATGACGCGTCGAGCAAAGACGCGCGAAACCGGCGGTCGGCCCGTTGTCGTCCGCGCACGACGTCCCCGGTTTGTGGCCCAGACAAGACGTTCAGAGGCGCGCTGCCCGACGAGACGACGGGTCGAGGCGGCGATCGCGCAGCGCGGCGAACAGGCTGGCTGCAATCAGGTCGGCCGTAGCGCCTGGGTTGCGACGGTGGCCATCGCCGCGCAGCCAGTCATCCAGTTTCTTCAGTGCCCGATCGTAGGCCATGTCGCCCGGGCCGCCGTTCGCCAAAACGTGTCTTGCCCGCGCGGACGCCTGCTCGGCGACCATCGGCCCGCACTTCCGCGCGATCAGGGTATCAGGCCAGGTCGCCAACGAACGCACGTGGGCGTGGACAATGGCGTCATCCAGCGTCCAGCCAGCGGTCCGCCCGGCGACGATCCACGGCGTTATCTGTTCGAGAACGATGGCAAAGTCCTCGACATACTGACGGGCCACAAGATCTCGCGGTCCGGCCGCGGCCATCGCCGCCAGGAGACGGTCCGGAGCCGCGTGCGCCACGTCCATCTCGGCCGCAACGCCCAGGCCGCCGGCGCGCGCCTGCCGGATCGCGGCGTACACGTCCGCCGCGTCCTGCGCCGTCAGACGCCGCAGCACGCGGCGAACGCCAGACCTTAGGGACGCGGTGGGCGGCACGGCCGCCAACGGCGCCAACAGCAGCACAATGCCGAGGTTGGTATTGGCGGACACCAGACGCGCCGTGGCCTGGCGCGCGGCGAGCACGGTTGCGCCGACGCCCTGCCGTTGGGCTGCGTCCATCGCCGGAGCAATCGCGATCGCGCTCACGGCCAGGTCGCCGAAAGTCATGTCCGTAAAGCTGGCGCCCGGATGGACGTTGCCCGGTTTGGGCGCAGCGGCTTCGAGCAGGCACGCCAGCGCAGCGGATTGGCCGATGGAAAGGGGTGTCTCGGCGGCTGTACAGGGATGCGACAACATCGCGGAGCTTTTCGGGCCACGCGCGACCATTGGAGCCGAGCGCGGTCCATCGCGCCCGCCGCCCCGGGCGACGAGCGGCGGTACGGGGCCGGCTTTACGGGGCCGGCTTTACGGGGCCGGTTCGGGCGATCGCTGCGGTGGCGCATTCAAAAAACGAGCGACCAGGGGGATGATCTGTTCGTGGGCGTCCTCGACCACATAGTGGCCCGCATCCATCAGGCGATGGACCTCGGCATGGGGAAATACGCGCAGAAATCGATCCAGGCACGTTGGTCGGAAGCACCAATCCCGCATTCCCCAAATCAACTGGATGGGGCGATCCGCCAGCGTGGGCAGTTGGCGCTCGATCTCCGCCAGCACCTGCCAAGTCGGGTGTCGTGGATTTGCCGGGATGTCGGCGACGAATCGGGCGATGGCCACACGGTGCGCCCAGTTGTCATACGGGGCCAGCAGCCCTGCGCACACGGCGGGCGTCATCCGTTCTCGCTGGCAGACGGCCATTCGCAGCGCTGCCCGAGCGAACAGATTCCACCGCCGGATGGCCCAGACCCCCAGCCCGGGAATCCGGCACGCGCGAATTCGCCAGGGGATGAACGGCGGCGGAAATGCGCCCGTGTTCAGCAGGATTACGCGCCTTACGCGGTCCGCAAGCTGAATCGCCGCTCCCAATCCGATCGCGCCGCCCCAATCATGCGCCAACAGCGTCACTTCCGTCAGGTCGAGGCGTTCGATCCAGTGCTTCAAGTTGGCGATGTGCGTCTGAAGACAGTACGCGTATTCTTGCGGTTTGTCGCTCAGCCCACAGCCGATGTGATCGGGCGCCAGCACGCGGCGCTGATCGCGAAACGCCAGGATCAACCGCCGAAAATAGAACGACCACGTCGGATTGCCGTGGACCATCACCAACGGCTCGCCCGCGCCCTCGTCCACGTAATGGTAGCGCTGGTCGCCGCATACCATCGTGTGCGAGGTGAAGGGATACAGCGGTCGCCAATCGACGGTCATCGGTTTTCAGCCTGAGCAGATCGGATCGGAGCCGCATCCCCAGCCGCGCCGTGGCGGGGTCAAAAAGTCGGAAACCGTGGGGGGGGCGGAATTGTCACTGCCTGACCGTTGCGCAGCGCAGACGACAGCAATTGGATTGGCCGAAGCCCATCATCAACGTAGCCTGGAACAACGCCCCAGGAAGCAAAGGCGGCCGGAACCGTGTTGGCCTAAGGCAACATCAACGTATCACCTCCGCCCGCATGAATATGGTCTTCGGCCAAAAGAGGCACGCACGCGGCGCCGGCTCTGGGGCGTTGCCCCAGCCACGGTGATCGGAGGCCTTCGGCCAAACAGAATCAGCGCCTACCCGCGCTCGAACGCGCAACAGTTGAAGCGGTAGTAGTTTAAGAAATCGACCGCGCCCGCCGCGCCGTCTCGAAGCCAGACAGAGAGAGAGGGACCGCCTCTAGCCCGGCCCATCGCCGGTCGTCCGCGCGCTCACCCTGGGCATGCTTTCGACGACTTGATCGACCAGCCCATATTCCTTGGCCTCGTCGGCCGACATGAAACAGTCGCGATCGGTGTCTTTGGCGATTTTCTCCAGCGAATGGCCCGTGTGTTTGAGCAAGATCTCGTTCATCCGATGCTTGATCCGCTGGAGTTCGCGGGCATGGATCAAGATCTCTTCGGCCGTGCCCTGCATCCCCGCCAGCGGCTGATGGATCATGATCCGGGCGTTGGGCAGCGCAAAGCGTTTGCCTTTCGTGCCGGCGGTCAGCAGTACGGCGCCCATCGACGCAGCCTGGCCGAGACAGTACGTGGCGACGTCGCACGCCACCCACTGCATGGTGTCGTAGATCGCCAGCCCAGCCGTTACGCTGCCGCCCGGCGAGTTTACATACAGGTGGATATCGGCCTTCGGATCCTCCGATTGCAGAAACAGCATCTGGGCCACAATCAAGTTCGCGACTTCGTCCGTGACCTGCGTGCCGAGAAAGATGATTCGGTCCTTCAACAGCCGGCTGTAGATGTCGAACGCGCGTTCTTCGCGTCCGCTCTTTTCGACAACGATGGGGATCAACGGCATGGTACGTTCGCTCCGTATCGTGAATCGGCGTGTGAAATCCGCTCGTCCGCGTCTCGAGCTTCGCGCAAGACGCACAGCCGCAAATCAGTCTTCCAACTTGTCCGCGGCTTCTTCGGGCGGTTTGGCAAGGATGGAATCGACCAGGCCGTACTCTTTCGCTTCCTCGGCGCTCAGGAAAAAGTCGCGGTCGGTGTCTTTGGCGATCCGCTCCAGAGATTGTTCGGTATGCTTGGCGAGGATCTCGTTCAACATCTGCCGATTGCGAAGGATCTCGCGCGACTGGATCTCGATGTCGCTGACCTGTCCGCTGACGCCGCCATACGGCTGGTGCAGCATGACGCGCGCATGCGGCAGGGCAAAGCGTTTGCCTTTCGTGCCGCCAGCCAGCAGGACTGCCGCGCCGCTGGCGGTCTGGCCCACGCAGTAGGTCGCCACCTGGCAGCTCAAGATCTGCATCGTATCGTAAATCGCCAGGGTCGCCGCGACTTCGCCGCCGGGCGAATTGATGTAGAAATGAATGTCTTTGTGGCGGTTCTCGCTCTGCAGATACAGCAGCTTCATGACCACCACGTTGGCGGTCTCGGAATAGATCACGCCATCCAGGAACACGATGCGGTTCTCGAGCAGCAGATCTCCGAGCGTCAACTGCCGTTGGCGCTGATAGGATTGATAGCTGTAGGAACCGTACACCGGCAACGCGTCAACTCCCGTCATGCGAACATTCTCCTCCACCGTCATGCGATCTAAACCGTTCGAGTGCGCGACGGGCAGAGCGCCCAACGGCACGGATGTGCGGATGATAGAAATGCCCCGCGACAACGCTGGCGCCAGAGCAAAGCTAGGGGCTCGCGCCGAACCAGCGCTCGGCGCTTGCACCAGAGCAGCGCTCGGCAAAGAAATGCCAACCGAGCCGTGTTAAGAGCTGGCTTGACGAGCCGGCGATCTCGCAGCTCTCGTATTCTGATCCGCGCGTCCCTCGGATCGGCCAGATTCACGCGTGGCTCGTCGGCGTTCCCGGCCGCGGCTTGGGCTCCTCGCCATGCTGAGCCGCCGGTATTTCTTTGCGCCGTTCCGCACCGCTGACCACGTGATCGATCGCCGCGACGTCGTCCGCCGGTGGCGTATAGGGAACCTCGCGCACCAGGGCGCGACTGGTGATCAACTCGATCACCTTCCGCTCGACGATCTGGTTCCGCAACGAATCCAATTCGCCGTTCTTTTCCAGTCGAGCTCGAACGCGACGCGGCGACTGATGGCTCTGCTCGGCAATCAAGTCGATCTCGCGATCATAGTCAGCCTCGTCCGCATCGATCTTCTCGTCGTCCGCAATCCGCTCGAGAATAAAGTGCTCTTTCAACGCGGTCTCGGTATAGCCCAGACTACGGCGCGTCAGTGCGTTGGCATGAGCTTGGATCGCATCGTTGCTGAATCCGGCGGCCTGCAACTCCATGACCATCCGGCCCATTTCGCGCTCGGTCTGTTTCCGCAACAGCGTCGGCGGCAAGGCCCAGTTGGCGCCGGCGGTCAACTGCGAGGTAATCTGCTGGCGAATGGCCTGCTGGCGCCGATACGTCTCTTGGCGCTCGAGCTCTTCTTGCACGGCTCCGCGCAATTCCGCCTCGTCCGCAAAGCCGCCCAGATCGCGCAGGAACGAATCCGTGAGCTTGGGAAGCTGCAAGCCGAGAACCTTGACGATCTCGATCTCGACCTGGATTTGCTGCCCTTTCCACTGTTCATTGTCCACCGTTTCACTGACGGTCAGCGTCGCCGTGCGACGATCTCCCTTGACCGCCCCTTGGATCAAGGAGGCGAACGAGTCCAACTGGGCATCTCGAAAGCTCAGCTTGGGCTTGACGGGAATCGTGCGATCCTGCACCCGCGACACGACGTCGCCGTCATGCGAGAACGTGAGATTCAACGTCACATACAGACCGTCCTCGACTGGGCCGTCGTGATCGACGAACGTCCCATGCCGAGCCAGTAGACGCTGCAACTGCGTTTCGACGTCCTGGTCCGCGATCTCTCGTTGCGGCTGGTCGAGCGTCAACCCCTTCCATTCGGGCAAATCAAACTCGGGACGCACCTCGACCGTGTACTCGAACGTCATATCGCCTTCGTCCGGCAAGACGACAGCCTCGAAGTTGAGGTCGGGCTCGCTGATGGCGGCGAAATTGAATTCGTCACTGATCTGCGCAAGACAGTCCAGCAGGAGCTTTCCCTTGACCTGCTCGGCCACCGTCTGCTTGAACCGCGCGACGACGAGCTTGCGCGGAGCCTTTCCCGCGCGGAATCCGGGAACTTCGGCCTTGGGCGTCAATTCGTCGTATTGAGCCTCGAAATACCGCTCGATGTCCGCGCGCGGGACGACCGCGACGATCCGCCGCTCGCAAGCGCTGAGGTTATCGACCTTGACCTCCAAATCGATGCGTTCCTTCGGCAGGTCTCGCGGATCCGCGTCCGATCGATCGGCAAGGTCGAGATCTGTTTCTTCTGCCGCAGAACCTTCGACGTCCTGCAGTTCCTCGGGGTCGTGGGCCGGCGTGTTCATCGATAGGTGCATCAAGATGACGGTGTTCAGTAAGGCTGCGGCACAGGGGATCGAGGCGGCGCTCAGTGCCACCCAAGGCGCAGAGAACGGAAAAAAGAGCGGGTGATGGGATTCGAACCCACGACAACAACGTTGGCAACGTTGTGCTCTGCCAACTGAGCTACACCCGCACTCGCTCGCGGCCTGCCGAATCTAACCCGACATCGAAACCGCCGGTTCGCCACCGCGAGTATGCCGGATTATAGACAACTCGCGCTGTGTTGCAAGGGTACATCGGCATACGGCCCACAAGAACTTTTTGACAAATTGACAGGCTCAAGCTCAGAAATTGACAGGCTCGATCCCAGCGCGGCGTGGGGTGGGCTCGAGTCTGACTGCGGTGACAGTCGGTGTTGGCGTCACGGTGAAGGGCGTCACGGTGAAGGACGTCACGGTGAAGGACGTCACGGTGAAGGACGTCGCCGCGGCGTTGGCGGGAGGTTTGCGCATCACTCGATCCGCGGGTTCGGCTTTGCCGGGTTCGAATGCGGGCTGAGTGGGCGGCGCGATCCGTCCGTAGGCCGAGGCCGAAGTCTCGCGCCCTACCGCGTCGTGCGACCCGCACCGCGCGTTCGGCCGACGGCCGGGGCACGGGACAACATCGAAGACGCCCATCGCGGCGGCCTCGCCCACTGTGCCGAGCGTTGCAGCTCGCATCCGCCGTCAACTTGCCCGTCGAACGAGGACGGCGCTGGCCTGGCCTTGAGGCGTGACGCTGGCTTTTACGAAACTGTCCCCCGCGGGCTCGTCGTTCGAACGGACCGCATGGATCCGACACCGCGGATCGGGCGTTTCATAGTTAAGGATCGGAAACAGCCGGCCGTGGTGCAGAGCGAGCACGCTCGTGATCAGTTCTACCAAGCCACCGGCGGCGCCCAGGTTGCCCATGTAACTTTTGGCAGCCGTTACCGGCAGCGGCCGAGCGCGCGAGCCGAACACGGCGTCGAGCGCCGCTGCTTCGTCTTCGTCGCATTTCCGTGTCGCCAATCCGTGGGCGTGATAATGGCCCACGTCGTCCGGCGCCATCCGTGCCTTGGCCAGCGACTGCCGAATCACGTTTTGGATCGCCTGCCGGACGTCGCCGCCCTGGATCGAATGGGCGACCGCCGACGAGCCGAATCCGACGACCTCGGCCAGGATGCGAGCGCCGCGACTCTGCGCCGCGCTGAGTTCTTCCAGTACAATGGCGCCCGCGCCTTCGCCCAACACCATCCCCGTCCGATTCAGATCGAAGGGACGACACGCTTTTTCGGGTTGGCCGTCGCCCGAGGCGCATTCTTCTTGGAGCGTCGCATGGACGGAGCGAATGGGGTGCAAGCGAGTTCCCGTCGCCCCGGCGATCATGATCTCGGCGTGCCCGCGAAGGATCGTGCAATAGGCTTCGGCCACGGCCAACAAGGCGGACGCCTCGCGGAGCGTGATCGAATTGTTGGGGCCTCGCAAGTCGTTGTAGATCGCCACGTGGCTGGCGGGCATATTCGGCAGGTATTTGAGCAGCCACAGCGGCGTGACTTTGGGCATCCCGTCCGTCGCCCAACGCGAAAAGTCGAACGGTTCCCCGGGCGCCGCGCAGTTCCGCACTCCCTCGGTGAACTCGTCGGGCAGGGTCATGATGTAATCCGAGCCGTAAACGACGCCGGTGCGGTCCACGTCGTATCCGCCCACGCTCAGCCCGGCATCCTGCAACGCCAACTGGGCCGCCGCGACACCCATCTGGATCTCGCGACACATGACTTTCAGGCCTTTGCGAATGGCCCGAGCTTGGTCCTTGCTCAACGCGCCAAAGTTGCCAATCTCGCCGGAGAAATCGCGGGCTTCCCCGGCACAATGGACCGGCAGGCTTTCGGCGGGCAGGCAACTCAGCGGCCCGATGCCGCTGCGCCCGATCGACAGAGACTCCCAGACGCCCTCGCGGCTGTTGCCCAGAGGACTGACAATGCCCATCCCGGTAATGACGACGCGACGCGATCCAATCGTTGACATGGCGTTTCCTACACCGAGCACGGTGCGGCGGGAATTCTATCGGCGAGAACCGCCCTTGACGGCGAGTGTTTCTGGCGGGAAAGAATCGGATGCTTCAGTCGTTGGATAGTTTTCCGGAGATCAACCGCAGGAATTCGGAATTGCTGGTGAACCGGCCCAACTGACGCGTCAATTGCTCCATGGCTTCGACCGGGTTCATGCTGGTCAATGTCCGCCGAAGCATCGTTACGGCGTGCAACGTCGCCGCGTCGTGCAGCAGTTCTTCCCGGCGCGTCCCCGACTGGGTGATGTCCATCGACGGCCAGACCCGCCGGTCCGCCAGCTTGCGGTCCAGCACCAATTCCATGTTGCCCGTGCCCTTGAACTCCTGGAAAATCAGTTCGTCCATGCGGCTGCCCGTGTCGATCAGCGCCGTGCCGACAATCGTCAGCGACCCGCCTTCCTCGAACGCGCGGGCGGTCGCAAACAACTTTTTCGGCACATCCATCGCTTTGATGTCCACGCCGCCGGACATGGTCCGGCCCGTGTTGCCGACCCACTTGTTGAACGCCCGGGCCAAGCGAGTGATCGAGTCCATCAACAGGAACACGTCGCGCCCCATCTCGGCCAGCCGCTTGCACCGTTCGACGATCAGTTGCGACAGCCGAACATGGCTTTCCACGTCCATGTCCAGGCTGCTCGCGACGACCTCGCCGTTGATGTTCCGCCGCATGTCCGTGACTTCTTCCGGACGCTCGTCCACCAACAGCACGATCAGCTTGACCTCCGGATAGTTCGTCGCGATCCCGTTGCTGATGTGCTGCAGCAGGATCGTCTTTCCGGTCCTGGGCGGCGCCACGATCAAGGCTCGCTGGCCGCGCCCCAACGGCGTCAATAGGTCCATCACTCGCGTGGTCAGGGGCTGGGCGCCCGTCTCGAGGCGATACCAGACCTCGGGGTTGATCGGCGTCAGCGAATCGAAGGTCTTGACGCTTGCATAGTCGTCCGCGGATATCCCATCGACGTCCAGGATTTCCCGCAAACGCGGCCCCTGCTGGCGTCGCGCCTGCTGCACCATCCCGCGCACCATGACGCCTTGTCGCAAGCGATACCGTTCGATCATCGTCCCCGGGACGAACGGATCCGTCCGCTCGCGGGAATAATTATTCGCCGGGCTGCGGAGGAACCCGTACCCATTGGGGTGCATTTCCAGCAGCCCCATGCCCTCGCTCAGTTGGCCATCGGCCTCGTCGAGGGGCTCGCGATCGACCGTGACGACGCGATCGCTCTGAACCGGACGACGCCGATGCCTGCCCCGTGTGTTGTAGCCGTCATGGCTGCTGTTCGTCCCACTGCCGTGGCCGGTCGCGCGTCCCGAAGGCTTGATGCGAGTTCTTCTCTTCCCCATGATCACAATCATCCAAGAAAGCATTCCGTAAAAACGACCGAACCGATCCTCGGTTGCGGTGGAAATAACAGGCGGCTCGCGACGCAAAAAACGAGCGAGTCGAGATACGCCCCGCGGCGCCGAGCCGGCGTGACGTCATTACCGTGCTGCACAGAGAGGCTTTGCGCGCGTCAGCACGGCGTGTGCCGTGACGGACAACGCAACAGCCACACCAAAATCGAACTCCGAAGCCAAGCAGACGATTTTTCCCAGCATTGTGCCGCGCGCGGGTGAACCCGGCCGACGCGGCTGGATTCTGCGCGGCGAAAGCGGACGGAAGCCCACTCTACAATGTGATTCTCTCAGTCGCGCGGCGCATCACCACGAAACGCGTTCCCGCCGCGAAGCGAGGATCTCGTGTCGCTCTCGCATGATCGGCGCTTCCCTTCGCCGCGGCCGAAGCAAGCCGACGAAACAAGCCGGTTTAGCTTGTAATCAGAAATCCCAACGACCACTCAACCGCCGTCTACAATAGCAAGCTCGCCAACGCCAAGATGGACAGTTGGCTTCGCTCCGACGACCCCCTCGAGCGTCAAACTCGACAAACGCGAAGCTGAGCTCGAGTTCACGAAGTGCCGTGCAATGGAACTAGCGATTTAGGACGATGACCGCATCAGCCAGCCCGAAACGTCCAAAGCATCGTGCAAAAAGATCCGACGCTTGGCGAGCCGAGACCGCATCGATCTGAGCATTGTGTGAGGTGCGGCCACGCGTCGATGTCAGAACCTCACTACCCGAATCTTACCGATATTACGGTTTCTGTCAACGGATCTTTGAATCGTCGATGAAAAAATTCATATTTTCTCGATCGACCCGCCTTCGTCACGTTCGTGAACGAAACAGACGATAATTTCGGAAAAATCCGGATAATCGTCAAGGTTTGACTCATCGCTCGCAGCGCCGCGGCCGATAACCGAACGGAAACGGTTTCTTCAGCCTCAAAGGAAACGGGTAGATCCATGCGCTGCGCACTGCGACTCGTTCTGGTCGGCTTGTTGACCACGTCCGCCCTCGCGTCCGCCAGCGCGCAGAACGGGATCCCCTGGCTGTCCGATCTCGGCCAGGCCCAGCAGGCGGCGCAGCAGACGCGACGATTGCTGTTGGTCCATTTTTACTCGGACAACTGTCCGCCCTGCCGCCGACTCGACCAGGTGGTGTTCACCAACCCGGATGTGTCTCGAGCCATCTCGCTGAACTATGTTCCCGTCAAAATCAACGGCCAGCAGGCGCGCGAGGTGGCCTTCCAGTACCAGGTTGACCGATGGCCGACCGACGTGATTCTAGGGCCTCAGGGCCAAGTGTTGTACAAGACGGTCAGCCCGCAGGATCCGACGCGATATATTCAACTTCTCAATGCCGTCGCCGCGGATTCCCACGTGGGTTCGCCGCCGATTCAAACGGTCAGCCACGGACGGGCTCAGCCGCAAGCTGCCGGCGCCCACGTCGCCCTGACGTATGATGGCGTCGCGACGGCGGCCAACGGTGCGGCATACGCGGAACTCGCTCCCGCTCGGCAACCGCCGACCGCCGCCGCCCAGGCATACCCGCCGCAAGCTCCTGCGCCGCCCGGCGCGGGGACCAGATCTCCGTCGTACGCCCGATCCGCGGAACAGGCCGCTTCGTACGCCAGCGGCTACGCTCCGCCTCCCGAACCGAACGTTCCGCAAGGCAGCGGGTACGACCCGCGCAGCAGTTGGGCGCCGCCAGCGCCCGCGGGCGGCCCGGCGCCGCAAATGCCGGCCAACGACTACGGAGTGCGAGACGATCGGACGCCGCCGCCGACACCTGCGCCGGTCGTAACGGACGCCCGCGCGTCGTCGCCACTGGCCGACAGCGATCGCGGACCCAGACGATCGACGTGGCAGGACAATCCGTTCGTCACCGATCGACGCGAGCCGGACCGATCGAATCGAACCGCCACGGACGACGCTGATCCGCCGACCGGCGCGGGGCCGCCAGCGCTGGACGGCTATTGTCCAGTCACGCTCCAAGAACAAGAACGGTGGGCAAAAGGCGACCCTCGTTGGGGCGCGACGCATCGCGGCCAGACATATCTGTTTCTGTCCCAACAGCACCAGCAACGTTTTCTGGCGGATCCGGATCGCTACAGCCCTGTGCTGTCCGGACTTGATCCGATCCGCTATGTAGATCGTGGCGAACTGGTTCCCGGCGATCGCACGCACGGGATGTGGTTTCGCGGCAAGATCTATCTGTTCGCCGACGAGACGTCGCTGGACCGATTCTCGCGGAGCCCGGATGCCTACGCACAGCGGACGCACGAGATCATGATGGGGCTGGGTCGGTAGAACGGCGGTGGGTCTCGGCCCGAAAGTCTGGATCGCCAGACGTGAACGGGGACGCCGCGGGCCGCATGTCGAACCCGCAGGCGCGCGCCACGCTACGCGATACCCTCGTCTCCGTGCGTCGCGGCGTGCGCCTCGGCGCCGGTTGCCTCGCGCGATCCGGCGGACGCACCTCCCGAGTCGGCCGCGTCGCGAGCGCCGAGCGCTCGGGCAAGCCTCGATCCGCCGCTCGTCTTGTCATGCCCGGCGCGGCGTGGGATAGGAGCTTGGCAGGTGGACTTGTATCCATCCTGTCCGCACAAGACCTGCCGTTCGCTTGGCCATTGCCATCCGCCCAGAGTGTATAATCGCCGACTCTGACCCGCTGCCAGTTGCGGCCCGCGCTGCGATGGCGCGTCGTACAGCAACGGAACGACCGGAGGTGTGGCGATATGCAGGCGGCTTGTGCAATCCTTTATGGCGCCGTGATCGTGGCTTCGGCGACGGCAACGGCCCCGGCGCCCGAGATCCGGCACTCGCCGCTGGACGGCGCGGGCGCGGTCATCGAACACCGCGCGGCGGACGAGGTCGATACGTTCAAGCTGGACGCTCCGCTGTTCACGGATCGCAAGTACACGCTGGCCGAATGCCCGGCCTGGCTCGAGGGAAAACCTTTTTTACGGGGCAGCATCGAGCACGGCAGCTTTCGCGTGGTCGAGCCGGGAATCTTGACGCTGCTGACGCCGGAACCCGAACATCCGCGGGCCTGTTCGCTGTATCGCCAGTTAGAGGCTCGAGGGTTCGTCCGCATCGGCGTTCCCGAACGCTTTCAGCTATTTGGCAAACAGCCGTTTGACGTGGTGTGGATCTATCAGAAACACGTCGAACGGGGCGAACGCTTCCGCCTGGGAAAATGGGCCGTGGCCGTCGGGTTTGCTTCGGCGGTCGCCCAGGCGCCAGATCGGCCGTGGCACGAAAACCGTGGTGAACGACTGTACAACGGCATCGTGCTGCCGGATCGATGGCCGCCCGAGAACATCGATCCGCGCGACACGGCGCCGATGCCCGTGCCCTACTTGGACGCGCGGCCCCCGGTCGTTCCCATCGACATCGGGCGACAACTGTTCGTGGACGACTTTCTGATCGAATCCACGAACTTGACGCGGACCTTTCATCTGCCCGAAAAATACTCCGGCAATCCGGTGCTGCGGCCCGAGACGGAACTGGAACGAAACCCGGACGGGAACGCGGCCGCCGTGCCCAAGAGCGGCGGCGTCTGGTGGGATCCCGCGGAGCAGGTCTTCAAGATGTGGTACGAGGCCGGCTGGATTCACACGGTCTGCTATGCCACCAGCCCGGACGGGTTGACCTGGCAGCGTCCGAATCTGGACGTCAATCCCGGAACGAACCAGGTTCTGCCGCTCGACCTTACACCGGACTCGTGGACCGTGGTTCCGGATTGGGACGCGCCCGATCCGCGGCAGAGATACAAGATGTTCCTGCGTCCGCCGGGTGGTCGGATGCCGGGTTTCAGCATGACCTCGCCCGACGGGATTCACTGGACGAACCGCACCACGACCGGCGCCACGGGCGATCGCAGCACGATGTTCTACAACCCGTTTCGTAAGAAGTGGGTCTACAGTCTCCGTTCGAGCTTTCGCGGACGCTCACGCCACTACTGGGAGGCCGATGATTTCCTGGCCGGGGCGACGTGGGGCGACGGCGACCCCGTCGTGTGGGCGGACGCCGATCGCGACGATCCGCCGGACCCGGACATCGGCGACGTTCCGCAACTGTACAACCTCGACGCCGTGGCCTACGAGAGCATCATGCTGGGCGTCTTCGAGATTCATCGCGGCCCGGCCAACGAGGTCTGCGCCGACCGCGGGCTGCCGAAGCTGACCGAGCTGAATTTCGCTTACAGCCGCGATGGATTCCACTGGAGCCGTCCGGATCGGCGGGCGCACATCCCCGCCGAGCGTCGCGATGTGTGGGATCGCGGGTATGTCCAGTCGCTCGGCAACATCTGCACGATTCACGGCGATCGCCTGTGGATCTACTATATCGGTTTTCGTGGCGACGCGGACAAGGCCGGCGCCCATTGGCTGAAGAACGGCATGTACGACCGCGGGGCGACGGGCGTGGCGTTTCTGCGTCGCGATGGGTTCGCCTCGCTGGACGCGGCCCAGTCCGCCGGCGAAGTGACGACGCGCCCGGTGACATTCGAAGGCGCCCGGTTGTTCGTCAATGTCAGCGTGCCCGAGGGGCAACTGAGAGCCGCCATCTGTGACGAAGACGGCGCGCCGATCCCGCCGTTTACGCTGGACAACAGCATTGCGTTCCGGGGCGATGGCACGTTGGTCGCGATGCGTTGGCAGGGTGATCCCGACCTGTCCGCCCTGCGAAACAAGCCGGTCCGTTTTCGTTTCGAGCTGACCGCCGGATCGCTGTACAGCTTTTGGGTGAGTAAAGACGCCTCGGGGCGCAGCGACGGCTACGTGGCCGGCGGCGGTCCGGGCTACACGGGACTGGTCGATACGGTTGGCCAAGCAGCGCTGGGTACGGCTCGCGCCCGCGCCGCCGAACCGTGACCGCCATCTCATTCAAAGGAGCATTGTTCCATGCGACGTCTCGTAATGTCTGCGGCCGCCGCCTGGCTTCCGCTGTGCTGGGCAATGGCCCAGTCGGATGCGGCGCAAGGCTGGTCGGACCCGCAGCCAGCCGTCCAACAACCAGCCGTCCAACAGCCAGCCGCCCCGCAGTCCGTCGCGGCGCAGCCGCCGAGCGCAGACGCAGCGGCCGAGGGAACGCCCGACGCGCTGGCTCGAATTGTGGCCAAGCTTCGATCCCCGCCGGGCTCGGAATATGGCGACATGGTGCGGATGTTCCAGGGAATCCCGGGCCTGGAACGGGCGGCGAACGGCCGCCTGTGGGCGACGTGGTATGGCGGCGGGATCACCGAAGACCGGCACAATTACGTGCTGCTGGCCACCAGCGACGACGATGGGCAGAGCCGGTTTGCGCTTGCGGCGGCGATCGATCCCGACGGTCCGGGCCCGGTGCGGGCGTTCGACCCGTGTCTGTGGACCGATCCGGATGGACGACTGTGGCTGTTCTGGTGCCAGGCGACACGCGGTGGCGGCGGCGACCCGGTGCTGTTCGCCGTCACGACGGACAACCCCGACGAGTCCAGCCCTGTCTGGTCGCAACCGCGCCCGATCCACGACGGCGTGATGATGTGCAAGCCGACCGTCCTGGCCGATGGCGCCTGGCTGCTGCCGACCGCGATCTGGGGTCGCGAAGGAAGTTGTCGCGTGGTCGCCTCGACTGACAAGGGCGCGACGTGGAGCCTGCGTGGAACAGCGACGGTTCCCGAGCCGGCGGACCGCAACTGCGACGAGCCGATGATCGTCCAGCGCGCGGATGGATCGCTGTGGCTGTTGGTGCGAACCCGGTACGGGATCGGCGAAAGCGCCTCGCTCGATGGCGGCCGCACGTGGACGCCGGTCTCGCCCTGGAACGTCGCGCACCCGACGTCTCGGTTCTTCATTCGGCGGCTCGGCTCGGGCAAGCTGCTGCTGGTCAAGCACGGCCCGTTGCGCGAGCGGACCGGCCGCTCGCACCTGACCGCGTACCTGTCCGACGACGACGGCCGGTCGTGGGAGGGCGGACTGGTATTGGACGAGCGGGCGGGAGTCTCGTATCCCGACGGTGTGGAATCGAACGACGGCGCCATCTACGTGATCTACGACATGGATCGCACCGGCGAGAAATACATCTACATGGCCGTGTTCACCGAGCGGGACGTCCTGGCCGGCGACTGGGTCAGCGATCGGGCGCGGCCGCGGGTGGTCGTCAACAAGGCCGAGGGGACGAACCCCGGCCGCGCGACGCGGGGCGCCCCGCCAAAGATCGAGTTCGCCGCCAACGACGACGGGCTTCCCTTGCTGGCCGGACCGAGCGCCGTGATCGAACCGACCGCCGGACGCATCGAGACGGTGAAACGCGGCGCCACGCTGTTCTCGAACCGCGCGTACACGTTGCGCGACGTACCCCGACCGTTGATGGGCAAGCGGTTCATCGTGGCGGACATCGATGGCGTATCCGCCGTGTGTCGGCGCGAGGGCGCGATCTTTGTGCTGACACCGTCGAAAGGCCGCAACCGCGACAGCCTGGCCGACGAGCTGACCCGACAGGGCTTCTCCAAGGTCCAGCTTCCCGAGTGCCTGTTGTTCGACGAAGTCAACGCCCCGGGCAACGTCTGCACGACGTACCAGAAAATTCTGCGAGTCGATGAAACCCTGAAGCTGGGCAAGTGGAGCCTGGTGATTTTCTGATCGCGCCGCGTACGCATCGTTGGATCCTGGATCCCGATCCGCACGCCGTTCCTAGTCCCGCCCTCGGATGGTGTTTTTGTGTTCGCATTCTCGTTCTCACCCCCAGCGTCCAGTGCCGCTCGCCGGCCCCGAACTCGCGCGGCGACAGCGTGGCGCAGCGCGGCTGTTCGAGCGTCAAGGTCCAAGGCATGGCCGCACGAGGCGAAAGACGGCGTATGAGCGACTCGATGCCGACCCGCGATCCGCAGCCCGCCGACGCGCCACCCGACGCCAGGCAGCCGGACGATCCGCGGCCCGGCGCAGCGTCTGTCGGTACGCGCGGCGCACGTCCGTCGTTATCGCGTCGCGTAGGGCGCTTCGTGCTGGCGTTTGGTCCCGGCATCTTCTGCATCGGCTATACGATCGGCACGGGCAGCGTGACCACGATGTGCAAAGCCGGTTCGACGGTCGGGCTCGACCTGGTATGGCTGTTGGCGCTGTGCTGTGTCTTCATGGGTTTTCTGATGGAGGCGTTCGGTCGGTATGCCGTGGTAACCGGCCAGACCGCCATCCACAGCTTCCGCACATACCTGCGCGGGGGCCGCACGATCGCGGGGCTCGTTATTCTGGGCGTCGTGCTCGCTCAGTATGGCGCCGTCATGGGCATCCTCGGTCTGTGCTCGTCGATGCTGCTCGAAGTCCTGCCGGACGGATGGTTGCCGCGCGGCGTGTCGCTGTACGCGGCCCGCTTGGCGGTGGCCGTGGCGATCGCCGCCGTGCTGTACGCGCTGGTGTTCGTCGGTCGTTACGCCTTTTTCGAGAAAGTGCTGGTGTTCTTCGTCGCGGTGATGGGGATTGCATTTCTGATCTCGATGATCGTGGTCCTGCCGAGCCCGCGCGAGTTTGTCGCCGGATTCGTCCCGCGGATTCCGCGCGTCCCGAGCGCCGCCGTGCTCGTGCCTGCCATGGTGGGGACCACGCTGGCCGCCGCGACGTTCGTCGTTCGCCCGTTGCTGGTCCAAGAAAAGGGTTGGCGTCTACCCCAATGCCGCCACCAGACCTGGGACAGCGTCACGGCGGCCGGCTTGATGTTCATGATCAGCCTGGCGATCATGGCCAGCGCCAGCGGCGCGATGCACAAACACGGACAGCCGATCGAAAAGGTGATGGATATGGTCCACGCGCTCGAGCCGGCCGCGGGGCGACTCGCCGCGGCCGTGTTCTTTGCCGGAGCGCTCAGCGCGGGTCTGTCGTCGCTGTTTCCGATTCTGATGATCGCGCCGCTGTTGATCGCCGACTATCGCAATGGCCGGATGGAGACCGACACGCCGCTGTTCCGTGTCTTGGCCGCGGTGGCGTGTGTCGTCGGCTTGACGGTCCCCGCGCTCGGATTCAACCCAATCCAAGCGCAGATCGCCACTCAGATCGGCGGCGTCTTTGTGCTGCCCTTGAGCATCGGGGCGATGATCTGCTTGGTGAATCGCACGGATCTGATGGGCGAACACCGCGCGGGGATCGTGCTGAACGCCGGGCTGGTCGCCGGATTCCTCTTCTCGTTGTTCATCACGTACACGGGGTGCGTCGCGGTGGTCGAGCAGGT
>JAVYAJ010000046.1:0-19346 GCA_032229885.1 Candidatus Anammoximicrobium sp. | reverse complement strand
CGAAGGCCATATTCATCCGGGCCACGGTGACACGTTGATGTTGGCCTTCGGCCAACACGCTTCCTGTCGTCTGTGCTGCGCAAAAGTCATGCAATAGCAATTGCACCAAACGGGTGCTAGTGCCAATAACCCACAAGTGTACTGTACAAACCGGTGTACAAGATGCGCGCACGGTGCGCGCATGATACGAACTAAGACCCTAAACTTTTGGGTTGCAGGCGCTCACCCGGTAGGCTGCCGGCCTATCGGCGCCGTTCGTCGGATTGCAACAAGCCGTCCCGCAGGCGGATGATGCGTTTGGCGTGCTCGGCGACGTCGTCTTCGTGGGTCACCATGATGATCGTGCGCCCCTCGTTGTTCAAATCCTCGAACAGTTGCAGGATCTCGAGCGACGTCTTCGTATCCAGGTTCCCCGTCGCTTCGTCCGCCAGAATGAAGAACGGATCGTTCACCAGGCTGCGGGCGATCGCGACACGCTGCTGCTGGCCGCCGGACAACTGCATCGGGCGATGATTCAGCCGATCGCTCAGACCGACCATCGCCGCCAGCTCGCGGCAGCGCTCGCGGGTCTCGCGACTGACGTGCCCCTGGTAGTACAGCGGAACCTCGATGTTCTCGACGACCGTCAGTTGAGGGATCAGATTGTACGACTGGAAGACAAAGCCGATCCGGCTGGCGCGGACGCGCGACAGTTCCCAGTCGTTCATCTGCGCCACGTCGTCGTCGCCCAGGAAGTACGAACCGGAGGTCGGCTGATCCAGGCATCCCAACAGATTGAGCAGCGTGCTCTTGCCCGAACCCGATGGCCCCATGATCGCGACGTAGTCACCATCGGGCACGTCCAGCGAAACTCCGCGCAGCGCATGGACCGTCTCGCCTTTGAGCACATAGTCCTTGGTCAGTTCATCGAGCCGGCAGGCCAGCCTGACGGGCGTCTGCGTGTCGGAGTGCGGCATACCGAGCTTCTCCATCGGGCAAGCGCGCAGGGGTTCCGCGGATTTTCGGGCTCCGTTCGGACACGTCCGGTCTGGAACGCGCCAGATGCGGATCGCGAGGCGGTTCATGGTAGGCGCGTTTCGCACCCGCCTTGGTCTTCGCGCGGCGTGCGAGTGTCGCGGCGGGAACGCTTGCCGAATCGGGCGACGATCCCACCCAGCAGCGGCCGAAGCGATCGGGATGACGTCGCCGTCCGGCCTCGTTCCGATGGCGACGTCATCCCGAAACCCAGTGTACCTTTGTCGGTCGCCGAGTCTACCCGGTGATCCAGCCTTAACCGGTCCCTCTGCCTTGGCCCGAGATCGCTGTCCGTGCCGTTGCGAGAAAGCCCTCGCGGGGCGAAGGCTCTCAGCGCCGGGTTGCTGCGCGGTTGGTCATCCCTACTTGCCATCGCGATCGAGTCTGCCACAATGCGCGATCCGGTTGCGAAAACGGCATGGTGTGTATCGCCACCGCGAGGAACGCCGCGACGCGTTTCGCCCATCGACGCGTTTCGCCCATCGACGCGGTCGCGCGTCGATCGGCGGTAGGGCCGCCGAGGCGCGAGCGGGGCGCCAGAGGACGCTGATGAAGATCTATACCAAGACGGGAGACGCCGGCCAGACAGGTCTGCTCGGATCGGCGCGTGTCGCCAAGGATCATCCGCGCATCGAGGCGTATGGCGACGTCGATGAATTGAACGCCGGATTGGGATTGGCCCGCGCCGCGGGTTTGCCGCCGGATCTGGATGATGTCGTGCGTCGAGTACAGAGCGAACTGTTTCATCTGGGCGCCCAGTTGGCGGCGCCGGATCCCGAGCGGTTGCCCATCGCGTTGATCGAGCAACGCCATGTGGCACAGCTCGAAGAAGATATCGACCGGTTCGAACAGACGCTGGCGCCGCTGACGGCCTTCATCCTACCTGGCGGCGCACCGTCGGCGGCCGCGCTGCACGTCGCCCGGACGGTCTGCCGCCGCGCGGAACGACGGGCCGTGACGCTCGCCGCGCTGCCCGACGAACGGGTTTCGCCGTTGGTCGTCATCTACTTGAACCGGTTGAGCGATTTTCTGTTCGTCGCTGCGCGCGTCGCCAACGCCCAGCGCGGAATCGAAGACGTTGTGTGGCGTCCGACAAAATCCCATTGAGCCGCGCGCAGCTCTGACGGTCTCGCCGCCGATGGTTGTGCGACGCGGTCGCCCGATGCGCGGCCGCCCCGATGCGCGGTCCCCGTCATTCCGCTCGAGCACGATCAGCCGAGCTTCGGCCGCTCGCCCGACTCGACGCCCGCGGCCCGCTTGTACAGCTCGTGCGTCTGGATGTATTTCTCGACCGCGCGCGGCGTTTGATAGCGGATCGTGCGGCCATCGGCCACCGCCTGA
This sequence comes from Candidatus Anammoximicrobium sp., assembly GCA_032229885.1. GTDB lineage: Bacteria > Planctomycetota > Planctomycetia > Pirellulales > Pirellulaceae > Anammoximicrobium. The sequence continues at coordinate 16,991 of JAVYAJ010000046.1, read as the reverse complement.
CGGATCGCCGTGCTGTTGAACTCGACCAGCGGCATCCGCACTTGATGGCGCCGAATGGTTTCCAGCCGGTCAGCCGAGACCAGATCGGCCAGCACGCTGAAATCGGGCTCTGGCATGTCTCCCCGTCGAATGACCACGGGGACGGCCAGCTCGCAGATTCGCGCCGCCTGGCGCCACGTCGGCAAGTCTCGCAGCGAGTCGGCGCCCATCAAGAAGAACAGCTCGTCATCGGCGCGCTGCTGGCGCAGCCCCGTCAGCGTGTCGACCGTATACGTGACCCCGCCGCGTTGGATCTCGATTTCCGAAACGGCGAACGCGTCGTGGCCGGTGATCGCCAGCCGTACCATATCGAGGCGTTTGGCGGCGTCCGTCACTTGGCAGGTCTGCTTGTGCGGCGGGATCGCCGCCGGCAGGAACAGAACCTGATCCAACCGGCACTGTTCCCGGCAGTTCTCGGCCAGCAGTAGATGTCCGTAATGCACGGGATCGAACGTCCCGCCCAAGATGCCGACTCGCATGGTTCGCCTGCCCTTCGTTTGCCCGGTCTGGTATCGTATCAGACGCAGGCGGATCCGACTATGGACCCGTGCCCGGAGGATCAACCACTCAGGTTCACCAACCGCGCCCACATGAACGCCCAGCAACGATCCCTGTTCCCGACCGATCTTCCCGCGTGGGAGATTGACGCGGCCCGCGACGCGTATGTGGCCACGGTCGTATTCTCCGAAGCTCCGTATGGTCCGTTCGACTATGCCATTCCCGCAGGATTGCGATCCGCGGTTTCCGTCGGTCGCCGCGTGCGCGTGCCGTTGGGACGTGGCGGCCGCACGATGACGGGCTATTGCGTCCGCCTGGAACATCGACACGACGTGGGCCGTCCACTCAAGGATGTGCTCAGCCTGATGGACGACCGGCCCCTGCTGACGTCGAACCTCTTGGGTTTGACCGCGTGGATGGCCGACTACTATCTGTGTCCGTGGGGCGTCGTGCTGGACGCTGTGGTCCCGGCAGCGGTTCGCGGCCATGCGGGGACGCGGCTGGTAAAGTATCTGCGCATTTCGCCGCGCGCGTCCGCCGAGCTGGCCCACTTGGAACTGCCGGACAAACAGCGCGAGGCCCTGAAGGTCCTGGCTGCCTCGCCCGAGCCGATGACGCCGCAACAGTTGGCGCGGGCCGCCCGATGCAGCTTGGCCCCGATCCAGCGGCTGCGCAAGCTGGGGCTGGTGCACGAGATCTCGCGACGCGTTCGCAGGGCCGACGTGGCGGACGGCCCGCACCCTCGCCAATCGGCGCACGAGCTGAACGCGGACCAACAGCGGGCGCTGGACCGGATGTTGGCCGCGCTGCACGCGCGGCAACATCGGACGCTGCTGATCCACGGCGTGACCGGCAGCGGCAAGACCGAGGTCTATATTCGAGCGATCGAAGAGGTGATCGGCTTTGGCCGCCAAGCGATCGTGCTCGTGCCAGAGATCAGCCTGACGCCGCAGACGTGCGAGCGGTTCCGAGCGCGGTTCGATCGCGTGGCCGTGCTGCACAGCCATCTGACCGACGCGGAACGGCACTGGCATTGGGAGCGGATCGCCGCGGGCGAGGTCCAGGTCGTCATCGGGGCCCGCAGCGCCGTGTTCGCGCCCGCTCCGCATCTGGGGATGATCATCCTGGACGAAGAGCACGAAGCTTCGTTCAAACAGGACATCGCGCCGCGCTACCACGCCCGCGAGGTCGCCCTGTGGCGGGCTCGCGAGGAGAACGTGCCCCTGGTGCTGGGCTCGGCGACTCCGTCGCTGGACAGTTGGCAGCGAGCCCAGTCCGGCGAGTTCGAACTGCTCGAAATGCCGCGGCGGGTCCTCGATCGGCCGCTGCCGGCTGTCACGGTCGTCGATCTGCGGATGACCACAAAGGAATACTATCGTGGCGGCGCGATCAGCCGTCGCCTGCACCAGGCGATGTCCCAGGCGCTGCAGGACGGAGGGCAGATCATTTTGCTGTTGAATCGGCGCGGATACTCGACGACGATCCAATGCCCCGCGTGTGGACACGTCGTCAAGTGCGACGCTTGCGACATCGCGCTGACGCATCATCGCGACGCGAACCGCGCGATGTGCCACTATTGCGACCATACGATCCCCGCGCCGACGGTCTGCCCTCAATGCAGCTCGACCGGGATCCTGTACGCCGGGCTGGGCACGCAGAAACTGGAACAAGAGGTGCGAGCGCGGTTTCCTCGGGCGCCGTGTCTGCGGATGGACTCGGACAGCATGCAGCGGCCGGGCAGCCATGAACAAGCGCTGGCTCGATTTCGCAGCGGCGAGATCAAAATCCTGCTGGGAACCCAGATGATCGCCAAGGGGTTGGATTTTCCCGGCGTCACCCTGGTCGGCGTGATCAACGCCGACACCACGCTGCACTTTCCGGATTTTCGCGCGGCCGAACGGACATTTCAGTTGGTGACCCAGGTGGCCGGGCGCACGGGACGCGGCGAACACGGCGGCTGGGTCCTGGTCCAGACGTTCAGTCCGGACCATTTCGCGATCCAGGCTGCGGCGCGGCACGATTTTGCGGCCTTTGCCCAGCTCGAACTGCCTGTGCGCGCCGCGTTCAGCTATCCGCCGATGGCCGCCATGATCCGGCTGGTCGTCCGCGGTCCGTCGGACAAACCGACCGAGGCGTTCGCCGCGCATGTCGTCGACCTGTTGCGTCGCGCGTGGCCCAAAGTCGTCGGGCCGGACGCACCTGCGGATCTGTCCGCGGCCGCGGCCGCGGGCGAGCTTCGGATCCTCGGCCCGGCCCCGGCGCCGATCGCCAAACTGCGCGGCATGTTTCGCTTTCATGCGCTCGTCCAGGGCCGCGACCGCGAACGCATCCGCAACGTCGTCCGCCTGGCGACTGAAGCGCTCAAACCGCCCGAAGGCATCCAGTGGATCGTCGACGTCGATCCGTGCGACGTGCTGTGAGCGACGGCCCGCCAGCGGCGCCGCTTGTCGAGTCGCGCGTCATGTTTTTCCCAGACCGCAACGAAGTGCGCCGTCCTGGAGGGACGCGCTCCGTCGCGTCCGCTACGCTCCGTCGCATGCGCCCGGTCGCGGCCACGACAGAGCGTGGCCCTCCAAGCGTCCGCCCGGTCGCGGCTACGCGTCGTGCGCGGGCTTCGGGCATGACGTCGCGTCCGCCCAGTCGCGGCCACGACAGAGCGTGGCCCTCCGTGCGTCCGGCTGATTGCGGCCACGACGGAGCGTGGCCCTCCATGCGTGCCCCCGCCGGCTTGCGACGCGCTTTTCCCCGTCGGTGCGTTGTCCCGACGATCGTGTTGCGACACAATATGGGCCGTTGATTCATCTGCGCGGCGCGCGTTTGGTTGGAGGGATGCCATGAAGACTCGCACGATCGTCCTCGCATCGGTTTGGTTCTCCGTCGTTGGGTTGTCGCAAGCCGACGAATCGTGGAACGCGCTGCCGCGCGACTCGGACCCGCCCGCCGCGCGATTGTTGTATCAATCGTTGCAGCGCGACGCGCAGGTTTTGCTGGACCAGCGTCGCCAAGCGTTCGAAAAACTGGAGACGCCCGACCAGTGCCGCGCCTGGCAAGCGGAACGGCGACAGAACTTCGAGCGGGCCATCGGCGCGCTGCCCGACCGCTGTCCGCTCGAGCCGCGAATCGTCGGCACGCTGGATGGCGACGGATATCGCCTCGAACGTGTGATCTTTCAAAGCCGTCCTCAGCATCACGTGACCGCGGCGTTGTACGTGCCCGCGGGCGACGGCCCGCATCCGGCCGTGCTCGTCGCATGCGGCCACAGCCGCACCGCAAAGGCTGCGCCGTACAACCAGGCGATGGGCATCGCCCTGGCCCGCGACGGAATCGCCGCGCTGTGCTACGATCCGATCGGCCAGGGCGAGCGATCCCAATGGATCCACCCGGACGGCCGACCCGTGCAGAGCGGGACGACGACGGAACATTTCCTGATCGGCGCAGGCTCGATTCTCGTCGGCCGCAACACGGCCCACTATCGAATCTACGACGGCATGCGTTGCCTCGACTATCTCGCCACGCGACCGGACATCGACGCGGCCAAATTGGGCTGTACGGGCTGCTCAGGCGGTGGGACGATGACCAGCTATCTGATGGCGCTCGACGACCGCATCGCGTGCGCTGCGCCCGCCTGCTATATCACAACCTTTGAACGGCTGATCCAGACGATCGGCCCGCAAGACGCCGAACAGAACATCTTCGGCCAATTGGCCTTTGGGATGGAACAGACGGACTATCTCTTGATGCGCGCCCCCAAGCCGACGTTGGTGTGCGCGACCACCGAAGACTTTTTCGACATCACGGGAACCTGGGACACAGTGCGCCAGGCCAAGCGGTTCTACGGCTGGCTGGACGCGCCGCAATGCGTGGATCTGGTCGAGGCCAACGGCAAGCACGGCCTGGGGCCATTGGGCCGACGGACGATGGTTCAATGGATGCGCCGCTGGCTTGCGGGCGTGGACCAGCCCGTGACAGAGGGCGAATTGGATTACCGATCCGAGTCCGAGTTGCAGTGTACGCCGCGGGGACAGGTGTTGCTCGAAGCGGGCGAACGCTCGGTGTACGAGCTGAACGCGGATCGCGCGGCCGCGCTCGCCGCGCAACGCCGCGAGGCTAGACAAAACGGCTTGCCGGCCAATTTACGGGACGAGGTTCGTCGGTTGATCGCCGCCCGGCCACTGGCCGCGATCCCCGCGCGGACGGCGCGGGTCGTGGACACCGCCGCGCGCGATGGCTATCAGATCGAGCGTCTCGTGTTGGAGGCCGACGGCCATCCGCCGCTGGCTTGCCTGCGCTTCGTGCCCGCAAAGCCCGCCCAAGCGCTTGCCATCGTCGTCGACGGCAACGGCAAAACGGCTCAGGCGTCGCCCACCCGGAACGCTGCCGCAACGCCCGCGGACACGGCGACGCCCGCGGACACGGCGACGCCCGCGGACACGGCGACGCCCGCGGACACGGCGACGTCGGACACGGCGGCTACGCAATCCGAGGCCCAGCGGTTGGCCCGGCAGGGAACGACCGTGCTCGTCGTCGACTTGAGCGGCTTGGGCGAGACGGCGCCCGGCAAAGCGTCGCCGGTTCTGTCGCCCGAGTGGAAGGAGTTCTTCTTGGCCTATCTGATGGGCCGCTCGCTGGTCGGCCTGCGCGCCGAAGAAGTCCTGTCCGCAACCCAGTGGGCCATCGCCGAACATCATCCCCAGGCCGGAAAGGCCTCGCTGATCGCAACGGGCCGCGCCGTCGTATCGTCGCTGCACGCCGCCGCGCTCGAACCGGACCTGTTCGCCGACTGTCGTTTCGAGAACGGGCTCGATTCCTGGGACTCGATCGTTGGCCAGCCCTGCGGCGAACACCTAGCGGCCGTCGTGCACGGGGCGCTGGAAACCTATGACCTGCCAGACCTTCGCGCGCTGTTGGGTTCGCGACTCGAACCGTAACGCGCCCGTCGATCGGACACGGCCGACGCGATCCGCCGACCGCGATCCGCGGGCGTTGCCCCACGGGCGTTGCCCCCCCGACGCTGGCCCATCCGCGCTGCCTCGCGGCGCTGCCCCGCGGCCGCTGTCACATGGCCCGCGCGTCCCACGGGCTGCCGCGGGCTTACCGGCCTATCGCTCGAACAACTGCGACAACTGAGCGGCGGCGGCGGCGGTCAATCGTTCGCCGGCGCCGGGGGCGTAGTACGTACTGCCCACCGTCGGTTCGTAACCGCCCTGGTCGAACGACTCGCGCGTCGGGAGATAGCCGATCGCGTCGTTGCTCAACCCCAGGACCAGCGTATGCGCGGCGGGCGAATGACGTTTGAGTTCCAGGCCGAACTCGCAGAACGCCTCGCCCGGCAAGCCGACCAGCGCGGCGTCGCCGACGCGGATCGTCATCACTTCGACGCGATCGGGCGCATGCTGCGCGGCGTGCATCCGCAGCCGCATTTCGGCAAAGAACGCTTCCGGCAGCCCGTCGACCTGACCCGCCGGCGACGCGCCTTGGGCGGCGTCCAGAACGTGTTGACAACGGTCGCGTTCCTCCGCCGAGATCGGCATCCGCTCGAGGGTCACCGAGTCGCGGGCGACGGCGACCGAGTCGCCCGCGAGCGGGCGTCGGGTGCGAATCGCCTGGGCGGCCGCGGCCGCCAGCATGTACCCGACGCGTTGAACCATCCCGTAACCGCGGCCCTGTTGGGAATCGCGATAATCGATCTGATTCACGTTGCCGCAACAGCCGTTCAGAAACAGCGTCTGGAAGCCTTCGCCTTGGATCTGCGCGAGCGCGGCGGACAATTGGCCGGGGAAATCGGCCGAGTACAGCCAGTTGTCGCCAGCGAGGATCGCCGGATGCAGTCCGAAATGGACGATTGAATGGGCCGGGCCGGCCGCCGATTCGACCACGAGGCACGTCAGTTCTGGGTCGCTGGGGCCCCAAGCCGCCTGGATCTGCCCCGCGTCGAATCCGGGCGACAGCGCCTCCCAATTCATCTGCGTCGTCCCGTCGCGACGACGCAGACGTCGGTTGAACGACACCCGATCCTCGCGCGCGTGGCCGACGGCTGTTTGGACCGCGCGGGCATTGCTTTCCGCCAGCGCAACGGCCGACGCCGCGCGCGTCAACACGGCCTCCGTCGCCGCGCGGTACGGCTCGTAGTTCAAGCCGAACAGAAAGCGATCGAACGGCGCGGGGGCGCTGTGCGTATGGGTCGCGTGGATCAGCACATGTTCCGGTGGCACGCGCGCGGTGCGGCCGATCGCGTCGCGAATCAGGGACACGTTGTTGCGATCCAGCATACAGACGTCGAGTGCCAACACCGCGGCCGCCACACCGTGCCGATCCTCGAACACCATGGCCTTGGCCATCAGCGGGTCCAGCGCGCCTCGCGCCAGATAATCGTCACGAAAGTTGCCCATCAACGGCAGCCCCGCCGGCGGCGTGATCTCGACGGCCGCAACGCCTATGCGCAGTTCGGACATGGCACATCACCTTTTCTTGGACGCGGACTAACGAACCACGATCGATCCGGCCCTGTCCCGCCCATCAGATCAGGCGGGGAACTGAACCGTTTCCGGGAGATCGACCTTCGCCAGTTCGATTCCGGCAAAGCTTCCGCGGAACCAGTCTAACAGCCCCGAAAGGCCGGTCGCAACCGGACCTGAGCCGGCAGAGCCCGGCGAAAGAGTCTGGCGAAAGAGTCAGGCCATGGACAGATTGACGGTGGAAACCGGCTCGTTTCGAGATCTGCCCCCCAAATCGACGGACAGGCGGCATCTACCGCGGATCGCGAGACGAAACCCTGTGGCGGTGCGGCGGCGCCTGCTGGCGCGGCGATCCAGAGTTCGTCGTCCACGTCGGGCAACTGTCACCGAGTTTAGCAGCGTGGAGCGCGTCCCTCGTGGCAAGCTCAGGCCACGGTGGAGGGCCACGCTCCATCGTGCCGAAACCGGGTGGACGTGACGGAGCGCGTCCCTCCAGGATGGCGCACTTCGCTGCGGGCGCAGGGCGCTGGCAAGTATGCGGCAGGATGCCGGGTCCACGAGTCGCCCTTCACTCTGGGCACAATCCAGCCGTTTCGCTTACCGGCGTGCCGTGCCCAGGCCGTTTTTCGGGCAATCCGAGAAGACTTCTCGTTGCACGCGCATCAATTCCGAGTTCTAGCACTACGGGAGCGCGGCGCCGTCCTTGGGCGAGAGCTTGGGTCGCGAGCGGCGCGGCGACGCGGTCCATTTGCCTAGGTCGGAGGGCTCGCCGAGCATCTGTTGCCAGGCGGCCAATTGCTCGGTCGTCAGCACCCGGCGAATCCCTTCGTCGACCGACGCGCGCCCCGCGTCGCGGCGGTGGGGCGAACGGCGGAACGCTTCTTCCTGGATCGCGTAGATGGCCGAACGCTGGGCGCCGGTCAGCGCGAGCTGGTCGGCGATCTCGGGCGTGCTCAGCGCCCACACGCCTTGACGCTGCAGCACGATCTGGCTCAGCCGCTGAAACTGGGCCGGATCCAACGTGGACTGGAGCGCCGCCAAGGAATCATCCAGATGCTCGCGAAACGTCCGCCGCGCCTCGGCCGGATCGGCGGTCGCCAGGTTCCAGAATTCTTTGTGCAGCCGCTCGTGCTCGGCGGCGATCTCGCGGATCCGCGCCGCCTGGTCGGGCCGCAGGCCCAGATACGTCTGGACCGGCTCTTGCCGGGCGAAGGTCAATGGCATGCCGCCACGCAACAGGCCCAGACGAAAGTACATCGAGAACAGGCCGCGCCGCAACGCCTGGTCGTGCGGCCGTTCGCTCACCAGCCGCTCTTGCGTCTCCAGCGCGCGCTCGAGCGCCGCCCGCGCTTCGGGCGTCGAACCGATGGCATCCAGGATCTTCGCGACGCGCAGATGACTGGCCGCCAGTTCCGCCTGCAGCGGCGGGTTGTCGCGCGTCTGCTCGATGAAGGTCTGATAATACGGCAGGCTGGCCAGCAACAGGCCTTGACGGATGTCGTCGTCGGTCGTCTTGCTCGTCAGGTCGTCGATGCTCGCCTGGACAAACGCGTCGAGCATCTCGCGCGCCTGGCGAAAGCGGGTCTCCGCCAGCCGCCGCTGCTGGGCTTCGCGGGCCAGCGCGGTCTGCGTTTCGGCTTGGCGCCGAGCGACCTCTTCGTACGCCACGCGTGTCTTGGAACGCTCGCGGGCCACCATCACGTTGCTGATCCCCAACCCCAGCACGGCCAACAGCAGACCGATCAAGCCGACGGCGACCAGCGGCTTGTGACGCCGCGACCATTTCCCGATCCGATCGACGATCCCCGGCGGACGCGCCTGGATCGGACGACCGTCGAGAAACCGACGCAGGTCCTCGGCCAGCTCGGCCGCGGTCGCGTACCGCTCCCGCGGCTCCTTGGCCATCGCTTTGAGGATGATCGTCTCGAAATCCCCCGGAATCGCCCGGTTGATCCGCCGCGGCGCGAGCGGATCGTGCGCCGCGACGCGGGCCAACAAGTCTTCGCGCCCCTGGCCGTCAAACGCCGGACGCAGCGTCGTCAGCTCGTACAACGTGGCGCCCAGCGAGTAGATATCGGTTCGCTGATCGACCAGCGCGTTTTTGCCCAGCCCCTGCTCGGGGCTCATGTACCGGTACGTGCCGACGATGTCGCCCGAAGCCGTCAGCTCGGCGTCGCTGCGCAGGCGAGCCAAGCCGAAATCGGTGACCCACAGATTGCCGCCCGCATCGACCAGCAGGTTCGCCGGCTTGATGTCGCGGTGAATGATGTCCATGCTGTGCGCGTGTTCGAGCGCCTCGGCTGCCTGGATGCCCAGCCGCGCCACCGTGCGGAAGAACTCGCCGGCGCCGCTGGCCGGAACCGTCGACATGGCCAGTTGCGCATGCGTCGACGCGGGCGCCGGCGGTGCTGGTGACGGTTTCGGTGATGACGGCGGGTCCGATGCAGGTTTGCGCCACAGCTCGGCCAGTACGTGCGAACTGGTCGCCGTGGCCGCTCGCGACGCCGACCGCGCACGGCGCGGCGCGGACGGACGCGACGCCGATGCGCCGCGCTGGGCTTGACTGTGTACAGGTTCGCCGGACAGGGGTTCGCCGCGTGCCGCGTCGCCGCCCGCCGCCATCTGCTGCCACTGGACGATCACATCGGCCAGGCTCTGGCCGTCGATCATCTGCATGGCGTAGTAATAGACGCCCCGCTCGCAGCCGACGGCGTATACGGGAACGATCCGCGTGTGGTGCAAGCGGGCCGCCGCCAACGCCTCGTTTTTGAAACGATCGAGCCGCCGTCCGTCGAGTGTCGCGGCAAAGGGCAGGACTTTCAACGCGACGCGTCGCCGCAACGAAATCTGTTCGGCCTCGTAGACAATCCCCATGCCGCCGCGGCCTAGCTCGCGGAGGATCCGAAAGTCGCCCAACTGGCCGTTGATCGCCGCCGGCGACGGATCGCCCAACGCGGGGCCGTGCGGCACGGCGGAACCGCGCATGGCCTGCAGCGCCGGCAACACGTCTCGCAAGACATCGGCGACCGGCCCGAACCGCGCGACATAAGCCTCGATGTCCGGCGTTTCGCCTCGATCGATTCGCTCTAGGAACTCGTCCGCCGCGCGGCAGACCAACAGTTCGTCGGGCGAATCGGCGTCATGGGGTTGGGAATCTGGATTGCGCGCGCAGTCGGGACTGGGCAGATCGTCTGCGCCGCGTCGGTCGTCTGCGCCGCGTCGGTCGTGCGCACGGTCTCCCCGACTGGAATCGATCATAGCCTGGACTCCGTGATCCCATCGGCGGCCAGCAGGCGATGCAGCCGCAGCAGCGCGCGTCCATAGCGTTTGCGAGCCGTCGCCGGCTCGATCTCCAACACGCAGGCGATCTCGTCGTACGGCAGCATCTCGAAGGTTCGCATCAACAGGATCTCGCGGTCGATATCGGCCAACTGGCCCAGCGACCGGCGCACGCGCTGCGCCAGCTCGGCCGCCGCGACCTGGCCGCTGGGCGATTGACCCGCGGCCAGCAGGTTCTTGGCCAGCATGAGCGACGAACCCTCGGGCAGCGGCAGTTCGTTTCCAACCGCCCGGCACGCGGCGCCCAAATGCTTGCGGCGCATCATGATCAGCCGTTCATACGCCATTTTTCGCAACCACAGATGAAACGGCATCGGCCGCCGCGCGAGGTATTCCGGCAAGCGGCGAAACGCCTCGAGCTGCGTGTCCTGCACGACGTCCGATGGGTCAAGTCGCGCGCGCAGCGCCGGATCGAACCGCAGCCCGATCGCGGTCCGCAAAGCCTCGCGGTGGCGGGCGAACAGCCGATCGAACGTGCTCGGGCCGCCGCGGGCGCTGTCCAACAGGTCCGCGGTCTCCTGCGAGTCCGGCTTGATCTCGCTCATCGGGGCGTACCCTCATGGCAAACTGTGAACTCTCGTCCAGTGTGACCCGTTATCGACGCGACCACCGCCGACACCCATTTTCCACAGCGTCCGGCCACCGCGTGCACTGCGCTCGGATCGGCCACTCCGTAGCTAGTTGCTACCTACTCACTATATTGTATACCGCTCGCGGTTAATCTGCGCTGAAGATAAAACCGCGGACTCGCGTCGACTTTCACCGCCATTTACACTCCCGTCTCCCACGTCTCGGCCCTCGACGGGGGTGTATCGGCACGCGACGACGCAAAACGGGGATTCAGACGCCGCCGTACTTGAGCCTTGTCCACTCATCATTTTCGGGTTGTCGCACTCGGCAGAGCACGAGATTTCCGCCGCCAGACAATCGCCTCGATGCCCAACATTTTGGCCTTGATGCCGCACACGGCCACGAATACCGCGATCGCGTTTTTGGGCCGCAGGCCATATTCACCATCTTGTGTATACATTATGAACGATGAGCCCTGTTATACCGAGCGTGGGTAAGAATGGCCTCGCGAACATCAGGTTCCGTATGACAAAGGCGAACTAAAGTCCGCCGTGCCATGTGGCATTTCGAGCCGTGCGAAGCATATACAACGGAAGTGCAAACGAATATCGAAACATTGGTCATGTATACACGCTTGCCGCAGGACAACCGCGAAGTCCTTATCGAGTAATGCGTTACGAAGAAAACCTAAGGGAAGATCCGGTAGGATATGAGGCTAGAGTCTGGCCGATGGGCTGCACGTCGTACTACACTACCTGACGTCGTACTCGCCCAAGCTGAATCTGATCGGACAGCTAGGGAAGCCCCTCAAGAAGAAGACGTTGAATGCAGAACACTACGAGAAGTCTGCGGCGTTCTCGGCTGCTATCACCTCACGCATTGCCGGCGCACCGACGAAGCACAACGCCGAAGTCGATGCCCTCCTGACTCTCCGCTGGCAAACGTTCTCGAAAGCGCAATCTTGCGCCGCGTGAAGTGTCGTCTTGCCGACGCGCAGGTCCGCCCGGGTTATGCGTCGCCGAGCACAGCTAGGACGTGCTCGGCGGGCACGTCGCCGACCAGCTCGACATGCCCCATTCGCGTCGGCAGCACGAATCGCAGACGGCCGTGGGCGACCTTCTTGTCGCGTTGCATGGCGGCCAGCAGGATTGCTGGATCCAGCGCTGGCAGGGCGACCGGCAGGCCCAGCCGCACCAACAGTTCGCGCTGCCGAACGGTCAGTTCTTCGCCGATTCGCCCCAGGCGTTCGGCCAAGCGCGACGCGCCGATCATGCCGATCGACACCGCCTCGCCGTGCAAGATCTGGCCGTAACCGGCTTCGGCCTCGATCGCATGGGCAAACGTATGGCCATAGTTCAGCACCGCTCGCAGGCCGGTGGTTTCCCGTTCGTCCCGCTCGACCACGTCCGCCTTCAGCCGACAACAGCGGGCCACGACGGTGCGCAGCACGGCGGGGTCGCGGGCGTTCAGTGCGTCCGCATGGCGTTCGAGGTAGGCGAATAGATCCGCATCCAAAATCACGCCGTATTTGACGACTTCGCCCAGCCCCGCGCGATACTCGCGATCCGGCAGCGTGTTCAGCACGGCCGTGTCGATCAGCACGCCGCACGGCTGCCAAAACGCGCCGACCATATTCTTGGCTGTCGGCAAGTTGACGCCGACCTTGCCGCCGACGCTGCTGTCGACCTGGGCCAACAGGGTGGTGGGGATCTGGACGAATGCCAAGCCGCGAGCATAGGTCGCGGCCACGAATCCGGCCAGATCGCCGACCACACCGCCGCCGACCGCGACGACCATCGACTTGCGATCCGCCCGGTGTTCGAGCAGTCGGTTCCAGAGACGCTCGGCATTCGCGATCGACTTGGCAGGCTCGCCCGCCTCGACGATCTCGACCTCGACCCGCACCCCAGCCGCCTCGAGGCTGCGCGCCGCGCATCGCGCGTGCGGCTCGATGACATTGGTGTCCGTGATGAGGACCGCGTGCGTGCATTCGCCCCAGCGCTCGACGAACGAACCGACCTCGGCCAGGTTGTCCGTGCCGATCACGATGTCATAGCTGCGTTCGCTCAGTTGGACATGGACATTCAGCGGTTCGTTCAAGGCCAAGGTCTCCGATTTGGATTCACGCGCGATCTGGCTAGATATAAAACGTCGATATCGGCAGGCGTCATGCCGGGGTCGGCCCGAACGAAACGGGGTGAAAAAACGTCGCGTGGGCGACGGCCGCGGGGCGTGCCGTGCGTCCTCGAAACGTCGTCGGGCGAGCGCTCCTGTCAAATGGCCCATCGGCGGGCCACTTCGACCAATGTCCGGACAAAAACCCCGGTTCCTCCCGCGTCCAGCCAGGGTTTGGGATTCTCGAGGAACGCCGGTCCGGCGATGTCGAGATGCACCCAGGATGTCTTGCCGACGAACTGTTCGAGAAACTTGGCCGCCGTGATCGCGCCGCCCCAACGGCCCTCGCCGACGTTCTTCAAGTCCGCCACCTTGCTCTGGACCTGCTCGTCGTACTCGGCAAACATCGGCAACTGCCACGTCGGCTCGCCGCACTCGTCGGCGGCCGCTCGCACCGTGTCGCACCACGGTTGGTTGTTGGTCATCAGCCCGGCCACATCGACCCCCAGCGCCACCATGCACGCGCCGGTCAGGGTCGCTAGATCGATGATTCGATCCGCTCGTCGCTCGAGCGCCACGTCGAGCAGATCGGCGAGCACCAGACGCCCCTCGGCGTCGGTGTTCAGAATTTCGATCGTCTTGCCGTTGCGGGCGACCACCACGTCGCCCAACTTGTAGGCATCCGAACCGCCCATGTTTTCGACCATTCCGGCTAGACCGATCACGTTGATGGGAAGTTCAAGCCGCGCGATCGCCTGCATGGCGCCGAACACGGTAGCTGCGCCGGCCATGTCGCATTTCATGGTCTTCATGCTGTCCGTCGGCTTGAGCGAGAGGCCGCCGGAATCGAACGTCACGCCCTTGCCCACCAGCGCCAACAGCGGATCCGTCGACGGGCCGCCACGGTGCGAGAGGATCACCAACCGCGGGGCGCGTTGCGAGCCGCGAGCCACCGCCAGCAGGGCCCCACAGCGCTCGCGTTCCAGCCGCTGTTCGTCCCAGATCTCGACCTCCAGCCCGCAGGCTTCGGCGAACTTCTCGGCCTCGGCCGCGAACGATTCAGGATAGATCCGGCTGGGCGGTTCGTTGACCAACTGGCGCGTCAGGTTGATCGAATCACCTAGGATCTGTCCCGACGCCAAAACCGGCTCGTAAGCGTTGCCCCAGACGATCTCGTCGAACGGATGCAGATTCTTCTCGACGCGATACAGATCCTGGCCGCGACAGCCGACGATCGCTCCGCTGACGCCGCTTTCGATCTGCTGTTCGGTCCAGCCGTCTCCGAGGAAAAAGGCGACGCGACGTCGCGGTCGCTGCGCCAGATGCTTGGCGGCGGTCGCGGCGGCTCGGAACGCCTGTCCGCGTCCGAAACGCGCTCGCTCGCCCAGCCCGACGACGGCGACCTGCGCAGCTCGCACGCCCGCCGGAGCCAACAACGAAGCGACCTTGCCCAACTTTCCGGAGATCTCTTCCGTGGCAATCAAACGGGTCAGCAGCCCGTCGGTCGCCATATCGATCTCGCGAGCTTCCGACGACAACACCCCTTGCGCATCGACGCCGACGACAACGGCGTCCGCCTCCAAACTCGCGGGGCCCGTGTCCGCTGGACGGATGATCATGCCGAGGACTCCTTGTGCTTCCAGTCATGCTGCCAAAAATCGGACGCCCGTTCCCGCCGAAGGCGGTTTGGCGTATTGTAGAGCGTGGCCCCATCGGACAACAGGTCGGCAGGGAACCAACGGCGGCGAGCAAGCGACGATCGAGTACGACCGGCGGGCAGCCGTGTGCCGCGAACAGGGCCGGCAACCGCGGGGCTCGACAACGGCCACAGGGGCCGCGCGCGGCGACTGCCTTTTTCATTCCTGGGATTAGCGACATTGAGGGGAGGCCAGCGGAGGTGGGCGGCGAGACGTCGCAGCCACGTGTCATGCGGCGAAGCTGGCGGCAGCCCGTTGTCAAAGGAGGATTCGCGTGGGTTATCGCAATCTGCGCGCGTGCATCGAAGACCTGGAGCGGCACGGTCGTCTGGTTCGCGTCGCGGACGAGGTCGACGCCGACCTCGAGGCGGCCGAAATCCAACGCCGCGTCTATGCGTCGGGTGGGCCGGCCGTGCTGTTCGAGAACGTCCGGGACTGCCGCTTTCCGATGGTCGCGAACTTGTTCGGCACGGCCGAGCGTGCCCGCTTTCTGTTTCGCGACACCTGGGAAAGGGTCCGGCGATTGATCGAGTTGAAGCTCGATCCCAGTCAGTTGCTCCGCCGACCCGTACGCTATGCGTCGGCGCCGTGGACGGCAATGCGGATGCTGCCGCGCCGCTGTCGCCGCGGTCCTGTTCTCGCCCACCGCACGACGATTCGGCGGTTGCCACAACTGAAGTCTTGGCCCGACGACGGCGGCGCATTCATCACGCTGCCGCTGGTGTATACCGAGCACCCCGAACATCCGGGACTGGGGAGATCGAACCTCGGGATGTACCGCATCCAACTGTCCGGCGGACGGTACGAGCCGGACCGTGAGGTCGGCCTGCACTATCAACTGCACCGCACGATCGGCGTCCATCATGCGGCGGCGATTCGGCAAGGACGGCCGCTGCGGGTCAACGTGTTCGTCGGTGGAACGCCTGCGATGACGCTGGCCGCGGTAATGCCGCTGCCGGAGACGATGTCCGAGCTGACGTTCGCCGGAGCACTGGCCGGCCACCGGATCCCCATGATCTGCCCGCGTGGAAGCGACGGCCCCGCCGGGGACGACGCCGAGGCGCCGCTGCCGATCTACGCCGAGGCCGATTTCTGCGTCACGGGGACGATCGACCCGGATCGCCTATTGCCCGAAGGCCCGTTCGGCGACCATCTGGGTTATTACAGCCTCGCGCACGACTTTCCCGTTCTGCGCGTCGACCAGGTGTATCATCGCGATGGGGCGATCTGGCCGTTCACGGTCGTCGGCCGTCCGCCCCAAGAGGACACGATATTCGGCCAGTTGATTCACGAACTGACAGGGCCGGTCATTCCGCAAGTTGTTCCGGGCGTCCATGTGGTCCACGCGGTCGACGCCGCGGGCGTGCATCCTTTGCTGCTGGCGATCGGCAGCGAACGCTATACGCCGTACGAGCCGGTGCACCGTCCGCAGGAATTGCTGACCCAGGCAAACGCGATCCTCGGGCAAGGCCAACTGTCTCTGGCCAAATACCTGTGGATCGCTGCGCGGGACGACGCTCCGGAACTGGACATCCACGACGTCTCGGCATTCCTGCAGCATGTACTACAGCGCGTCGACTGGCGGCGCGACCTGCATTTCCAAACCCGGACGACGATGGACACCCTGGATTACACGGGCCGCGCCATCAACGAAGGCTCGAAGCTGGTGATCGCCGCAGCCGGGCCTCGCTGTCGCAGTCTGGCGACCGAAACGCCGGCCGGATTTCAGTTGCCAAACGGCTTTGACAAGCCACGAATCTGCCTGCCCGGAGTCCTGGCGATCGCCGGGCCGCGCGCGACAGCCGGCGGCGACGAACCGGATCCGGTGATCCGGCAGTTGTGCGATCAGGCGGGCGCGGCGAAGGCTGCAAACCCGTCCAACTCGCTTCCCCTGTGGGTGGTCGTGGACGACAGCGACTTTGCGGCTCGCACGCTGAATAATTTTCTGTGGGTCGTGTTCACCCGCAGCGATCCGGCCGCGGACGTGTACGGCGTCGATTCGTTCACGCATCAAAAACACTGGGGCTGCCGCGGACCGTTGGTGATCGACGCCCGCGCCAAGCCGCACCACGCGCCGCCGCTGGTCGAAGACCCCGACGTAGCCAAACGTATCGACGCCCTCGCCGCGCGCGGCGGCCCGCTGGCGAGATACCTGTGATGACGTGCACGCGGCCTAACGCGGGCTAGCGCCCGCAACCCAAGAATCTGTTTGGCCGAAGGCCTCCGCTCACCGTAGCCTGGGGCAACGCCCCAGGGCTGGCGCCGTGCGTGCCTCTGT
>JAVYAJ010000045.1:0-39151 GCA_032229885.1 Candidatus Anammoximicrobium sp. | reverse complement strand
GCGACAACCTGAAAATGATGATTGGACAGCGCACTCGGCAACAATTGTCCGCGGTGGGCGCGGAACTCTGACTTGCGGCACTAGACTCTGAACAATTTCTGGATCCCAGATATCGCTCATGCCAAGACGCCGAGAACCGAAAGCGCGGCTCTCAGTGGCTTGGCGGCTCTGTGTGAAGCCGTTTTCTTGATTCGGGAGACGCTGTCGGATCGACTTCTAAGACGCGTCCCCGGCCGGATCGCGAGGTGACGAGGCGACGGGCGGCGTTTGCCCGTCAGTGTGCGTCGGCTGGTCCGTGCCGCGAAACCCGTGCCACAGCAACAGCCCGGCGCCGCAGACCAGCAGCGAGTCGGCGATGTTGAAGTTGGGCCAGGTAAGGTCGTGGTATCGGAACAAGATCCAGTCGCGGACTTCGTTGCGGCAGACGCCCGGAGCGTCGGGCGCTTGCCACAGGCCCAGTCGGTCGAACAGATTCCCGCCGATTCCGCCCAACACACAGCCCAGGGCGATGGTCAGCAGCAGATCGCGGGCTGCGCGAAACCGAAACAGCCAGATCAGAATGCCGACGGCGGCCAGGACCGATAGCGACGCGAACGCGATCCCGAACCCGGCGCCAATTCCGAACAGCGCGCCGGGATTCAGCGCCGTTTCAATGCCGACATAAGGCTCCCAGATCCACCATTCAGGACTCTCGCCGGGCATCCCACGCCATTGGAACACCCAGTGCTTGGTCCACAGATCCAGCGCACAACCCAAGACGGCAAGGCCCCAAAAGACGATATGACGGCTGCGCGGAACGGCGCCGCTCGAAGATTGGTTCGATGTCGCATTCAACGTTGCTGACGCACTCCATCGCTCGGCCCGAAAATCGCCGATCCAAGCGTTCCACGTCCAGTCGGTGCGGGTCGGAAATCAGCCCTCGAGAATCCCAGGATCTCGCCGCTCAACTGTACTCGTCGTTGCTCCCGTAGGGCGCGCCCGACGCTTCTAGTTTGCTCGCGCATTTGACACAAAATGGCGTATAAGGGATCGCGCTCAGCCGCGTCTTCGGGATTCGCCCACCGCATTCCAGGCAGGCCCCGTACTGGCCGTCCTCGATCCGCTCCAGCGCCGATTCGATCAGGCTCAAGACGTCCTCACCGTTTTGCATCAAGGCCAGCGTAAATTCCTGCTCGTAATTATCCGTACCCACGTCGGCCATGTGGATCGGCATCAGCGACAGGTCTCCGCTCGCCTCGGCTCGCGTCTTTTTCAGAGCCGCATCCGCCATCGCAACGACGTCTCCTCGCAATCGTGCCCGCATGGCCAAAAGGAGTTCCTTGTAGACCTTCGTTTCAGACTTCTTCATGGTTCTTCTCCCTCTGCCGGAAGCTGAACTGCCGCATGTACAGCCAGCCAGCTTGTCTGAAAACACGAACACACGACCTAGACTTTAAATGCTATACAGGCGCCGACGTTTTGTCAAATGGCCGGTCGCAATGCGCAGACGCCCGAACAGCGCAAGCGCGATCGGCGGTGCGCACTGTAGGCATTAAAACGAGGCGGCTGACGGTACGTCGCCTCTGTTTCGCCTCGTTCCAGGCTTTCCCGGCTCCGAAGGACAACGCCGTGACCGATTGTTTGTCGGCGCTTTTGCAGCCCGCTCGCCCGCGGTCGGTCCGTGTTCGCACCCTCAGCCGGCGTCTTTCGACGCCCCGAGTGACTTCTGGGCTCGAGCGCGTGGACGATCGCGAGCCGCCGTGGGTCTCTCGGGTTCATGGGCGCAAATGACGGCTGCCAGCGAGACAATCGTAGCGGGAACAGATCGTCGAGGGCGCCCTGACCTTGACTGCGAGCGTCCAGCGTCCGGTCCATCGCGGCGTGATCTGGGAACTCACCGTGTCGAGTGATCGCTGGGAGAACGCGCAGGCGAACCGCAGGCACGTCCCGAGCCTTCAGGCTCGTGCCCTGCGCAGGGCGGCCACGTCGGCATAGATGCGATCAAACGCCTCGTCCCAGTCCGTCGGGGAGCGCTGCCAATACAGACGCATTCGAGGATACCAGGGCGTATCGGGCTGGTCGATGATCCAGCGCCAGTCGGCGCCAGCCGCGGACAGCGCAACCCAGACGGGCACGTTCAGCGACCCGGCCAGATGGGCCACCGACGTGTTGGGCGCGATCACCAGGTCGAGGTTCATCATGACGGCCGCCGTGTCGAGAAACGGGCCGTCGTCTTCGTCGAATCGCTCGCCCAACGTGTAGACGGGAAACGGCGCATCGCGCAGTTGTTCGCTGCCGCGGTCTTTTTGCAGGCTGATCAGATGAACACCGGGCAGATAGGCCAACGGGCCGAAGCGTTGCAGGGGAAAGGACCGCTGCCGATCAGCCGAATAGCTCGGCTTTCCCTGCCAGACGATGCCGATCCGCAAGCCATCGAGAGCGGCCAGCCGCGCTCGCCAGGTCGCGACGCGGTGCGGCGGCACGGTCAGGTACGGAACGTTGTCCGGCACCGACTGGACGGTCGTTCCCAGCAGCCGCGGCAACGACAGCAGCGGCGCCCGCACGTCGCATGGCGGTGGTTGCTCGTCGACGCCGACCAGGCGCTGGATGGACGAACACGTGCTCAACAGGGGACGCAGGGCCTCAGGGCATTGAAACACCACGTGTTCGCCCCGTTGCTGCAGCACTTCGATGTACCGCATGAATTGCAGCACGTCGCCCAAGCCTTGCTCGCGCTCGACTAGCAGCGTCCGTCCGCGCAAGGGCTGGCCGTCCCAATCGGGCTCGGGGCGAGCCGGGCGGCGAAACTGCTCAGCCTGGCTTTTCCAACGCCACTCGTACTCGGCCCAGCCCTCGGCGTAGCGGCCCATCCGCAGCAACGCCGTGGCCAAGCACATGTGCGCTTCGGGGAAAGTCGGCGCCAGTGCAATGGCCCGACGAAAACAGCGCTCGGCCTCGTCGAGCTTGCCGGTTTGCGCATACATCCATCCCAGGTTGTTCCAGGCCAGAGGCCAGTCGGCGCGACAATCGAGCGCCGTGCGATACGCGGTTGCGGCATCATCCAGTCGCCCGAGAGTCGCCAACGCCGTGGCCCTTCCGTGCCAAGCCGCGGCGTTGCTCGGCCGCAGCTCACAGGCCAGACGGTAGTACACGTAGGCCTCTTCCGACTCGTTTCGTCCGGCGAACATATCAGCGAGAGCCTGCCAAGCATCGGCGGCCTCCCGGACCTCGCCACGCGCGACGAGCAATCGCGCTAGATGCTGATACGCAGCCGGGTCACCGCGCTGGGCTTGAATGGCGCGGCGATAGCAGTCGGCGGCCTCGTCCAGACGGCCGACCGCCTGGCAGGCGAGACCCAAATTGTTCAGGAAGACGGCCACCGGCGATGGCAGCAGGGCGATGGCCCGTTGAATCTGATCGATTGCCTCGGCGTAATTGCCCGCTTGATATTGCAGCACGCCAAGCAAGTGCCAGGCGTTGGCGTTCCGCGCGTCGGTTTCGAGGATCTGTCGATAGATCCGTTCGGCGTCGGGCCAACGTCCGGCACGGTGGTGCGCGAGGCCTTCGTCGATCAGCGCGTCGGCGCGCGCACGATCGGCCGAGTCGAAACGATCGGTCGGTGTCACAGCCATTTACTACTTTTCTGGGTGAACGAGGCGGTGAAAATTGGCGTTGATCCCGGCATGGCCTCGCGGAGCGCGACCGCGGGCAAATGGGCTGCCTGAAACAGCCCTACAAACGCCAACCACGACGCGGTACGTCCCTCTCGTGCCGGACTGTCCCGAAGTTCGCCATGCTTGAGACGCGTGCTGCGTCAAGGATGAATGTCGAGACGGCCGCGGTCGCCAGACCGCGGGAATCCCGCGCGCTGGCGAGTGCCACAGCCCAAAGACTACGATTGGCCAACACACTCGTCGTCCGGACGGCGCCAACTCAGCGCGGGACTCGCCAGCAGAATCAACGCGCGTCCAGCTTCACGGGCTGACGCTTTTGCCATGCGCGACCTTTTTCCAATATCGCTCGAACGCGCCTTCGGCGTGAAAGTCGGGGCTGTTGTCGTAGTCGTGGCATTCCATGCACTTCTTCTCGGCCTGGGCCAACGGCAGGCGGACTTGTTGTCGGCCGCGCTCGATCTCTGCTTCGGTCGGCTGGTGTTCGCCTTTCTCGGCCTGGACGTGCGCCGATGCCGGGCCGTGACAGGACTCGCAGCCGACGTGGTGCAGATGCGGGGTCTCGTCCAAGCCCAGATAGCCGGATGCGTAGGGGATGAACTTCTGGGCGTTCCATCCGACCACATGGCAGCTCAGACATTCGGGATCGAAATGCCGCGGCACCTCGCCGCGCTCGCCGGGGTGCGTCAGCGAATCCAGGGCGTGGGCATGGCGAGTTTTTTCCCAGATGGCGTACTCGCCGTCATGGCACTCGACACAGGTCTCCGAACCGACAAAACGGCGTTCGTCTGGATAGGGGATCGGATGCACGCCCAAGCCTTCCAGCCCGGCGATCCGCAGTTGATCCTGATACGAGGCCAGCAACTGGAGCATCTCGCGCGAGTCGGGAAAACGCGAATCCAACGCGATGCGCTGATATCGCAGACGCTGGTTCGTGTCGTCGAACAGGCCGATCACGCCGACGTACATGGCCTTGGTCCCGACTTGAACCATGACGGCTTTGACGCCGGCGATCGGCTCGGGCTCGTACGTGGGTTCGCCCGCGCCACCCGCGGTGACGACCACGTCGAAGTGCGGAACCTGGCGCGCCAGTTCGGCCGACTCTGGAATCGACGCCTGGGCCAACAGGACGTACAGGTCGCAGCGCGCGGCTTCCAGCTCGGGCCATACCTCGGCTAGCGCGGCCTGAGGCGGTTGTTTGATGATCTCGTCGCTGGCGATTCGAGCCAACTCGTCGTCGCCCAACACGGCCGTCACGCCAATTTTCTTGCCTCCAGCCTCGATGATACGAAACCGAGGCGTCAGCGCACGGTCGACAATCGCCGCATTGGCGCAGACGAAGGCCGTGCCCGCGTCGCCATCATCGGCCGTGATCGCGATCAGTTCGCCAGATGACAGCCGCAGATCGTCCGGTCCCAAGCCGATGGCCTGGTACTTCATCTGCTTCAATCCCTCGGTCGTCATCTGAAATTTGATCTCCGCCTGGCGACCGAACCGGCGAACCTGGTTGCCCACGTCCAAAGCCACAACTGGCCAGCCGCGTTCCTTCAATTGCTGCTGGCACGCAAAGCGTCGCGACAAGCCGCCCTTTTGATTCGTCAGCCCCGTGCACCCACACGGTTCGATATAGCCGCACTGTTGACCGGTGATGAACAACGCCACGGTCGGTTGCGACCAGCCGACAAACAAGGGCTCGTGATAGGTCTCGGGCGGGAGTTCCGCGGATCCGGTGGGAGATGTCTGCGGCGATTCGCCAGGCGATGGCTGCGAGGACGTCGCGGCGGCGCCCACCCGTTGCGCCGTAGCGTCCGTCGATGGTCGGCTGTTGCATCCACCGGCCACCGATAACACGCCGCTCGACAATGTCAGCAACACCAACGCCACCGCAGGGCGACGCGACAATGGGTTTCTCAAAATGGCTCCTTCCCAGACTGACGCGGCTCGCTGTTATTCGACGGCAAACTTGACATAAATCGGAACCGTGGCAGCCGTGGGATGCGTCGTCCCGATGACGATTCTGCCGAGCTTCGTCTGCTCGGACCCCAAGCGATCGACCAGCCGCGCATGGGGCGCGATTTCGACCTCCAACGGATACATGAACACGGCGCCATCGTTGATCTGCTGAGCCTCGCCCAGCGATGCCTGCAACACGTCTGCCGGATCCACCTCCTGCACATGCAGCCGCACGTCCTGCCGATGCGGCCCCTTGACCAGGATCCGCAACGTGGTCTTGGCGCCTTCCGCCCGCGGGATCGTGCCGAACTGGAGGACGTTTCGCGAATCGCTGAAGGTGCGCGGACCGACCACCGAGATGTCGCTCACCACCGCCCCGGTAATCTCCAAGTCCAGTTTGTCCGCATCCGCGACATTCGTGTGCAGATGGATTGTCTGATTTAACGGCCCCAGCGGCAACCCTGGTTTTACACTCAACGTGCCGCGCAACCCGACGCTCGCATTCTTGCCCAGCTCGTCGCCGGTCAGCGGGGTCCAGACGAGCGAAAAAAACGGGGCGGTCTCCAAGTTCTCGAACTCGGACGACACAATTTCCAGATTCTTAATCCCGAACCCATAGGCGTAGACCGTCGCCGTCGCGCCTTCGTTGGCCGACACATCGCTCAACACGACGTCATGCGGATCGAGTCGGACGAGGTCCGTCACGACGCCATGAACGGTCAACGTCACGGTCGGCCGTCGCGGGTCGTTGGTGTGAATCTCGGCCGTTTGGCGAAACTGATCACCCGTCGTGACCAGTTTCCAGTCCAGATGCACTTCGGCCGTCTCGCCAGGCGCGACATCGCCGGACTTGAGGTTGCTGACGGTGCATTTGCAGGTGGTTGCGCCCTGGGTCAGCCGTAGCGGTTCATCGCCCTCGTTGCGAAACACAAACGTGTGGTTCATTCCGCTCTGCCGCTGTCCGACGCCAAAATCGAAGTCGATGCCGTCCACCACCTCCACTTTCGGGCCGATCCGATCCGTCGGCGGCAGCGCCGTGGCGACGGATTGGTTATGCGGCTCGAACTGATTCGTGGTCCCGGCAAACTCGAGCCATGCGCTCGAGGCGCCGGCTACGACGCCGATCAGAATCAAGCCGATCGTCAACACCCAAATCTTCATCAGTGCTCCTCGGGAGACAAGCCCCACGGCCTGTTCCTGTAGCCTAGCTAGGCCGTCTCGCAAGGCTCGGACAGGCCCGGGACACTCGCACCGGCCAAGTGGATCGTCAAGATCCAAACGTCGGGGCCGTCGCAGTCGTCCGGCCACGGGAATCCTGAGCGCGAGCAGGTGGGACTAACAAAAAATCAAAATTGGACAACGTGTCGGCTGCACGCCCGAACTTTGGCCGCTCCGAACTCAGGCGAAATCGGGCCGCGCGGTCCGACGCCAGGAATTACCGCCCTCGCCCGTCAACCGTATTTACGCAACCGCCGCGCCGTTTGTTCGGCATTTTCTCGCGGTTGGGCCGGATCCGCAAGTGGATCATAGATCCGCTGTCGGTCTAGCCTTCTCTCGACATGCGGGTTCAAAGCGTCCAAACGCAAGGCTTCCTCGGCCTCGCGTCGCGCCGCGGCGGCATCGCCCGCGAGATGATAGCCCCATGCCAACTGCGCACGGCCAATCGCATTGTTGGGATACAACCGGACCGCGGCTCGATAGGCCTCGAGCGCCCTTCGCAGGTTATCCGGCTGCCTCCACCGCGCGAACAAGGCCAGTTGCCAATCACCCACCTGCTTGCGCAACGCATGAGCCTGCGGGTTTCGCTCCAATGCTTGCAGAACCGCATGTTCGAAACGGGCTCGAGCGTCCGCGCTGTCGCGCTGCAGGGCCCAGGCATGATAAAACGCCGCGAGGTTGCTCCAAGGTTCCGCGGCGCGCGGATCCGCCGCCGTCGCCGCCAGCAAAGCTGACTCGGCTTCCAGCGGACGCGATAATTGGGCGAGCGTGTGAGCTTCGTTCAACTTTGTTCGACAGCGCAAAACGGGCCAATACATCGAGAAAAAGCAGATCGCAACCGCGAGCGCCGCCGCCCCCGCCAACAGGGCGACCGCGGACCGTGCGAGCGGGCGTTCTCCGTACGCCGCGGGCCCGGCGCTGCTGGCGATCGCCAACAGGAGCCATCCGCCGACGGCCACGCTCAGAAAGCTGATTCCACCCGCGGCGAGCAAGTTCATTCCCAGCGTCAACAGAGCCACGAGCACGATCCGCGGCGACAGCGTCCCCTGTTCGACCCAAGGCCGCTGAGTCGCCAGCAGCACGACTGCAATCGGCAGGCTCAACATGAACAACGCGCTTTCGGGTGTCATCCCGGCCAGAAATCCCGTCCCCCAGCCTAGCCCTACGCCTAGCAGCGCGCCCAGATAGACCCCACGAACCGCCTCGCCGTCCGTGGGTCCGAGCGGTGATCCAGCGGCCCAGCCCGCTATGCGTTGGGCGCCGTCCGCGTCTGCGACGACCCGCCCGCTCTCGCCCGTCGGCGTCTGGCCGCCCCTCGACGAATCCATCGGTGGATCGATCGCTCGACGGCCGGGCGCCCATCGGCAACCGCGCCACGCCTGAGCGGCGACGACGGCCAGCAAGGCGACGAACACCACCAGCGACGGCAGTCCCAGCGTGGCCGCTACCTCGAACAGCAGGTTGTGCGGGTCGGCAATCGACTCGCTGGCCTCGGGCCGTTTGTAGGCGGGATAGCACGTCTGAAAGTTGCCCGGTCCGCAGCCGAACCACGGGTGGTCGGCGATCATCGCGCTGGTCGCTTCCCAGTACTGCACGCGATACAGCACAGATTTCGGAGCTTCGGTCAGCACCAGCGGATCCCAGACACGAACCGCAACCGCTGCAAGCAGAATCCCGACGCCTGCTGCGATCAGGGCCGAGACCGCCCATCCAGCGCGTGCCGGCCGTCGCCCGGACCAACGCCAAAGCGCTAGCAGACAGCCCCCTAGGCCGACCGCCAACAGCGCGGTGCGGCTCTTGGTGGCCAGCAGAACAAAACCCATCAGCGCGACGCTCAGCACGAGCGCCAGCAGCCCGACCATCGCGCGCATGTCCGCGGATGGCCATGCCGCATGTCCGACGGGCTGGCGCCGCTCGCGCCGGGCGGCCAGCGTGGGCTGTGGCGATCGGCCCAGATCCGCGGACGACGTGTCGCCCGTCTCGGTCCGATCGGCGTTCACCGCAGCGGCCATTACCCGTTCGCGCCGCCAACAAGCGGCGATTCCGCAGGCGACGATGAACCAAGGCGCAAGAAAGCCCGCCAGCGAGTTGGCCAACGCAAATGTCGCGAGCGGCTCGGTGCTCGCCAGACGGTCCTCGAACAGCTTGCGCTCGGGCGAGTCTGCCGCGGAATCGACCCCCGCTGCCCGCAGCATCGTCTCGGGATCGCGCGCATACTCGGCGCGCATCCGCGGCAGGCTGGAGAAGAACTGGTAACAGGCTAGGCTCGAGAGGGCCGTAGCCAAAGCCAGCATCACGGCGACCACGGCCCGCACCGCCACCGGGCGCTGTAGCAGTTGGCGTCCGAGCAAGAAGAAGACCAACAGCGCCGTCCATTGCCATGCCATGTTGAACGACGCGCGGGCGTTGCCCTGCGTCGCGGTGATGACCGTGCTGAGCCAGACCAGGATCGCCAGCAGGATCGCGAGGATGTCTGGCAACCCCCAGCGGATCGTCGTGCGGCGACCGACAAAACCGCGGGCCAGCCAGAAGGCAACGACGCCCAGCAGGACCATGACCCACGTGGCGCTGACGCCCAGCTCGGCCGTACTCTCGCTGGGCGTCAGCGGCGCCGCCACCAGCAGCGCCGTGAAACCCGCAAGCGCTATGGCCCGATCGCGCCGCGCGTGCGCGTCGCGCCGAGCGTCATCGTCGCGCCGCAACCCATCATGATCCGAGGGCGATCGCGCCGGCACGTTCCGTGCTGAAGACTTGCGCGATGGGCGTCTGCTCATTCGATTTCCAGCCATCCGAGGCGTCTGTGGACGCGCGATTTTACCACCGCCCACCCCCGCTCGGCCGCCACCAGCGACGCCGCGTGAACGCGGCACGACGAACAGCGGACGCAGCGGAACATGCCCCACCCAACGTCGCACCGGGTCGAGAGGGCCACGCTCTGTCGTGGCCGCGGGCGCCCAAGGATCCGGTCGGAAATGTCACGATGCTCGAGCTCAGCACTATAGTGGGCGGATGACCGACGTGCTGCGCCAATAGTCGAACAACGCCTGAACGCTCAGCACGCCGCCCCCCATACCACTCTTGTTCACCCCGCCATAAGGCACCCCGTGCGGAAACAGGTTATGGGCGTTGATCCAACTGTTTCCCGCCACCATCCGCTCGGCCACACGCGCGGCGCGGCTCAAGTCGTTCGTCCAGACGCTGTTGGCCAAGCCGTAGTCGGTCTGATTGGCCAAGCGAATCGCTTCCTCCTCGTCCGCAAACGGCGCGAGGTAGGCCACTGGACCGAAGATTTCCTCGCGCGCCGCGACGTTGTCCAGCGATCCGGCCAACAGGGCTGGTTTGACATAGAACCCATCGTGCCCGCTGACCTCGGCCCGGCCGCCGGCCAGCACCAGCTCGGCGCCCTCGGCCTGGCCGCGCTCGAGATATCCCAACACGCGCTGACGCTGCTTGTCGCTGACCACGGGCCCCATCTGGGTTCTCCGATCCAGTTGGTAGCCGACCACGACGTTTTGCAGACGCTCGACCGCCTGGGAGACAAAGCGATCGTAGATCGGTCGATGGATCAGCCAGCGCGTGGCGTCGCAACACACCTGGCCGGTGTGGAACGTGATGGCCTGGGCCAGTTTGTCCACCGTCCGTGACAGGTCGACGTCGTCGAACACGACCGCCGCGCCCTTGCCCCCCAGCTCGAGCTTCACCGGGACCAGGTTCCGGCCGCACACCTCCGCGACCAGCCGTCCCACCTCGGGCGAACCCGTGAACGACATGCGTCTCAACCCGGGGTGCGCGGCCAACGCCGCGCCGGCCACGTGCCCCAGCCCGGGGACGACATTGATCACGCCATCGGGGATGCCCGCCTGCCGAGCCACGCGGGCCAGATAGATCGTCGACAACGGCGTGTCTTCGGCCGGCTTGATGACCACGGTATTCCCCGCGGCCAGCGCCGGCGCGATGCCCCAGCCGGCCAACAGGATGGGAAAGTTCCACGGAAAAATAAAGCCGCACGGTCCCCAGGGCGCGCGGACCGTCCACGCTTCGTGACGCGCCACCGCCAGCGGGCTGCGCCGCTGGGTATGCAGGGCCAGATCCGCAAAATAACGCACCGTGTCCACAAAGTTCTGGACGTCGCCCTCGGCCTGGGCCGCGACTTTGCCGGCGTCCAACGCTTCGATCTGCCCGAAGATCTTTTTGCGTTGCTCGACGGCGTCCGCCAGCCGATGCAGCAGCGCGCCGCGCTCGTTGGGCGGCAGTTCCGCCCAGCCTGAACGTCGAAACGCCTCGTCGGCCGTCCGCACCGCCCGATCCACGTCCTCGGGTTGCAACGCGCACACCTCGGCCAGCGTCCGCCCCGTCCCCGGATCGCGCGTCTGGAACACTTCGCCGTTGGCCGCCGCGACCTGCTGGCCGCCGACAACGCCGCCCAGCGGCCCGCTGGCAAAAAACTCGGTGACCTCTGGCAGCAACTCTGGCCCGCGATTCGCCATCATCCGATCCTCCCTTCGGCAGTCTTCGTGCGTAGTCCAACTTTGGATGTTCGGGTACCCGCATTCGCCAGCGCGCGGGATTGTCGTGGTCTGGTGATCGCAGCGATCCCGATGTATTAATCTTGACCGCGCACGAGCCATCACGGCGTCGGTCGCCGCCGACGAGACCGCTCGAACCATGCGTTCCCCGGTGCGCAATATACCGCGATGTTCGCACGTTGCAACGTGCGTCCCGACCAAGTCTGCGGCCCGGATCGCCGCACCGTCCCAAAGCATCGCGGCGCTGCCAGCGCTGCGCCGTCCACCGCCTCTAAGATCCGCTACGCAACGAGCGCTTCCATTGGTCGTAAACAGACCGCCATGCGGGCAGGGGGAGCCTCGATCAACGCATACCGCCACGGGTTCAGACGCCAGCAGCCCGGGTTCGACCAGACGTTGCGAACTTGTCGGCGCCCCGCGCCCTACGCCTCCTTTACGGCGTGAAAGTGTTCTTGGATCACCTAGCGGGAAGCCACGGTTTCGAGGATCTCGCGGAGGGCCGCCGAATTTTCCAGTCCGGGCAGGGCGAAGCACAAGACGAGGCAGGCCGGGCAAATTGCAATCCCGCGATGCAAGACGGGGAACCTCGCGTTTATCGGCACTCCAGCGACCGCTTGTCTCCCGGCGTCCGGCCCGCCTCGAACAATCGAAAGGGTCGGTCGAACGGAGTATGCGACGCAGTGCAAACGGTGCGGAACGCTGCATGCATATTCGGGAAACGCAGTCATCCAACCAATGGCAGCAGGACGGCCATCAGCATCGTCACCGCCAGGCTCACGCTGCCCAGCACGAGCAGCATGGCGCTCCAGGACCTGAGCGTCTCGATTTCCGTCAGTCCGCCCATCTTGGCCACGATCCAGAAACCACTATCGTTCATCCACGATCCGACCAGCGAACCGCCGCCGATTGCCGTCGCGAGGTAGACCGGGTGAAAGCCCAGCAGTTCGGGCGTCGCCACGCCGGCCAACATGGCCGATCCGGTGATCATCGCAACCGTGCTTGAACCCTGGGCCGTCTTCAAAACGGCTGCGATGACAAATCCCAGAACCACCAGCAGCAATCCGCCGCTCTGGCCCGTTCCGGCAAACAATTGCTGAATGGCGTCACCGACGCTCGCCACTTTCAGCATCTCGCCAAAGGCGCCTCCCGCGGCCGTGATCAAGATGATGACCCCGCCGCTCATCAACGACGTTTCGACCGCTTGGGCCATCTCTGAGCGCGCCAATCGGCGTTGCCGCACCAGCGTCGCCATGGCCACGAGCGCCGACAACAGCAGGGCAAAGTTCGCGTCGCCGACCATGCTCGTTACGCTGGCCACCCGTACCAAGCGTCGCGCGGTAGGCGACGCCACGTCGTCCGGCCTTTGCAACCACTTGGCCAATTGCTGTTCCTGATCCGAACGTTCGAGCCCCATCTGCTGGACCTGCCCGCGCATCATGCCCTTGGCCGCCGTCTCCATTACCGTGTTCATCGAAATCAACACGACCGGCAGCAAGACGGGCGCCACGCTCAGCCACAGCGGGGGCAACTGCGAGTCTTCCAAGGGTTCCGGCTCGGGTTGGTCGCCGATCGAACGCATCGGCACGGGCATCGCCCGATTGGTCGCATAAGCAAAAAGCAGCCCAGCCGCGGCCGACGGCAGGGCGATCAACCCGCCGATCAAAATCATGTAGCCCACATCCACGCCCAGCGTGGCGGCGACGACCAACGGGCCGGGCGTAGGCGGGACCATCGTGTGCGTGATCGCTCCGCCTCCGGCGATGGCCATCACGTACAACAGATAATTCCGTTGCGTGCGCCGGTACAAGGACCGCGCCAATGGCACCAGCAGATAGAATACGGTGTCGAAGAAAATGGGAATTGCCAGGATCCAGCCGCTCGCCATCAAGGCCACGGGGGCCCGTCGTTCTCCGAGTACGCGCAAGAACGCGCGCACGATTCGATCGGCTGCGCCGCTATCCAACATGCACTTGCCGATCACCGCCGCCAAGCCGATGACGATCCCAATCTTCCCGGCCGCCGCGCCGAACGCCGTCGCCACGCGCCCGATCGAGTCCCGCCACTGGCCCGCATCCAGCAGACCGACCGCAGCCACACTGACGGCCATCGCGGCGACGATCAACGCAATGAAAGGATTGATCTTGCCGATGATGATCAATCCCAGCACCAGCGCCATCCCGCCGATCAGAATGCTCAACGACCAAAACGTACCGTTCCGGGACGCTCGGGCCTCGCTGATCGCAGCGCCGGACGCCCCGTCCATGGTCGTGATCTGGACTTCTCGGCCTGACTGCGCCCTTGCGTCGGCGCCCGTCGCCGGCCGTCCGATTTCGCGGACTGCCAGCACCTGAAAGCCGACATAGGCCAGAATCACGAGCACGGCGGCCGTCGCCAATCGCCTTCCATCCATCCTGCGCCTCCCCCAACAGAAACGCCAAGTATCGAGTCCGCGAATCGGCCTGTCAAGCAACGCCAGACGCAGACCCCGCGCTCCGCAGTCGCCATCGCCTGGCGCCTGGCGCCTGGCGTCGCCAAAAAAAAAGCTCTCGCAGTTTCCTGCGAGAGCTTTTATAAATCCCGGCGATACCTACTTTCACGCTTGCGGCACTATCATCGGCTCGCGGTGCTTAACTACTGTGTTCGGGATGGGAACAGGTGTTTCCACTGCGATATGGTCACCGGGAAGACACTGCCGCGACCGTCAAGCCCCGGCAGCATTCAATTCGGTCGTGCGTGTGGATGGCGTTCGAGAGCGCTGAATATAAGTGGTCAAGCTTTCGTCCTTTAGTACCGGTTAGCTGAGCGTGTCACCACGCTTACACATCCGGCCTATCAACCTGGTGGTCTTCCAGGGGACTTTCGTGCACCGCACTTACGAAACCTCATCTCGGGGCGGGCTTCACGCTTAGATGCTTTCAGCGTTTATCCGTTCCGTAGTTAGCTATCCAGCCGTGCCGCTAGCGCGACAACTGGTACACCAGAGCTACGTCCTTCTAAGTCCTCTCGTACTAAAGAAGACTCCCCTCAAGTTTCGTACGCCCACGGCAGATAGGGACCGACCTGTCTCACGACGGTCTGAACCCAGCTCACGTACCACTTTCATTGGCGAACAGCCAAACCCTTGGGAGCTTCTTCACCCCCAGGATGTGATGAGCCGACATCGAGGTGCCAAACCGCGTCGCCGCTGTGGACGCTCGGACGCGATAAGCCTGTTATCCCCGGAGTACCTTTTATCTGTTGAGCTATGGCCCTTCCACTCGGAACCACAGGATCACTAAGGCCTGCTTTCGCACCTGCTCGACTGATAAGTCTCGCAGTTAAGCACACTTCTACCTTTACGCTCTATGCCTGATTGCCAACCAGGCTGAATGTACCTTTGCACTCCTCCGTTACCTTTTTGGAGGAGACCGCCCCAGTCAAACTGCCCAACTGACACTGTCCCTTGTCCGGCTTCACGGATCAAGGTTAGAACTAAAGCATGCCCAGGGTGGTATTTCAACGTTGGCTCCACAGAAACTGGCGTTCCTGTCTCGCAGCCTCCCACCTATACTACACAGAACATACCTCAGCCCAATATCAGCCTACAGTAAAGGTTCACGGGGTCTCTCCGTCTAACCGCGGGTACCGGGCATCTTCACCCGAACTACAATTTCACCGAGTCGGTGGTTGAGACAGTGCTCCAGTCGTTACGCCATTCATGCAGGTCGGAACTTACCCGACAAGGAACTTCGCTACCTTAGGACCGTCATAGTTACGGCCGCCGTTTACCGGGGCTTCGGTCGCGAGCTTCGCTTTCGCTAACCCTCTTCCTTAACCTACCGGCACCGGGCAGGCGTCAGTCTCTATACATCCTCTTACGAGTTGGCAGAGACCTGTGTTTTTGATAAACAGTCGCTAGAGCCGATTTACTGTGGCCTCCGGGGGCTATACACCCCTAGAGGCACCCCTTATCGCGAACTTACGGGGTCATTTTGCAGAGTTCCTTAACCACCGTTCTCTCGAGCGCCTTAGACTTCTCGTCTCGCCTACCTGTGTCAGTTTTAGTACGGTCGCCGTGCTTCAACGCTTAGAAGCTTTTCTTGGACATCCTGCCAACGACTTCGCGGACGGGCCGCTCGAGTCCGGGCCTTGACGGTTGCGGGCGGATTTTCCAATCCCGCGGTCTTGGCCCGTCCTACAGACATTTCTAATCGTCTGATCGCCTTTCGGATGTCGTCCCTCCATCGCTCCACACGGACGGCGCAGGAATATTAACCTGCTGCCCATCGTCTACGCCTTTCGGCCTGGACTAAGGAACCGGCTAACCCTGGGCGGAATTACCTTCCCCAGGAAACCTTAGGCTTTCGGCGAGCAGGATTCTCACCTGCTTTATCGTATACTCATTCCGGCATAATCACCTGTACGCCCCAACACCGCTCCTTACGGTACGGCTCGTATCTGACGTACAGCGCTCTCCTACCGCTCACCCGAAGGTGAGCCCACGGCTTCGGCGCCATGCTTACTCCCGATCATTATCGGCGCAAGAGTGCTCGACCAGTAAGCTGTTACGCACTTTTTAAATGGTGGCTGCTTCTAAGCCAACATCCTGGCTGTCTCTGCACTCTAACTTCCTTTATGACTGAGCATGGCTTCGGGGCCTTAGCCGGTGATCTGGGTTGTTTCCCTCTCGTCCGCGAAGCTTATCCCTCGCGGACTGACTCCTGAGATAGTCGTCTCGGTATTCGGAGTTTGGTTCGGAGACGTACCATGGTACTGGCCATCGTCCAATTCAGTATCTCTACCCCCGAGACGTAGTGGCTCAAGGCTAGCCCTAGAGCTATTTCGGAGAGAACGAGCTATCTCTGCGTTTGATTAGACTTTCACTCCTCCCCACAAGTCATCCCCTCGGTTTTCAACCCAAGTGGGTTCGGTCCTCCACGCGGTATAACCCGCGCTTCAACCTGCTCATGGGTAGTTCACGCAGTTTCGCGTCTACCGCCGCTGACAAAACGCCCTGTTCAGACTCGGTTTCCCTATGGCTTCAGCCCGGAGGGCCTTAACCAAGCCAACAACGGTAACTCGCCGGATCATTATGCAAAAGGCACGCCGTCACACTTGGCGTAAGCCATAGTGCTCCGACAGAATGTAGGCACATGGTTTCAGGTTCAGTTTCCTCCCCTAGCAGGGGTTCTTCCCACCTTTCGGTCGCCCTACTTAGTTTACTATCGGTCATCAGAGAGTATTTAGCCTTACGGGATGGTCCCCGTGGATTCGGTCGGGGTTTCACGTGACCCGACTTACTCAGGTACCCTCCGGGAGGCGGCGCTATTGTCGCGTACGGGGCTGTCACCCGCTGTGGCCGGCCTTTCCATGCCGTTCCGCTAACAGACCGCTTTGTAACTCCCATGTGGAGGGCCCTACAACCCCGCAAGGGAAACCCCTGCGGTTTGGGCTGTTCCCGTTTCGCTCGCCGCTACTCGGGGAATCGATTTTTCTTTCTCTTCCTCTGGTTACTGAGATGTTTCAGTTCGCCAGGTTCGCCGCTCGACGCCTATGAATTCAGCGCCGGCTAATTCGGGAACCCCGGGATTGACGCTCGTTTGTCAGCTCCCCCGGGCTTTTCGCAGACTTCCACGCCCTTCGTCGCCTTCTGATGCCAAGACATCCCCCATGCGCCCTTAATAGCTTGACCACAAATATCCAATGCTCTCGGACGAATCCGAGCGCTCGAATATCTGCTCTACAAGCAGTTTTTGCGCTCTTCACTCAACCGCGTCACGCCAACTTGCGCTGGCCTGACGCAAATCTTCTTCCGAAGATGCCATCTACACGCTACAACCTGAATTGTCAAAGATCAATTGGCGACCGCTTCCGGCCGCCGCCCCGTTGTGGGAGCCGCGAAGTTTAACAGCCGACGGACATCGCGTCAATGACCAGAGCAAGAGGTTTTTCTTTTTCTGGTCGAGCCGCGTCTGAGCGGGCCGCTCAAGCTCCGGCAAGGCCTGTTTATCGGCAGACGACGCACTGAGCTTGAATTCGCTGACGTGTGCCATTATTGCAGATCGACCGAACGAAGGCAACAGGCCAATAGAAAAAAAGTCCCGGACTCGGGCGATACGCGGTTCGCGCTGGACCAGGCGAGCGTCCGAGTCGGGCGAAAGCCGGGGGGACGACGAGGGGCGATCCGGGACGTATCTCCGGTGCGGGGTTGAGGTTATGAACTGGAGACAGACTCGAAATAGGGGCGCAAGCCGGGGGTCGGAGGGAATGAGACGAGCGATCAAAAATGTTAGCGGGCGGACAGGAAGAACGGCGGCGAAGCGCAGATAAGCAGAGCCGGCGGCTGCGAAAAAAGGGTCGAGTGAGCGGGCGCCGGGCTGGGAAACAACGGGCGAAAAGCGGCCAGGTGCGAGGGATCGGCGAACGGAGCAGCCCGGGGGCTGGCGGACGTCGCGCGTGTCGACGCCCCGTGGCGGGAACTGGGACGACAACTAGGGCGACCGCCGGGGTATCCACGACGGTCTGGCCGCGCGAATTCCGTGCGATGACGAGTGCGATGACGAGTGCGATGCCACAAAGTTACGACGGGATAATGCGCTAGGCCGCGGGGCCGAGACTTCGCGCCGCCGGGGCGGGTGAATGGCCAGCAAGTGTCCGCCAGAGATCGACCAACTGGACGCTGACGACATTGGCGGTATAGAGGCTCGCGGCCCGTCGCCGCGCTCGGCGCCCCAACTCGCGCCGCCAGCCAGGATCCGCTAACAGACGCTGCAAGCCGCCTTTTAGGGATGTGACGTCGCGCGGCGGCACGCCAACGCCACAAGGTTCGATTTCGTCGAGGCCCAGCATTTCAGGGATGGCGCCGACCGTCGAAGCCAGAATAGGCCGACCACAGGCCATCGCTTCGAGCACCGCGTTGGGAAAGCCTTCGCTGTAGCTCGGCAACACAAACACGTCGCAATCTGACACGTGTCGAATCGCCGATTCGTGCGCGACGGCGCCGTGCAGGCGGAACCAGTCCCCGTCGCGGTACGCGTTAGCCGTGCGGTGCAATTCTTCCCGGAAATCGGCGGCCACCGGGCCGACCAACTCGAGTCGCACGCGGTCATCCGCCAGTTCGCCACAGGCCGTGACCAACTCGCGCACCCCTTTCGTCGGCAGCACTTGTCCGACGTAGACGATCCGAGCAATCTCCGCACGGGGCTCGCTCGAACGGCAAAGGCCGTCGATGTGATCGATCTCGACCAGATTGGCGAGCCGGGCAACGCGAGCGCGCGGAACCGCCGCGCGGACGGCGGCTTCGGATGAACGGTCCAAAACGATGACTTGATCCGCGATGCGCGCGGCGCGGCGCACCAGCCAGGCTTCTGGGCCAGAACGCCCGAGAACGCGGGGCAGCCGTCCCATGCGATAGTGGATGACGCTGGACACGCCCCACGCGCGGGCCGCGCTCAGCATCAACAGGTCTTTGATCGCCGCCAAGCCGCCACTGGTGCACAGATGGAACACATCGGGCGGGC
Source organism: Candidatus Anammoximicrobium sp. (assembly GCA_032229885.1). Lineage (GTDB taxonomy): Bacteria > Planctomycetota > Planctomycetia > Pirellulales > Pirellulaceae > Anammoximicrobium. Next base: position 20,305 of record JAVYAJ010000045.1, on the reverse strand, counting down.
GGCGACGAAACTGGCGAATGGCTCGCGAGGTGTCGCGCAACGCCTGCCAGGCGCCGCCCACGAGCCGGACCGGCAACGCGAGGTTGGTCGCCGAACGCCACCGCACGGAGGTGTCCAGGCAGGTCAGTTCGACGTCGGGGCGACCACCGAGTTCCCGACGAATGATTCGCGTCCAATTCGCGATCCCGCCGTGGTCGGGCGGAGGCACGGGCGCGGCCAGCAGGACTCGCAGGCGAGACGAATCGGGGTGCGGACGGTCGGCCATGTTCGCTCAAGCTCCTCGTGCGGCGACGTCGATCGTCTGTCGGACAAAGTCGTCGAGTCGCGAGACATGACGGCGATAGTCAAACGCCTCGGCCGCGCAGCGCCGCGCAGCCAATCGCATGGCCTGCCAACGGTCTCGAGGCAAGTCCCAGGCGCGGCGCACCCCCGCGCAAAACGCCTCGGGGGTCGCGTCCGCCAGATGCAGCCCCTGCTGGCCGTCCCGTACATACTGCCCGACGTCGCTGGTCGGATTAACCAACACCGGCACGCCCGCGGCCAGGCTTTCGACAAGTTTGGTGGGAAACCCGGCCTGCGTGAACCGCCGTCGCGGCCGCAGGAGGATCGAGAAATCCGCCGCCGCCAGATGCTGGGGCACTTCGTGCTGTGGGATTCGGCCGAGACACTCGACGCCGGCCTGGGCGTCGTCTTCCGCCAACCCGTCGCCGCCCATCAGGGACCGGACCGCCGTCGAAGATGGCCCCAGCAAGGTCAGGCGAACCGGAACCCCCGCGCGACGCAGCGCGGGCAATCCGCGGATCGCATTGCCGATCAAGTCTTTCCGGCCGGGCGTCCCCCCGTACACCAAGCGCATCTGGTCGGCCGTCGGCGACGGCAGGCTGCACCACTTATCCTCGTGCAGGTCGACCAGGGGCGGAACGCGCAAGGTGGGAACGCCGGCCGCCGCGTAGTAATCCTGGAGATAGGAACTGATGGCCAGCACGCCATCGAGTCGCTTTTGGAGCCAGCGCATCCGCAGTTCGCTGTCCCAGCGAAACGGGCTCAACGGACCGCCCGGAACCTGCCACGGGTCGTACCATTCGGTACAGTCGGCAATCAACGCGACGCCTCGGCGGCGACACAGCCCGCGCAAAGCCCACAGCAGCGGCGCACAGCCATGATAGACGATGACAGCGCTTAAAGCGGGCAGCTCGAGGCCGCGGATCCGACCTAGCACCGCACGCCCGGTCAGATGGATCCGCCACAACCGCTCCAGCCTCGCCCGACGGGTCGCCGCCATGTTCGCCGTGGGCAGGTACTCGAACCCCTGGTAACGCCAGCGGCCGTCCGGGTCGTGGTCCGGCGGGCGGTCCTGGTGCAGATTGGGAGCGAAGATCACCTCGTGCCCCGCGTCCCGCAAAGCTTTGGCGATCCCCAACACACGCGCGGCGGCCGGATCGCCGGCCGGAAAGCGAAACGCGCCCACGTACAGAATTGTGCTCGGACCCGTCATGCGGCGACCTCTGTCCAAGGTGCAGATGGGCGAGCGGCGGCTGGCCCGCGGGCGGCCTCGGCCAGAACCTCGCGGAAACGCTGCCGTTCGCAGTCGATGTCATGTCGCTGTTGGGCGGCTTGCCAGCCTGCCGCTCCCAATCGGTCGCGCAGCGCCGGATCCTGAAACAGAAGCTGCAGCGCCGAACGCAGTCGATCCGGCGCGCGCTGGCCGATCACCAGCCCGCTGCGGCACTGTTCCACGTACCGACATGACGCCAGCTCGGCAGGCCCATAGGCCAGGATCGGCCGCCCCGCGGCCATGTACTGCGGCAGCTTGGTCGAGATCGACAGCCGCGTGAAACGTCGCAGCTCGGGGGCGAAGGATTCCACGTGCAGCAGAACGTCCGCGCCGCGCAGCACCGCCGACACTTCGTGACTGGCCAGCGAGCCGCCGAGCCGCACGCCGCCGAGCTCGGTCAGACGTGGGCCATAGGCGTTCAAGTCGGCCGCCGGTGCATAGACGACGACGTCGACGGGCAAGCCCCGCGCAGTCAGTTCGAGGGCAGACTGGCCGATTTCCCTCAACAGCTCCCACCGACCCAAATGCAGGCCGCCGACGTAGACCGCCTGAGCCGCCGAACCGGCGAGCCGCGCAGGCGCGACATCCGCGCACGCTCGCACGTCGACGCTGTTCGCAAATACGTCGAACGGGCAACCAAACCGCAGCCGGTACTCGGCAGCCATCGGCGCGCTGATCGCCAAGCCCAATGGGGCACGCTGCATGACGGCGTCGAGGTACGCGTCCAGCAGGCGTCGAGGCGCGTAGGCCAACGGCCCGATGCGGTACTTGGTCGTCGGCCAGTCGTCCAGAAAATGCGGGACGACGGGCACACCCAAGCGTCGCGACACGACGTACGCCAGCCGCATCACCTGGATGCTGCCCAGCACAGAATAAACCACCTGCGGCCGGAACTCGTCAAGCCAGTTCCAGACCGCGGGCGGCACGGGCAAAGGCGCCATATCCGCCCAAGCCCGCGCCGCAAACCCAAGCCGTCTCGTCGCCCGCTTCCACCACGGATCGGCGGCGGCAAAACGCAAAACTGGGTCGCCGCTGGGCCGACTGGGCCGCGAGTCGCCCCGCCGCAGGCCGATGCGACGCGCCCTCCGCACCCAGGGATTGCTGTGGGGATCGATTCGTCGAGCCTGCCGACATACGTTCGGATCGGGAGCGCCGTCGTCCAGGTGGAGTTGCGCCAGACGATCTGCGGGCCAGGCGTGAAACAGGCCGGCCAGCGTCGTGCCCGTGTTCGAGCCTGCGCGCAGCGCGCTGGCAGCCACGACCAAGACCCGCGGATGTCGTTCCGTCGCCCGACTCATGTCGCGTCTCCCGTTTGCCGATCGCGCAACCGCTGCGGATGGGCAAGACGTGCGCCGGTCGCCGAGCCATCGACAGCCAGTCCGCCGGCCCTCGTTCCGGCCGCCTTCCGCCTGTCCGACGTCCGTCGGTCCGCGGTCTGTCGATCCCGGGCGGATCTGCGTGCGATCCGCCCGGCGCCATCCCGTCGGCCGATGTCCGCGCCGATGCGGGCCGAACCACGACCTGCGGTTGGGCCGGATGCGACCGACGAAGACGGCCCAGCGAGTACGGCGTTGGCCGCCGCGCCGGATGCGTGCAGCGCGAGGGCCGGCCGTGGCGTCGACAGCCCGCCGCTAAAGCCCACGGTCGCCGCGGTGCGGCGCCGATTGAAGCTGCGACGCCCCACCAGCCATACCGCGAGGACTCCCAGGCAGCCGATCGTGGATTCGCGGGTCTGCAGCAACTGGTTGTTGCACGGAAAAAACAGCAGCAGGATCGTCAGATACCCCAGCACGGCAATCGATAGGGGATTCCGAAAGCACAGGCATTCCCGCCAGACCGTCGCGCAGAAACGACCGAGAAAGACGCAGAAAATCAGGACTCCGGGGTATGTCAAATCGGAGGCCAGCCAGGGAATGATGGTCTCCCAATACATCATCGACGGCCAGCCGGTGGCCGCTTCGCCTCGCAACGGATACGTATCGTAGATGATGCCCGGCAGGTCGAAATACTGTTCCGCGTAACTCATCAGGGCAAACGAATTGCCGATGCCGTAGGTCCACTGGAACGGCAGGTCGAAGCAGTAGGACAAGCCAAAATAGCCGATGTTGGCGTAGCTCAGCGTCACCGCCACCGACTCGCCGATCCGGTCGCCGAAGACCTTGAACAGCGGGTGCTGCCGATTCACTTCGAACATCGCCCCGCCGTCGTAGCCCACGGCGTTGTAGGCGACCAGCCGCGAGCCTTGATTGAAAGCCATAAAGGCCAGAAACAGCAAGCTCAGACAACCGCCGTACGCCGCGATCCGCCTCAGACGCCATCCGGCCAACGCGGCCTGTAAGATCAACATGGCCCCGAAAATAATCGCCAGATCGCCGATCGGTTTCTGCACGCCGCGCATCAGAAACGGTTTCAACACGTTCAGCAACACGGTCGCCGTCACGACCAGCCGTTGGCCGGGCGTCCAGTAGCGGAAGTAGAACAGCGCCAACGGCAGCGTCAGATACCACAGCGGCGAGCTGAGGACTTCGAGCTTGGTCAGCAAGGAAAATGCTTCCGGATCGAACAGATCGCTGTGCGCGAAACGGTAGACGTCACCCGGATTCGTCAGCACGCTTTGCAGACTCAACAGTCCGGTGCTCAGCCCTTTGACCAGCCCGAGCAGGACGAGTGTCAACCGAACTCCGACGCCCAGCAGCACCAATTTCGCGATTGGGCGCGCGGGCGGCTGGCTCAGGGCCACCGGTCCCCAGCCCGAGGCCCGGCAGACGGACAAGTAGCCCGCCGCGAACAGCGCCAGCGCCAGCGCGACAAACCCGCCCACACGCCACGGCGCAAAGCCTGGGCTGGAAAACAGGCCGATAAAACACAGACTGAACGTTCCGGCGATATACGCCAGAAACGCCAGCAGAGGGATCCGCTGCCAATCGCCGCGTTCGCCCGCCGGCGCCGTCCGGCGAACCCGGTCCGCGACGACCGCCGGCGGAGGCGCGCCGCCCCGAGCCTCGAACGTTTGCCGCAGCGCACGCGGCGCGGACGCCGCGCCATCCTCAGCCATCGCCCGCCTCATCGCGACCTCCTGCCCAGCGGCCAGGAATCCAACAGCAGCCAGCAGACGACCCCGTAGATCCCGCCACCCACCAACAATTTAGCCACCAGCGACATGGCGTAGCTCCAGCCGTCGGTCCATAAGCCCGACAACAGACCTCCCAGCACGGCCGCCGTGCAGGCGATCCAGATCGGCGCTACATCTCGCAACGTCGAGCCCAGCGCCAGTCCCGCCGTGCGGTGCGCGTACCACAAGCTGAACAACGGGATCGGCAGCGCGAACAGCAACCCGCTGACGCGAGCCATCTGCAGCGGCCCGCCCGCCGCTGCCAACCAGAACGCAGCTACCGCAACCGGCGTCACGATCACGTTCAGGCGAAAGAACTCGCGTCCCTTTCCGGTGGCGATGAACAGCCAGGGGACCGTGTTCCACAGCGGCAACGAGAACGAGGTCAACGCCAGCCAGGCGAGCAGCGGGGCGACGGGGTCCCAGGCCGAACCATACAGCAGCCGGACCACCTCAGGCGCGGCGACGCCGAGAAAGGCGCCGAGCGGACAGCCGACAAAAGCCACGGCTCGCAGCGCCCGGCGATACACGGCCGCAAACCGGTCCGGCGCGTCCCGCAACGCGGCCAGCGCAGGCGTCATGACATCGTGCAGCGTCATCACGGCGTACATCGTCGGCAACGTCTTCAAGAAGACGGCTCGACTGTACCAGCCCAGCGCTTCGGCGCCGCCATAGTGTCCGACCAGAATGCTGTCCAGGTACAACTGAAAATAGGCCACCCACGCGCACAATCCGTAGTAACCGCCGAATTGGACCAACGGCGCCGCCTCGCGCAGCGAACCGCTCCGGCCGGGGCGGAACCCGCTGGCGACCAGCAGGCCAGCCAGCCGGACCACCGGCAGGGCCACCAATTGTGCGACCAGCGCCCAGTAACCCCAACCGCTTGCCGCCATGCTCAAAGCGACGGCGCTGGCGACCAGCAGCCCCAGCGTCTCGACGACGCTGATCGCCTGCTGGCGCAGATCCCGTTTGAGCAGCGCGGCCGGCTGCGCGCCCAGGCTGTTGCACATCAAACCAGCGCCCAACACGGCACAGATGCCGGACAGCTCGGAACGGCCATAGAAATCGGCCAGCAGAGGGCCGACCAGCAGGCAGACTCCCCAGATGGTCAACCCGATGCCTGCGCCGAGCCAGAACAGCAGATTGATCTGCCGCCGATCGATCTCGCGAGCTTGCACGGTCGCCCATCCCAACCCCACGTCGAACAGGGAGAGGAACGCGGTCAGCATCGTCGCCATCGCCACCAGCCCGAACGCCTCGGGCAGGACCAGCCGCCCCAGCACGGCGGTGGTGATCAAGCCGACCAACTGCCGGGTTCCCAGCGCCAGGATCGACCATTTGGCTCCGCTGCGGACCCGGCGTTCGATCGTCGACGCCGTCGGCGGCGGCGCCGCCACAAGCGATTCCCGCACGGTCGAGGCGGGGGGGCAACTGGCCCGTAGCGCCGCGGCGGATGCGGGAAGCGCGGAATTGGTCAAGGCATAATTCGTCATGGGCGCGAGACATCCGGGATCAGGCGACCTCGCGAGGGACCGCCGCAAACTCGTGCTCCGTCTCGATGGCCCGCTCGAATTGCTCCAATCCCAGCGATTCCCGGCGAAGGGTCTGCGTGACGTATCCGCAGCTCGTGAAAAACTGGTGCAGATCGGCGGGCCGGATGGCATACGGCGCCAAGTTCTGCAGACCAACCTCGAACAGCACGCGGGGGCGCAGCGCGCGCAACGTCTGCTGCGCGCCGCGGAGGATCAGCAACTCGGCGCCCTCGGCGTCGAGCTTCAGCAGGTCGAGCCGTGTCAGTTCGCCCTCTTGGCAATACCGATCCAGCGTCGTGGCCCGGACGCGAACCGGCCGCGCGGCGCCGGCCGACGGATACCCCGTGTCGCGAATCCCGTCGAACGCCGAATGCCCGCCTTCGTGAACGTGAAAGTCGAGCTCACAGACCTCCGAGTACAGAGCCAGCGGATTGAGCCGAGCCCGCGCGGACAGTCCGTTCCGGCGCAGCGAAGCGGCCAGGCAGCGTTGGGGCCGCGGCGATGGCTCGAACAGATGGACGTACGCCTCGGGTCGCGACTTCAGGACGCCGAAGGCGAACAGGCCGATGTTCGCGCCCACGTCGACGACCTCGGCCTCACGAGGCAGGACGGCGGCCACATAGTCCGAGACGTGACGTTCCCAGTGGCCGCGAATCGAATACGAGCGGACCAACACGTCGCCGGATTCATAGACGACTTGGAACCCGTTGTACGGCAGGATATAGGGTGCGGCTCGCAGGAATTCGTGTCTCAGGCGAAACCTCAATCGTCGCATCCGCCAGCTTACGGCGTTGACGACGCGAGCCATACTGATCGGTGGTCGAGGCATGTGTTGTGCTTTCGAGATGCGCGAGTCCGCCCGGTCGCGGCCAACCGCCGGCGGCCGTCGCGAGCCAGGCGGCTTACGCTATTTTTCGTTCGCCCTGAGTTCGCGAGTCCACGAGTTCAGCAAAGGGAATGATGTCGCGACGGCCCTCGCTGCCTGCCGCCGCGCGGACCCGCTTCGATCCGCTCGGCGGCGCAGCGCCGCCGACCACCGTCAGCCGAACCGGCTCGCCGGGCGTATACCGAGGCACAAGCTCGCACAGCGCGGCGATGATCGGCGATCTGGCCCCATCGACGATCCGTTCGATCCGCTGTAGCGCGCGCTGCAAAACGGCCAGATTGGCCTCGGCGGATTCCGCCACCATGATCTTGGGATGCGCCGTCGCGAGATGCCGCTCGCCGTCGCAATTCAGCTCTTCGAACAGTTTTTCGCCCGGACGTTGCCCGACGAAGCGGATGTCGATGTCTTTGCCTAAATCCAAGCCAGACAGGCGGATCATGTCCCGCGCCAGGTCCACGATCTTGACCGGCTCGCCCATGTCCAGCACGAAGATCTCGCCGCCGCGGCCCATCGCGCCGGCTTGGATCACCAACTGCGACGCCTCGGGAATCGTCATGAAATACCGCGTCATCTCGGGATGCGTCACGGTCAACGGTCCGCCCTCGGCGATCTGCTGGCGGAACAACGGCACGACGCTGCCTGCCGAGTCCAGGACGTTGCCAAAGCGGACCGTGACGAACTGGCACCGCGACGTGGCCGCCTTGGCCTGGATGTATAGCTCGGCAACCCGTTTGCAGACGCCCATCACGCTGGTCGGGTTGACGGCTTTGTCGGTGGAGATCATCACGAAGGACGACGCGCCGGACGCTTCGGCTTCGTTCGCCAGCGACTGGGTGGCCAGCACGATATTCTTGACCGCTTCGCCCGGATGCGACTCCATCAGCGGCACATGCTTGTAAGCCGCCGCATGAAAGACCACGTCGGGTCGATGCGTCTCGAACAGGCTGCGGATCCGCGCCCGATCCGTGACGTCTCCGATACAGACGCAGATGTCCAAGTCGGGCGCCAGACGCCGCAACTCGCGTTCGAGGAAGAACTGGCCGTTCTCCGAGCGGTCGACCAGCACCAGGCGGCGCGGCGAAAACTGCAACAGTTGGCGGCAGATCTCCGAGCCGATGCTGCCCGCGCTGCCGGTGACCAGCAGCACGCGGTCCTCGATCCACCGATGCAGCTCGGCCAAGTTCAGACGCACCGGTGGCCGCCGCAGCAGGTCTTCGATCGAGACCTCGCGCGGACGAAGATTCACCCGCCCGCTGAGCAACTGCTCGTAACTGGGCAGGACCCGAACGTTGATCCCGGCCTCACGCGTCCGATCGACCAACTCGCGCACCTGCTGGCCGGCGAGCTCTCCGGCGGTGATGAAAATATCCGCCACGCCATGTTTCCGCGCCAATTCGCAGGTCTGGGGAAGGTGGCCGATGACGGGGACGCCGCCGATGTGCGTCACCGACGTCTGCCCGGCGTCGCTGATGAATCCGACGACGTGATAGGTCAGTTGCCGATTCCGGCGAATGGCTCGCAAGAGGGCTTCGCCCGAATCGTTGGCGCCGACGATCAAGGCAGGCGCATCTTGGCAGCGGATCCAGCTCGACAGCCCTCGCTCGCCCACCAATCGGCCCAGCGAACGGACGCCGCCCAGGGCGACGATGGTCATCCCCCAGTCCAACAAAAACACGCTTCGCGGCGTGGCCAGGCCCGGAGACAACAGAAAGTTCGCCAACAGGATCGCAAACGAGCTGGCGGTCGCCGCTTTGATCAACGCCGTCAGATCGTAGAACGTGACGTATCGACTCCAGCTCTGATAGATCTGGAAATAGGCGAATACGACGACCTTCAGGCACGTCACTCCGACGAACGTCGAGACCGACAGGTACCGCGCAGCCGCGCCCAGATCGCCCTCGAACCGCAACCAGCACGCGCCGAAATAGACGAGCGCGAACAGCGCGGCAGAGGCCACGGCGCGGCAGGCCGCGGCGCAAGACATTCGGGCTTTTGCCAACGGGTTCCCCATGTTCGTCCTTCCTGCCTGACAGGCCGTCCTCACTGTCTGACCAGATTGTCGCGCGCAGCCAGCCGGGCTCGGTTCACCTGCTCTAATTGCGCCCGCAGCTCGCTGTCATCCGGACGCCGCGCCAGACACCACTGCAGTTGCTCGACGGCCTCGCCGTACGCGTGGTCTTGCTGCAACGCCGCGGCCAGAATGCGGCGGCGACCGTAGTTGTCCGGAGTCAGCAGCACCGCCTGGCGTGCGCAGTGAACCGCCTTTTCCGTGTCGCCGAGAAAGGCGTACACGCTGCCGGCCCGGTCCCACAGCAGGGGCGAAGACGCTTCCTCAGCCGTCTCGCGCTCGAGTTCCGCGACGTATCGGCCGCCGGCGAACTGCGCGGCGTCCGCGGCGCCCAGTTGGCGATAGAACTCGAACAGCCGGCCCAAAGCGGCACGATCCGGATGGAACGAATCCACGAACGTCTCGGGCGGCATCTGCGGCGCCAACAGCTCGATGATCCGGACCTGGTGTTCCGGATCCAGGTGAAACGCTTGTTTCCACAGCGTCAAAGCCCGCTCGTTATCCTTGGCCAACGCCGCTTCGCCTCCGGCCGCCAGCAAGACCACGCCGCTGTAGGGCCGGACACGCAAGGCCTGCTCGATGAACTCGTGCTTCCATCGCGGCGACCCACTGTGCAGAAACCCCAACTCGGCCAGGTACACGTAGCCTTCGCCCTGCAGCGGACACAGCCGCAAGGCCTGGCGCGCGTGCCACAGCGCACGGTCGAGCAGCCGCCGATTGTCGCCCATCACCAGCGACAGCCAGCGGTCCTGCGCGGCCTGCGACGGGAAGTGCGAGGCCAGGGCCGCGTCGCGGATCTGGGGCAGCGGCATCGGATTCTCGCTCGCCTGCTGCCGCGCATCGAACTGCCGCAGGCAGATCGCGGCCAGTCGTAGATGCGCGCGACCATGACCGGGATCGCGTCGCAGCGCCTGCGACAGGTGGTCGGCCATCGCGGCCAGCCCGTCGTCCGTCAGCCCCAGCTCTGCGGCCGAGTCGGCGTCGCGGACGTCGCGAGCCAGTTTAAAGTAGGCCTCCCAGTGCGGGGCGGCGAGGGCCGCCGGCAAGCGGCCCATGATCAAGACCGCGCCGAGTCCCAACAAACCGCCCGTGATCGCCAGCCGCGCCCAGCGAGAAATGGCGATCTCGCCCCCGGTGATCGTCAAACGGCGCATCCGATTCCACCAGGTCCGGAACGGATGCTCGCAGGGGCTCGGAACGTCCACCGGCGCCAACTGGCACAACCGGCAAGCGCACGCGCCCAGGACGACGGTCATCGACATGCAAGCCGGAATGAACCAGACGAAATCGCCGAGCGAGTGCAGCAGACTGGCCGCCAATCCGGGCCACAAGGCCGCAGTCAGCGCTTGGTTTTCACTGCCCTCCCAACCGCGCGCTGCGCCCAGACACCAAAACCAAAAGACGCCTGCCGCGCCCAGCGCAAGAACCAAACCCACCGCGCCCGTCTCGATCAGCAGATGCAAATAGCCGCTCTCGCCATGCGTAAACTCGAAGTCGAACGACTCTTCCAGATAGGTCGGGTAGATATAGGCATGGCTGCCCACGCCCGACCCGACCCAGGCGAACTCGGGAATGGCCTTCAGCAGCGCCGCCCACAGCGCGCGACGCCCCGCCGACAGCTCGTCCAGCGAACGCGATTCCCGGACGGTGCTCAGCCGGGCGGCCAACGGCTCGTATCCATAGATCAACAACGCGCCCGCCGTGACCAACGTCAGACCGCCCAGCACGAGCAGCGACTTGCGGCCCAGCCGGCGCTGACGAAGGAGGATGCCGAGGCTGAGCGCAGCGGCCACGAACATCGCGGCCACTCCGCCTCGTGAAAAAGTCAGCAAGCCGGCGAACGCCACCAACCCCAGACCGATCATCAGCGTCGGCCACAGCAGCGCATGCGGCCTGCGCGAGCGGTCGCCGCCGAAGGCCGACGACGATGACCTCGCTCCGAGTCGATGCAACCACCACACCAGCGGGCCGATGCCCAGGGCCAGGAGGTGCGCAAAATGATTCTGATTCTGGAACGATCCTCGGACGATTCGATACGTGTCGCGAAACGGGTGCTCGTAGATCCACAGAAACTTGCCGTTTCCCACCAGCAGTTGGGCCAGTCCCAACACGGCCATCCCCATGGCGGCGACCGCCAGCCAGCGCACCGTTCGACGCACGTCAGCAACGCTTTGGATGCGCTGCAGCAGGACGATGAACAGCAGCCCGTGCGCCAGCAACATCGTCAGTCCGCTGCGCGTCGCCTGCGGCGCTAGCGACAGTTGGTTCCAGACGCCCAACTGCGTCTCTGGGTTGGCGTGCACAGTCCACAACGGCAACAGGCCGGAAACGTGCGGCGATAGCCTCTGCAGCAGGGCGGCAGGCAGCGGAGCCAATTGCAGGATGACCAGCAGGATCCCCGCGGACAGAATCCACTCCAGACCCGACCAACGCCAGCGGGCTTCGACCGAGAGACAATGCCACCCGAGGCAAGCCACGGCCGTTCCGCACACGAGCGACACGTAGACCAGACGGCCGATCTCGCCGCGTCCGCCCATGAACAGGGGCGCGAGAAAAACGATGGCCATCAACCCCGCATCGACGATCGCGCGTAGGATGCGGCTTGCTCCCTCCACCTGTGCCGTCCCCGACGTGGACCGTGGGCGGGGCTCGAACCCGCGGCCCGGTGACGAAACCTCCCGTGTCACGCGCTGCCTCCTCCATGAAGCTGTCGAGAGCGACCGTTTCCCGAACCGGGCGCTCCCACCCAGTCGCTTTCCATCCGAGACGTGTACCGCCTCCGGCCCGCGCCTCGCGAAATCTGGAACAGGCAGGGTATCGTTTTGCCCATTTTACGACAAGATGAATTCGACCTGCCGCGCGGCAAGAATCCTAGGAGCCTGCTCGAAAATTGGGCTCGACCCACAACATATTGTGGAGACGCGATCGCTAGCAACACGACCTGTTGTGGTATTTTCGGATACTCGGACACGCTCCTAGCGCGGTCAAAAAGTCGGAAGCTGGGAGGGGTTAGGCGGAATTGGTTCTGCAGGGCTGTTGCGCAGCACGGACGACCGGAATTGTCTTGGCCGAAGGCCATCTTCAACGTAGCCTGGGGCAACGCCCCAGGGAGCACAGACGACAGCAACCGTCTTGGCCGAAGGCCATCATCAACGTGTCACCTCCGCCCGCATGAATAGGGTCTTCGGCCAAAAGAGGCTCGCGCGCGGCGCCCGTCCTGGGGCGTTGCCCCAGGCTACGGTGACCGGAGGCCTTCGGCCAAACAGAGTCAGCGGCTACCTTAGCTCAAACGCGCAACAGTTGAAGCGGTAGTCGTTGAAGAAATTGACCGCGCCAGGCTCCCCCCCTGTCCAGCCTTGACGACGCACGTGGCCCGGTCTTTTCGGCTTGAACCTCGCTCCGCCCGATGGTCTCGGTGTCCCATGCTGCCCCGTATCTCGCACCTGACTCGCCGTCCCATGACCTCGGCGCCTCGGCACCTCGGCCATCGCTCGATTCGCCTTTTCCGCCGCGTCGCGAAACCGTACAATGGGCCGCCGGGAACAAGCGCGTGCAAAGCAAACGCGCGGGGCGGCGCCCGCAGCGCAATGTCCACGCGCGATCCGCGGCACGTCCGCTGATTGCGGTTCCCTCGCGAGGCACGCCAATCCCGTGGCGCGGGTACGCTCATGAAAAGTCCACGTTGTTCGGCGGTGCACGGCGCTGTGTTGACCTGGGTTGTCGCCGCGAGCGCGTGGGCCCAAGCAGAAGGGCGCGTCGAGCTCGAGCTGATCACCGAGCCGGGCCTTCCGGTAAACGCGCCACAGCGCTGGCTGGCCGCGCTCCGAGAGGCCTCGTTCGATTCGATCCGAATCCCCGCCGGCACGGCCGGCGATCAAGTCGAAATCCGACCGCTCGGGGCAGCGGGTTCCGGATCCTATCGGGTTGTCGGCAGATTGACCGAGCGCAATACGCTGATGCTGCCGGGCGGCGAGTTCCGCTTCGGCGACACGGCCGGCGTGAAATCATGGGTGGCCAGGCTGCGCCAGGGTGACGACGACGGCGGGCCGGATACGCCCAGGCCGTTTGGATTGACGCCAGACCAGTTGGTCGCCGTCCACGACGCATTGAACGCGCCCGTCGCTTTCAGTACGCGCGGCCAGCCGTCGTACGACGTCTTGAAGCGAATCGCGGCCGGCGTCACGCTCGGATTCGAGTCCGATGCCCAGACGCGGCAGACGATGATGGACGCCGATCCGGTGGCCGACGAGCTGCAGGGGCTGAGCGCGGGGACGGCGCTGGCGGCCGTCCTCAGGCCGTTGGGGCTGGTGATGGCGCCCAAAAAACTGCTCAGCGGCGCGATCAAACTGGAGATCGCCGATTTTCGCCGCTTGCCCGAGTCCTGGCCCGTCGGCTGGCCACCGCGAAAACCGCCTCGCGAAGCGGCGCCCCAGTTGCTGACATTCCTGAACGTCGAAATCGATCGCACGCCGCTGGCCGATGCCTTGGAGGCGATCCGCGGACGGCTGGATCTACCCATCCTATTCGATCACAACTCGCTCGCCCGACACCGCATTGACCCGACCCAGGTCAGCGTCTCGCTGCCGGCCGGGCGGACGTATTACCAGGGCGCCATCGATCGACTGTTGAACCAGGCCCAGCTAACAAGCGATCTCCGCATGGACGAAGCGGAAACGCCGTTTCTCTGGATCTCGACGCTGAGGAAGTGAGAGCGCCGTCGCCACGATTTCCCCGGCGAATCGTGGATCGAACGACACGCGAACCTATCCGGCCCGGCCGCCTCGAAACGACCTGTCAAGCGCGCTGCGCCGAGCCTTCGACAACGGCATCGACGACGGCATCGACGAGCGGCGCCAGCCGCTTTGGCCCGGCCAAGGCCTCGCGAATCAGCAACTCGTCTTGCACGTGGGCCAGCACCGTGACTTGATCCCAACCCTGCAAACGAGTGCTGCCCTTGGGAACCACCACCTCTTCGCCGCGCGTGACGAGCGTGATGACCGAGCCCAGCGGCAAGCCCAGTTCAGAAATAGGCGGGCCTAGCCGCCCCTGCGGACCGGGAATATCCACGACGATCAGATCCATGTCGCTTCGGGCCATCGTGATCAGTTCAAGATTGTAAAGCGGACGGGGACGTCCGCGCGTGGCAAGGCCCAGCCGGCGAGCGAGCAGCCCCAGCGTCGAGCCCTGAAACGCCACGGACAAAATCACCACGAAGAACACCAGATTAAAGATGTCTTGGCCCACCGGCATCCCCGCGGCCAGCGGATAGGTCGCCAGAATCACGGGAACGGCCCCCCGCAGCCCCGCCCAGGAAGCGAAGACCTTGTTTCTGCGGCTCAGTTTCATGCCCAGCGTGCCGAGCCAGACGGCGGCGGGTCGAGCCACGAAGGTCAGCACCAGGAACAGCACCAGACCTTGCAACCACAGCTTCGCCCATTGATGCGGATACACCAGCAAGCCCATCATGATGAACATGCTGGTGTCCGCGATCGTCGACAGAGCCGAGACGAAGTTCGTCACGCCTTGCTTGTAGACGAACGACTGGTTGCCCATGATGTAACCGGCGATGAACACGGCCAGCATGGCGCTGCTCTGGGCGACTTCGCCCAGGCCGTAGATCAGCAGGATCACGGCGAACGCCAGGATCGAGTAATGCCCGCGATCCAGCAGGCGCAACCGGTTGAACATCCAGACGGCGGCCTGGCCCGACAGCCAGCCGATCGCGATCCCGGCCGCAAACTTCCAGACGAACGCCAACAGCACGAGATACCAACGGGCGTCTCCGATGGTGAACGCCTGGATGGTGGCCAGCGTCAACAGGATGGCCATCGGATCATTGGCCGCGCTCTCGATCTCGACCATCGACGACAGTTTGGGCGGCAGCGCCTGGCGGCGAAGAATCGAGAATGTCGCCGCCGCATCCGTCGACGAGATGATCACGGCCAGCAGCATCGCTTTTTCCAGCGGCCAGCGCAACGCCCCGTACAGCACGGCAAACGTAACGAGCGCGGTCAGGATTACGCCCCACGTCGCCAACCCTCCGGCCGGCAACGCCACCGCGCGAAAGTGCTCGCGGCGCGTGCTGAACCCTCCCTGAAACAAGATGAACACCAAAGCCGTATTGGCCATCTGGTTGGTCAGCCGCGCGTCGCCAAAATCCCACCAGTTGAGTACGTCGCTACCGAACAGGATTCCCGCGCCCAGGGCGATCAGAATGACGGGCACACTCCACCGATCCAGCAAGGACGCCACCAAGACGACCACCAGGAGAATCAGCGGCGCTATCAGAAACATTTCAATCATCGGGGTGCTTTCTTCTGCCGCCGCGAGGGCGATGCCCGCCACGGGGTGGCGAGCCCTTGCGTCGGGCACGTTTCCATCTCCGTTCGCCGGACCATCCGCGCGCCCAGCCCGCGCAGATTTACCCTACGTCCAGCTCTGTCGTCAATCCTGGTTCAGCAGTCGCACGCGCGCCGCTGCAGGCTTTCGCACGCCGCGAACTTCCCCGGACAAGCCTGAACCAAATCCGCGCAGACCCGGCACGTGCGGCCTTCGCTTCGGCCCACAGCGTGTGTGGCGTTGAGCCACATCGGAGCCTTGGCCGCCGGCGGGGCGTCGAGCGGGATCGGCCCGACCGATCCTCGCCGGCCCGCGGCCTGACGCGATGCGGTGGTCGAGCGGCCACGGGATTTCGGCACGCGTTTTTCATCGCTGCCCATCGCGTGACGCGGCCATTATCTGCGCCGTGCCGATGTCCGCAAACGCAAATTGTCCGATTGGCCCCAGTTTTTGTCTTTGCGGGGCCAGCGCTGAGGTGCGCCGACCACGTTCGCGAACACGAGCGGCGAATGGGGCTCGCCCGTCGCGGCTCGGCCTGCCGAACGGGCGCCCCGCGCGGCTCGGATCGTGCGACTCGCGAGCCTCGTAACCAGGAAGGGGGCCAAGCCCGGTTTCAACGGCTGTGTCAAGCGCACGCGCCATCCGCCAGCGTCTGCTCGAACGGGTTGCGCGAGCGGGTGTCAAACTTTTCCAAATACTCCGAACCGAACAAACGTTCAAGATGTACGGCGCGAACCGTCAGCAAATGTTTTATGCGGGTTTTGACGCCGATGATTAACCGCTAGGGAGTGACGCCTGTACGCGTTGTGCTCGTTCGTCCGTTGCGTCCGGACAGCCCCCGCCCGACACGCCCCAGATGTTGGTCAACCGCGCGGCGCCGGGCTTCGAGGAGCTCAACAGCAGACATTTTGGGACGCCGCATATCGGGGAAATCGCGGGACACGGCGCGGATCAGGTAAATATCTCCATCGATTCCGCTTCGCATGTTGCGGGTGCGTGGAAACCGCACCGACCTCCTGCGGGCTCGGTTCGAGACAATTACCCGAATCCGACAACGGCCTCGCGCCAACGCGACCAGCCGTCGAGAGACACCCTTCCGACCCTGTGCATCGCGGCGCGTGTGCGCGAGCATGTCCGAGATCGACGGCAAGACGTTCGTTGCTAGCAAGCGACGCGAGAGAGAAACAACACCGGCAGGGCGAGCCGCCCGCGCCGCGCGTCAACTTTGCGGACGCGGCACGGCTGTCGGTCGATCTGCAAACTTAGCAGCTCGGTTTCGATACGGAGATACACCAGTGTCCGGCAAGAAAATCAGTGGTGGCACGGTCTTGGCGCTCCTTGTTTTTGTGGCCGGAGCGTGGGCGGCGGACTTGGAGCCGATCCCGGCGGAGGAGGCTGCGGGGCTCGACGCGACGCATCAAACCGTCGCGGAACTGCCGCAATGTCCGTCGTCTGAGGTCCCCGAGTGTTCGCCATGCCCCGACACGTACGGATATGTCGAGGGTTTGGCGTTGAAACGCGACAACCGCGCTGCCGGGCAGCCGCTGCTGGTCCTGTTCGCTGGCCCGGACGTCGTCGGGACAGCGCTGTCCACGTCCGAACTGGACTTTGATTTCGACCCAGCGGTGCGCGTTGCCGCCGGCCGGCGCTGGCACGACGGCTGGGCAGTCGAGGGCGCCTACCTCGGGCTTTTTGAATCCGGCGCCTCGGCGTTTGTCGAGGCGCCTCCGCCGAACTCCGGATTGGTTCTCGGATTTCCGCCCGGCGGGCTAGGAGCGTCGAGCAATGTTTTCAGGGACATTACTCGAAGTTGGATCGATTACTCCTCCGAACTCCACAGCATCGAACTGAATCTCGTCTCATGCTGTGGCCATTACGATCCGTGCGAATCGTTCTCGGAGAAACGCGATCCGACCTATCCGCGCGCCGGTCGCCAAGCGCGCAGCTCGACGATCGAGTACCTGGTCGGTTTCCGCTATTTGCGCTTGAGCGAACATTTTCGCTTGTACGCCGAGGCCGACGAGCCAAGCACCCCCGGCGGGGCGATACTGACCACCAGCGGCTTCTACGACGTGCGCACCGGAAATAATCTGTACGGCGCGCAAAGTGGCGTCCGGATGCGCCGTTGGGGCGAACGGCTGGGTTGGGAAGCGAGCGGCAAGGCGGGCATCTACGGCATCGACATGTCGCAAAACCAGTCCGTGGTGGACTATCCTGGATTTCCCCTGCGGCCTGCCTCGCGCGGCACAGGCGGCGACGTGGCCTTTGTGGGCGACGTGAACCTGAGCGGCGTGTACCGGCTCACGGACGTTTGGAACGTGCGAGCAGGTTATAACTTGATCTGGGTCGCGGGCGTCGCCTTGGCGCCCGATCAACTCGACTGGAGCGCTGGTGTCGCGAGCGGCCGCCATCTGGACCGCGGCGGCAGCGTGCTCGTCCACGGCATCAGTTGCGGGGCCGAAGCCCGCTGGTAAGCCGCTAGCTGCGATCCCACGTCGCACCTTGCGGCTTGCCGACCGCGTTCGGATGGGTCCAAGATGATTTCCCGAATCATGAAAAAGGCCTCACGCCCGGGCGCACAGCCGCCGCGCGGCCTGCTTCCGGTTCTTTGCGCCGGGGCCTTGTGGCGTGAATGCGCCTGATGTCGAGAAGTTGTTGCCAGCCAAGGCCTTGTCACGACAACGGCGACGGCGCCAAGACTAGATCGTCCCCGCCTACGATGGAATCCAGGTCCAGGCCGTAGAAATCATCGAACTCCTGGGAATCCTCGGGGTTGGTGAGGCCCAACAGGCGCACAGCACGTGTGCGATCGACCGCGCACGGCGCCGGAAGGTCGGCCAGCCCAAGTCTGTTCGAGACTGCGCTGGACGGTCGATCGTGGTCGTGCTCTGAACCGATCATCCCATCTCTCCCCAAACCCGCAACGGCCGACGTTGCCGACGCCGACACAGACACGAGAGCGAGGCCGCAAGGGACACCGCCCTCGGCTTCTGCCGAGCGGATGACCTGTTGATTGAGATAATTCAGCACGAGCAACACATCCGCGGGCGTAACGGCGCGGTCCGCGTTCACATCGAGGAAACGCGGCGATGAAAACTGCCGGACCGGCAACGCCATATCGTGGGGATGCGCGTTGATATGGTTGATGATCTCCAGGGCATCCAGTGGACTGATCAGACCGTCGCCGTTGACATCGAGCGGCCGGATCGCGTTCGTCCAGACGTCGGCCGTAGGCTGCGGATCTTCTTTCGGCGGAAGCAGCGGGAGGACGCGAGAGGCGGGCCGGCGCGTCGCGATAAACCAGGGGCCGCCAAAACCGAACAAGGACGCCGTCGGCTCGAATGACAACGCCGAGGATGGCCCCCTGATGTCAAACCGCTGAACCTTGCCGGTCGTGCTTCCCGGACCTTGGACCGTGTAGATCGCATACGCAATCCCGTCGACGTTGGTCGCCGCGGCCACGTGGACCGAAGCCTTGCTGCTCGGCCCCGAAAACGCCTCTGGAATTGCCCCGCCGAGCGAGAAACCACGACTCGCATCATCCCACATCCAGACCTCGATTCGCGATGCCCCACTGCCCCCGGCGCCCGCAATGATCACCGGAACCGAGCCCGTCGGCCGATCAGACGCAACGGACGCCACGTCCAGCCAGACTCCGCCTTCGTAATGGTTGCTGAGCGCGGTAAACGGATAAAAGGTCTGCAATGGGAACGCCGCCGAACCGCGGATTTCGAACACGCGCACCGCCGTCTTGGGCCCGCCTCCCGTTCCCACGATGATCTCGGCGCGACCATCCGGCTGGCTCTTGAATAGGCCGCCGTCCGTATGGCCAATGTCTCCGGCGGTCACCACAGCGCCGCCGGCGTAGGCCGCCGAAAACCCCACGAACGAAATAGACGGCTCGGGCTCGAACGCCAGCTTCGTCGAATCCTGAAACTCCGGATCGTCCGCTCGATATCGATTCAAGAATACGCGCACTTCCGCCGCCCCATAGCTCGGCACGGTGATGATGTCCGGTCGCCCATCACCATCGACATCGGCGACCGTCAAATGAACACCGCCGATAAACGTCCCCGGGTAGGCCATGAACCCCGGCGAGTTGCGCCACGGTGTGCCATCCAGGTTGAACACGCGGATCCACGGCGCTCGACCGCGCCCCGGCGCGGTAATGATTTCATTCGTTCCGTCACCATCCAAATCCGCAACCGCGATCCGCGTGCCGCCCACATAATCCGGTTCATAGGCCAGAAATTCTGCCAGCACCTCGCCCGTGCCACCGTTGACGACTCGGATCTGCTGCGGTGTGCCTGGGTTCTTGTCAGGCGCCAGCACGATGGTCGGGGGAACGCCAAAGTAGTGTCCGAGCGCGATAGCGGTCCGGGGTTGGCGCATCGGATCCATGCCAGTCGCCGTTGCTCGATTGGCATACTGGCCGACCTCGGCCACGCCGATCGCCTGGTACTGCCACGACTCGCCCGGATCCAACCAGCCGTCTTCGTTCGTATCGCCGCCCACGAAGGTCGGCGCAAAATCGTCGGTCGCATCGTCCGGGGTCCCGTTGTCATCGATCACCGAAATGTCTGACAACGCGACATTTCCCGGATTGGTGATCGTATACGTCCAGGTTATCCGATCGTGCTCTCCCACCAACGGTCCCGTCGGCGCGCTGGCATTCTGCCCGTTGGTCAACATCTCGACCTGAATCTTGGATCGCACACCGAAGTAGTGGCTCGGATCGGTATCGCCCACCGCGCGGCCCAACACGTCGATCGCCGACACGATGCCGAGGTTCGAGTACTGGCCTTCTTCGGCT
>JAVYAJ010000044.1:0-3604 GCA_032229885.1 Candidatus Anammoximicrobium sp. | reverse complement strand
GGGCGTTGGGCAGCCGTGGGCGTTGGGCAGCCGTGGGTGTTGATCGGCCGTGGGCGCCGATCGGTGGTGGGCGTCGATCCGCAGTGGGGTTCCCAGCCGAGCGGGGTTCATCGGCCAAGCGTATTGTCTACCATCGCAGACTGACCCATCCGCCGGGCCGAATGCAGCCGATCACGATCGGCGGGCGAACCCGTGCCTCGTGCCCGCGCAAGCTCGACGCTGGGCATTCGCCGAGACGGGTCTGTGGCGAGCGCAGACAAGCTTCGTCACTCGTCCGGCGTTTCCCAAGCTGTCTTGTCCGCCCCGCGCATTCGCGGGTCGCTCGCAGGGCGAACGCTGCGAGCTTACCAAACGACTTCGGGTTTTGCCGTGTCCGTACCCATGTGGACGGGCAGGCGCCAGACGTGCGTCCCTTCGCGATCGGTGAAGTACAGGCGGCTGTCCGAGGGCTGTCGGGCGTGTCCGTCGGCCCAGAACGCGTAGAAGTCAGGATGTGCGTTGACCGGACGGCGCACGTAGGTGTGGTTGTACGGGCTATCGTGGGTAATCTGCTTGACGCGCGCCCACGTCTGGCCGCGGTCGCGACTGGTCCAGATGGCGATCTCGCCGCCCGGGTTGTACGGCTGCGGGCCGGGCTCGGTGGGCGCGATCAAGCGCCAGCCGCCATCCGCCTCGATATACAGCGAACCCACGTCGTAGTTGTTGTCCGAGCGAATCGTGCCCTGAATATCCCACTCGCTGCCCGTCCAACGCGCGGTCTGCCAGATGCGCGGATCGTTCGTCGGCCCAGACTGCCATCCGCCGCTGGTCAAGTACAGGATCACCGGATGGCCGTCGGCGTCAAAGGCGAGATCCTTCATATAGACATTGCGGCCTTTCGATTCGTACTCGACGACCAGGGCCGGGTTCGAGACATCGCGCAGCGGGAGTTCAAGCGCGGCGCCGGCCGCGTTGTGCCACGTCCGGCCGGCGTCGTTCGTCTCGATGTAATAGAGGTTGGTCCGCCAATTCAGGCCTTTGCCCACCGGATGGTAATTGAACGCGCTGCCGAATTTTTCCGTGCCGTAAGGTTCGCTGATCTGGTAATGCCCCTGGCCGAAGAGGGACAGCAGCCGCGGTTCGGTCCATTGACGCCCATCAGGGCTGGCCTGGAAGTAGTTCGCCCGACCGCCGAGGTAGATCGTCTGGGCAAATAAGAATCCCTTGTCTGCGACATAAAAGGGCTGGGTGTAGGAAAAATTGGTCGTCAGAACGCGTTCAAAGCGATCGATCTCGTACGGGCGGACGCTGCGCGAGATATACGACGGTCGGCTCGTGCCGTGCGAGCTGGAGAAGATAAAGATGTATCCGTCGGCGTCGATGGCGATCACCGGGTTGTCGTGAGCATCGTTGGTCTTCTTGTCCAACAGCAGCGTGGGACGCGGCACCGTCCCGGTGGCGTGGTCGAACACCGAGACCATGTGCAGCAGCGTGTTGCTTTCGGCGTTCGTTCCGCCGTAGCAGAAGAATGTCTTGTTCACTTCGGGTCGATAAACGGCGAACGGCCGATGCTTGGCGCAGTACGTGCCCAGTCCGCCGCTGTATTTGTAAACATATTCGTCGTTCTGCCGCTCGTTGGAATACCAAATGCCGCGATAGCCGTCGAGCTGGCGATTCTCGATCTCCGAAGTCGACGCGTACGCCCGGTTCCAGGGAAGGGTCGCTTTCTCCACCGACGGTGTGATCTTCGGATCGGCCAAATACCGAGCGGTGATCGCCGCCGGCGCGACGCTCCGCCACGTTTCCGCGTCGAGCGTGCTGTGGGTCCATCGCGCGATCATCCCGCCAAAGACGTCGCCGCGCCGCGCAACGGTCAACGCCTCGTCGGCGTCGAGCGCGCGGTCCCACACGCGGACGTCGTCGAGTTTGCCGTCGAGAACCCGCAGCCCGGGCTTCAGCGCGCCGATCATCAGCGGGGCGGTGGAACGCGGCATCCGGCCCACGGCCTCTTGCGAGGCTGCCAACCGGCCATCGACGAACAGGCGAATCGATTTGCCGTCGTAGGCGCCCAAATAGTGCACCCAAGTGTCCGGCTTGGGCGCGGCCACGTTGGCGTGGGTGTAACGTTCCGGCGCGTACTCGACCAGCATCCGGATCCGTGTTTCGTACAGATACAAGGTGAACAACCCGCCCGCGGCGCCGCGATTAACGAGCACCTGGGGCCGATCGGTCCGCTGAAACCTGGCCCAGGCGGCGACGGAGAACCGGTCTAGGTCGAAGCGTTCACCATCGACCGCTTCGGCATAGGTCGTCCTGCCGTTGAACGACACGCCCGCTATCTGCTCAGGACCGTCCGCCGCACGGGCGGCCAACGTCGCGAAACAAGCGATCATCATAGCGGCACAAAAGCCTGCAATCCGTTTCATGGTGGCGGCTCCTCGAGGTGTCAAAGGATTCAAAGCGCCGGAAACGCGGGCGGGCTGATCTCCATTATGCCCGCCTTCCCTCGCACCGCCCAGCCCGCCGCGCGCATGACCAGCGGCCGCTGGGTCAGGGCCTTGACGGACGGAGCGTCGCTACGTTCGCCCGGCTGACGCCGCACACCCGGGGCTATGATGGCGTACGCCGTCGGCGTACACGCAGGGTGCGGGCAACCTCACGGGGGCCTCTTCCCAGCCTCGACACCTCCGGCCGCACTGGCGAGCCACGCTAGGTCGTCCTCGCAATCGGAAGATCCGGGTGGGCCAGACGAGATGGGACGGACACGACGAGACGCGCCGCAACGCGCTCCGAACCAGCGCCAAAACGACCCCACCGTCCGCCCAGCCCGCCGTTGGCGGCACCGCTGCTCGTCGTGTCGCCTTTGGTCCATACATTTTTAATTGCGACTTTGGCTCAATCCCCTCCGAAGGCATAGTGTGTGGGGTCTCAACGGGTTTGTGTGCCGCCAGATGCGGCGAGGCCGCGGCCGCTTTCGCGATGGAACGCGGCGAGGGCAGTTCGCCCGTCGTCACCACGCCCGTCGTCACCACGGTCGGCGTCCATCCAGTCCAATGCCCGGGGATCAAACCAGGTGCGAAGCGCTGGCAGATGGGCGAGAGGATCGGTAGTCCACCCTCGTTCAGCGCCTGTCCCACTGAGCGACCGATGGTCCACGGCCCGGCGCTCGGATCGAAATCGTCTCGCCATGCCCACGATCGATCCGCTTCGCGACAACGCCCAGGCACAACAAAGGCGTGCCTGAAGGACGTCGATCAATGGCACGCAGTTGCGGCGGTCGCACACACCGTTTACGCTTACCTATCGGTGGTTCGCCTGATGCATCTGGTGATATACCCGCCTGTTGATGCATCGCCGAATCCCGCATTTATGCTAAGATCAATTCAACCGCTCCAACGCAACTTTGCCCAAGACGCCGATTGGGCAGCCTAGCTAGCTGACGCTTCGAAAGGAGTTCCACAACGATTGGTTTATCATATTCTCACGCCAGCCCGTCCAGTACAACGCGATCGCCCGTAAACCTCTGAATTGTCCTGCTCCTCTTGAAACTGGAATGTCGAGCCGTTTGGGTTAGTATAGACCCATGCGGAGGTACTTTCCATGAGCAACGCAACCCGAAGGCATT
>JAVYAJ010000043.1:0-6716 GCA_032229885.1 Candidatus Anammoximicrobium sp. | reverse complement strand
TGGGGCAACGCCCCAGGAGTCAGAGATGACAGCAACCGTGTTGGCCGAAGGCCAACATCAACGTGTCACCGCGGCCCGGATGAATATGGCCTTCGGTCAAAAGAGGCACACGCGCGGCGCCAGCCCTGGGGCGTTGCCCCCGGGCTACGGTGATCGGAGGCCTGCGGCCAAACAGATTCTTGGGTTGCGGGCGACAGCCCGCGTCAATAGGACAGCGCGGTTATTCCGTGAATCGCAGCGCAAACAGGTCTGCGTCGCGCAGCTCGAAGCGCAGGCGGATCGGTTTGCCGGCCCAGTTCGCCAGCGCATGGTCGTCTTTCCAGGCGACCGTGTGTTCGATCGCGTCGCCGCGGAACGGTTGACAATCGTCCAGCGACAAGCCGGGGATGGCCGCGCCCGCCGTGTCCACCAGTTCGACGCGGATCTGGCCCGTGGCGGCGGTGACGGCGTTGATCGTCAAGTGTTTGCCGGAGAAGCGCAGCGGCTTGGTGAGCAAGCTGCCGCCGGCCGCCGCGGCCCGCACCGACACGAACCCGTCCATCCGGAACGTAAACCGCCGCACCCGGCTGTCCGGGCCTGTATAGTAGGCCTCGGTCGCGTACACCGACAGTTCGCGGTCATTGCCCGGCAGTTGGACCAACCCCCAGGCCATATAGTTGCTGCGGTTTCCGTCGCGGTCTTTCGGCGCCGTGACGGGGATCAAGGCCTCGGGCCAACGATGAAAACGCAACCCGTCGCGACTGGTCATGAACACCGGTTCGACCTGCTGGCCGCGGGCTTGAAAAAACCGCGTGGGAAAGCCAATCAGCAGATGCGGCGCTCGCGGATAGCTCATGACCGCGTTGGTGTACAGCTCTTCTTTGGGCGCGCCCGGATACTCGAGAAACACCGGCTCGGTCCAGTTCAGAAAATCGGGCGAGGTCCCGGTCATGATATCGCGAACGCCGCGAAATTGGCGGTGAAACTCGCGATAGACTTTCGCGTGCGGATCCCAGAACGCCAGGTTCTGCGAGTCGAACGCGCCCTTGGTGATCACCGGCTGGTCGCGGATCAACGACCAGTGCACCCCGTCGGCCGACCGCAGGGCGAGCAAGCCTCCTCGGCCCAGCGCCAACGCCTTGTACCGTGAATCGGCCGGGGATGCCGGGTTGGCGTCTTTGAACGGCGTAAAGTTGTGGCCGCCGGGTCCCGACCAGATGATGTTGTTGGCTTTCGAGCCGCCAAACTCGCACAGGTCGAGTTTCGGTTTGACCCAGTGGATTCCATCGCGGCTTTCCGCATAGCACACGACCTCCGGATGGGCCGAACGGCGCGCTTGCTCGTCGTAATGCGCGCCTCGATAATACATCCGATACCGATCGCCATCCTGGAACACCGTATAATAGGCACACGTGTTGCCCTCCCACGGCTCGTCGGTCACCAGCACGACTTCTTGGGGGGCCGGCTTGTGCAGGACTTGGCGGGCGCCGCCCTCGAGCTGGCCGATCAGGTAATCATCGACCAGCAGCTCGCGGCGTGTGCCGATATCGACCGGATCGTGATCGACCAGATCGCGGGAGGGCGACTCGTCTGCGCTGGCGGCCGACACGGCCAGCAGCGCGGTCCACAAGGCGGACCCCAGCACGGTCCAAGGCACGGAAATCAGGCTTCGTCGGCGGCGCATGGCAAACCTCGCTGATTGAGCGATCCCGTTTTCAACCGATCGGCCGTACGGAACAGCCGACACCCGCAGCGGTCACCGTACGCTGTGTCAAGTTGCTTGGCAAGCCGCGGAGTGCGACATTTTCCGCACGGATGATCGTTGCGGGTGAATTGTCCCATTGCGGTTCAGTTGCTAAGGTAGAGAGACAGCAACCCCGTTTCCGGATTAAGATGGCAAAATGCCCGAGGTGCAAATCATGTACGTGAACGTCTCGTCTTTCATCAAAAGCCACTTTCGCCGTCTTGTGGGCATGACATTCGTGCTGGCCGTCGGAGCCGGCTTGGCGCTGGCTTGCGACACGCCCGTATATCGGTACGCCATGTATCGTTGGGAGCCCGCGCGATACGAGATCTACTACTTCCATGACAAACCGCTGGACGAACAGGCTACGCACATCAAGACGCTGGTCGAACAGGCCGCGCAAGCCGACGACAATCCTGTCAATGCGGTCTTCATCCCCGTTTCGTTGGCCGATGACACCGGCCTGAAACGGATCCCGCCGGACGTCAAGAAAGCCTGGGAAGCGCAGGAAAATCGACAGGTTCCCTCGTATTGGGTGGTCAGTCCCCATGGGCGCAAGCTGTTCGACGGGATGCTGGACCAGGCGACCTGGGATGCGATGTGGAACAGCCCGATACGAGCCGAAATCGCCAAGCAGTTGGGCGAGGGGCGTGTCGGCGTGCTGGTGCTGGTCACGTCCACCGACAAGGCCGCCAATGACCAGGCGGAGAAGGTGACCAAAGAGCTGATGGCCGAGATGGCGGAGGGCAAGGTCGAGTTGTATCTTCCCCCCGGCAGCCACGATGACGCGACGCAGGACGGCCACGATGACGACGCGAAACGCAACGGCGGCACGAAGGAGGTCCAGTCCAACCTCCAATTCGGGTTCGCCAAGATCGCCCGAACCGATCCGGCGGAAAAATGGCTGATCGACTCGCTGCTGTCCGTCGAGGATGATTTGACCAACGACGAATTCGCCGCCCAGCCGATGGTCTTCGCGATCTTTGGACGCGGGCGCGCTCTGCCGCCCTTCATCGGCAAGGGCATCACGCGCGACAATCTGCTCGAATGCGCCTACTTTCTGACGGGCGCTTGTTCCTGTACGGTAAAAGAGCAGAATCCGGGCATGGACCTGATGTTCGGCCAGAATTGGTGGTCCATCGCCGAGCGACTGGCCTCGGTGTTCGGGGCCGAGGAAGGGAATGAGACCCAGTTGGGAGCAGCTCAGATGTTTCCGCATCTGATCATCCCCGCGTGGGAACAAACGACCGAGACCGACAAGCCGGCGGAGACCGCCGAGGCGTCGGGCTCCGGGGATATGGCGGCGGCCGCGGCCGAGCGTCCGGCCGGCGACAGCGCGGCCGGCGACAGTGCGGCCAATGCGCCCGCGGCTGCGGATCCGGCCGGCGCCCAAACCGCAGGGGCAGAACCGGCCAAAGCCGAAGCGTCGACGACGGATGGGCCGGGCAAAGATGCCTCCGCGTCGGCTCGAACCGCGGATGCCGCGGCCGCGGCGACGCCCGCGCCTGCGACGCCCACGATGTCCGGTGGCGATGCGTCGCCGTCTGCGCCGCCCGCTGCTTCTGCGCCCGCTACGCCTACGTCCGCCCCGTCCTCCTCGCCGCTGACGACGGCCGCGTCCGGAGCGACCGTGGACGCGATTGGCGTGTTTGCCGTCGGCGCCGGCCTATGTGTGGCTCTGGTGCTGTTGGCCGGTGTTACGTTTCTATTGATGCGTCCCGAATAGCCATGATTGAAGTCTTGAACGCGAGCAAGGTGTTTGCCACGCCGCAAGGTGACGTGCGCGCACTAGACGACGTGACTCTCCGGATCGAGGAAGGCCAGTTTGTGGCGATCTGCGGTCCCAGCGGCTGCGGCAAATCGACCCTGCTGTCGCTGGTGGGCGGACTGGCGTCGCCCACGTCCGGCACGGTAACCGTGGCGGGACAGCCGATTTCCCAGTGGTCGCCGGCTCGACGAGCTGCGTTTCGCGCCGACAACGTGGGCTTTGTGTTTCAACTGTTCCACCTGCTGCCGTACCTGAATGTGCTGGACAACGTCCTGCTGGCGGCGGCTTCGCGACGCAACGGCGCGCGCGAGCGGGCAACCGAGCTGTTGGTTCGTTTTGGTCTGGAAGACCGGCTGTCCCATCGGCCGGGAGAACTGAGCGTGGGCCAGCGACAGCGTGTCGCGATGGCCCGCGCCATGTTGAACGCCCCGCGGCTGCTGCTGGCTGACGAGCCGACCGGCAACTTGGACGCGGAAAACGCGGCGGCACTGCTGGATCTGCTGCGCGAATATCACGCCGGTGGGGGGACGATTCTGCTGGTGACGCACGAGGAGCGGGCGGCGCAGCGAGCTCAGCGGCGGCTGCGCATGGACCGTGGCCGGTTCTGCGAAGCGTGACGTGTCGACGGGGCGCAGGGCGTCCCTCCAGGCCCGATCGTCCTGGCCTTCACGACGATCGAGATGCACAGTCTTGCGTGGCCAGTGCGCCGTGCGCGCCACGCCAAACCTGACTTTCGTGCGGCTCGTCTCATCCGCATACGGTATACTCGAGCCGCGTATTCGTGATTTTGGCAGCCTGCGAGGCCATTCTGTTGACAACAGCCGTCACGCTCGACGCGTTCCTGAACCTGCTGCGAAAGAGCCGTCTGCTGACGGACTCGGAGTTGGACGCTGCGCTCCGGCAGACGCGGACCATGCACGCGGACAGTGCGGGGCAGGCGGCCGATGCGCTGATCGAGCGAGGATTGCTGACCCGCTATCAGGCGAACCGTTTGCTCGAAGGCCGCCGCCGCGGGCTGTTCATCGACGACTTCAAAATCATCGAGCTGTTGGGCTGCGGCGGCATGGGGTATCTGTACCGTGCGCAGGAGCTCGAGTCCGGCTGGGAAGTTGCGCTCAAGGTGCTGGCCGACCGGTTCCGTTATGACAAGGGCCGCCTGACGCGATTCCAGCTCGAAGCCGAGGCCGGGTTGAAGCTGAGCCACCCGAACATCCTGCGGACGCGGGCGATTCGCCGCACCGAAGACATCTACGGCGTCATCCACTATATCGTCATGGAGCTGGTCAAAGGGGTCAGCCTGCGCGAGTTGCTGGAAATCCGCCGTCGCACGCTGAACTGGCGCCAGTCGTGCGACGTCATCTGCCAGGCGGCCGCCGGGTTGCATTACGCCCATCAGATGGGCCTCGTCCATCGCGACGTGAAGCCGGAGAACCTCCTGATTCGCACCGACGGGGCCGTCAAAGTGCTCGATTTTGGCTTGGCGATGATCGGCGGCAGCGACGCCGAGTATTCTCTGGCCACGATTCTCGGCCAAAATTGCCTGGGCACAGCCGATTACATCGCCCCGGAACAATCGCACGACAGCTTCAATGTCGATTGCCGCGCCGATGTGTATAGCCTCGGCTGCACGTTCTACTTTCTGCTGACCGGTTCGGTCCCGTTCCCGACCAAAATAACCGCGGAAAAACTGGCGGGCCACCGCACGGGCCGACCGCGCGAGATCTCGGAACTCAATCCGAAAGTGCCGGAAGGGATTGTCAAGATCATCAGGAAGATGACGGCCAAAGATCCCGCGCGTCGATTTCAGACCGCCGAGCAGGTTCGTCAGATCCTGGCGCCGCTAGCCCAGCGCAAACCGATCGACTTCGACTTCGACGCGGTGCTCAGCAAACGCGCGGCCTTGGCCGAACAGCGTCTGGCGTCCGAGAGCATTCTCCGCGGCGACTCGCGGATGACGACCGTCAGCAAGCTGAAGCTCGGCCCCCGCGCCAACTCGAGGGCGCCGCGCGAGGAAACGCCCCTTCGGCCCGACGAGCTCCCGGACGAAGTCCGGCCGTCGGATCGAGATCCCGGCCTGTCTGGCAGCGCGAACGACTGAAACGCGCGAGGCATGCTGGCCGTGGACGCATACCGGGCGTGCGGAGGAGCCGCAATCGTTCGCCCAGGCCTTTGACAAACGCCGGACGCTGTGATACCTTGCCCTCGTTGACTTCGTGCGTTGGTGGTCGGCCGCTGTGCTTGGGCGGTCGACGGAACAGGGAATCCGGTGAGAGTCCGGAACGGCCCCGCCGCTGTAACCGAAATATCGAGGACGGCCCATTCTTGCCAGCCATTGTCGCCCACCGGGCGACGAGAAGGCTCGGGACGTTCGCATTCGGAAGTCAGAAGACCTACCAACGCGTTTCCGATGGCACGCTGCGCGGGACAGTCGCCATCTGACGTGTTGTTCTATCGTCTCCCCTAGATCGTGCGCCGCTGCGCTCCGTGCGCCGTCCAGTCGGCGGCCGTCCGCGCTGCGCCAACGCAGGAGGGGACTGGAAGGAGTGGACCGATGGTCCATCGTGGCTTTACCCTCATCGAACTGTTGGTGTCGATCGGCATCATTGGCATTCTGGTGGCGTTGTTGCTGCCCGCGATCCAGGCGGCCCGCGAGGCTGCTCGGACGGCGCAATGCAAGAATAACCTCAAACAGAATACGCTCGCCGTGCTGATGTATCACGACATTCTACGCGTGCTGCCGGTGGCGGCGCTGCCAGGCTATCCTCAGAGCGTGACGTGGTTCGGCGAGGTCGACTATGCGACCAACAAAGTCGATCTCGAGCGCGGACTGATCTGCCCCTATATCGAGAACAACGCCGGCGTGTTTCGCTGTCCGTCGCTGGATCATTCGAGCCTGACCCTGTTGTACGAGGGACGAAACGGAGGCTACGGATACAACATGAATCTCGGCCCGACATACTATCCGCCGCCCAACTACACGCCGGAGGTCCGCGCCAAGCGGGTGGCGGATTTTCCCGCCACGTCCCGCACGGTGGTGTTCACCGACTCGGCCAGGATTCAACTGCCCTTCGGCAGCGACACGGTCGTGAAAGCCACCGAGAACTTTTACATCCTGGGACCCGACGACGCCGATCTGTACACCGAACCGGGAACGCACTTTCGCCACGGCGGCCGGACCGCCTGTGCATCGTTCCTGGACGGACACGTGAGCACGGTGACCTTGGC
>JAVYAJ010000042.1:0-3986 GCA_032229885.1 Candidatus Anammoximicrobium sp. | reverse complement strand
CTCCGCGTCCTCAGCGTCTCTCCGTTTCCAAAACGTATTTTCCTGTAGCCCGGCCAGTTCGCCCGCGCAAGGACGCCGATGAAACGCAGAGACGCAGAGGACACAGAGCTACTGCGAGCACAAGACGTAATCCTTCAACAACTTAACGCTGTCGCTGGCGGAAAACATTGTCGAAAAGTTCACGATGTTTGAGGTTAGTAGTACAGATCGCAAGGTCACAAATCGCAACAGCCCGCATCGGAGGCCATGGCTGCGAGCCGTGACGCGTCCGATCGAAAGGGCCCGCGCGGACACTGCCCCGCTGACACCGCCCGCGCCGGCAGGGCGGCGTGCCCCTCCGCCCAGCAGACACGGCGCTTTGTGCGTGGTATATCTGGATTTGGCTGTGTGGGGAGGAGGATTCGATCTCGGGAGATGGACAGATGTTCGTTCGGCTGAGTCTTGCGGTGTTGATCGGCGTTGGCGCCGCGACAGCGCCCGCGGCGGAACGTCCGCTGGCAACGTTTACGATAACCGACCACCTGGGCCGCGCGTGGGAGCACGAGTTGGTGTTCTACCGCGTGCCGGACAGCGTCTTTGGCCGCGAGGACGTGGTTCTGCGCGGTCCCGACGACAAACCCGTCGCGCACCAGTGGGCGCCGGCCGAGATCGTCGCGTCGGGCCAGCGGTCGATCGCGTTCTTTGCCGACGTGCCACGGTGGGGCCGCGCGGTGTACACGCTGACAACCGGCTCGCCCGTGCGGGAAACCGACTTGCGCATCTGCGAGCAAGAGAAGACGCTGACGATCGAGAATCGGTTGACCGGCATTCGGCTCGGCGGGCCGGCCGCGCTCGGCGAAGGGCCCGTGGCCGGCGTCCGGTTGGCTTCGGGACGCTGGATCGGCGGCGGGGCGTTGTCGGTTCTCGAACCCGCGTTGCGGGTCGATGTTCAAGCGTTGGCCAGCGGGCCGGTATTCGCCGAGGCATTGGTCAGCTACGAGTTTCCTGGCTCGGGCTATTGGCGGCTGCGAGTTCGCGTGCCCAGCGGGGAACCCGTGGCGTTGATCGACGAAGAGTTTCTCGGGTCCGCCGACGCCCGTTATCGCCTGTTGCTGGGCAAGGGCTGGAATCCGGATGAACAGTTTTATCGTGACAACGCCAATCGCTGCCAGCTCGTGAAGATCGCCTCCGTGGCCGGCGAATCCGCGATCCAGTTGCGGGCCTGGCCGGCCTGGTGGAATCCGAACCCCGAGGCGCACTGGGCTGCGTGGTGCGAGGCTTCGGGAGATGATCTGCTGGCGTTGGGCTGCCGCGATCCGGGCGTCTGGGTCGGGCCGGACCGCACCGAGTGGGACACGGCGGTCGCTGTCGCCAAACAGTCCTTGGCGGCCACGTTTCAATTGCGCGGTTTTCGTCGGAGCTGGCTGTTGGCCGCGCTGAAGAAATCCGCCTCGCTGCCGGACGGCGACACGCTGATCGCGCCGCTGCCGCAGCAAATCCTGATTCGATACGGCGACGTTCGGCTGGACGATGTGAAGGATTTTGCCCTCGAGTGGGATGCCGGCGGCCAGCGACACCCGGGACTGTTTCTCACGCCGGACGAGTTGGAACGAGTCAAGCGGTCGTTCAAAGTGGATCCCGAGCGACTGGCGGCGCTCCGCGCCAAACCGGTGTTTCCCTACGACATGGACGACCATGTGACATACTTTCTGGCGACGGGCGATGCGGAATTGGGACGGACCATCGCCGCCAAGGCGAGCGAACTGGTCCAGCAGGCGGTCGATGATTTTGTGCGGCAGGATCGGCTTCGCAACCAGGGGAGTTGCCCGCATCATCGCACCGCCACGATCATGTGGTCGGCGATTCTGAGCGATCTGGCGTTGTCGCCCGGCATCCTATCGGCGTCCGACCAGGCGCGGCTGCGCGGGCAATTGGCCTTTCTCGGCTATACGCTGGCCAGCCCGACGTTTCACTCGCCCGAGCGGGGCTATCGGGCGAATCCGAACATGACCACGACGGCCCGCGGTATGTTGGGATTGGTGGCCTGCTGTCTGGCCACACACCCGAGGGCGGCCGACTGGGCAAAGATCGCGACCGACGAGGTGCAGCGCGAACTGGACACGTGGTGCGACGATCGCGGCGGCTGGCTCGAAGCGCCGCATTACATGACGGTCAGCATGGATTCGATCGTCGCCGTGGCGATGGCGCTGCGCGGCAAGAACTTGAGCGAAACCGACTTTCTCTATCATCCGCGGCTCAAGAACGCCCTGGCCTGGCTGGCTAAGATCTCGACGCCGCCCGATCCGCGGCTGGGCGGTGATCGCCACATGCCCGAGATCGGCAATACGTATCTCGGCGAACGCACCTGCCTGCCGGGATGGGCGGCTTGGATCTGGCGCGAGTCGGATCCGGCCTACTCCCGCGACATGCAGTGGATGTGGCAGGCCCAGGGTCGGCCCCGCTCGCCGGGAATCGGCGGAGCCTACCCCGGCTTGCAAGGCTATGCCCGCGTGGTCTTGGACGAGACCCTTCCCGCCGCCGCGCCGGCCTGGACGAGCGAGCTGTTTCCGGATACGGGAGCCGTCTTTCGGGCGCATTTTCCTGGGCCGCACGAGACCTATCTGCACTATATCCAAGGCCGGATGCACCAGCATTACGACTACGACGAAGGCTCGTTCGTTCTGTGGGGCAAGGGCCAACCGCTGTGCGAAGATTTCGGCTACTATGGACGCGCCGCGGCGGCGGATCACAGCCGCGTGGATGATGGCTTTGTGGAACAGTTGGGCAACGAAGGCCGGATCCGCGAATTCGCCACCGGGGCAGTGGACTATCTGCGCGGCGAACGGGCCGGCTGGCATCGTCAAATCCTGTTCGTCAAGGACGACGCCCCCCTGGGTCCCAACTATTTCGTCGTCCGCGACAGCGTCGTATCGGGACGCCAGGCGGATTGGCGAGTGTGGATCGCCACCGATGAAACGGTGGATGTGAACGCCAACCCGTTGCGCGCGGCGGGTCGATTTGACGCCGACTTGGTCGTGTTCATCGTCACCGGACCGGATGCGCGGCCAACGAGCGAGACGCTGACGCGCCGCTGCAACGCCAGCGCTTTCGCTTTCCAGGAAACGACGCAGCGCAGTGTGCATCTGAAAATGCCGCCGTCGCAGCCCGTGGCAGTGATCCTGTATCCGGTGCTGAAAGACCAGGCGACACCCCGATTCGAGCGGCTTGACGACGGCCGGGTCGTCCGGATCACGAGCGACCAGGGAACCGACTATGTCTGGCTGGAACTCGAGGACTCGCGATTTGCCGGCGACGACCTCGAGGTCACCGGCCGAGCGGGCGCCGTGCAGGTTCGCCCCTCCGGTGTGCGGATCTCGCTGCCGCGCCGCGGTCGAGTCGTGTTTCAGGGAAAGACGCTGGACAACAACTCGGACGACCCGGGGACGGTCAGTCGGAAATGGTAGGGCATGCGGCCGAAAGGCGGCGGCAAGGTGGGCAACGGAGAACGGATCCGCCCACCCGACCGAAGCGACGGCTGCTGTCGAGACGCGGAACGAGCGCGGTGGCACGGGATGCGGAGTGAACCTCGACGCTTGTGGTCAAAACAACCGTTCGCGCCCTTGGACGCAGGTATCTGGGCGCGCCCAGCACCAGCCCGGATCTCAGTTGCCCGGACGGTCGGCGAAAACGAGGCCCGGGCCTGCGAGGCGTCATCCGAACCGCACACAGCATCGCGCCCGACAACTGGCCGCTGGCCGCTCGTACTCTCCATCGGAAAGGTGTTCATCCCATGATGCGTAAATGCACACGCGCGCCGCGCCAGTCGATCCTGCTGGTGTTTGCTATTGGATTGGCCACGGCGGCAGCCGCAGCCGAGCATCCGCTGGCCGCGCCCGGTGTCACCAGTCTCACCAATCCGGACGTCCGTTTTCGAGCCTGCGAAGATCATTTCGTGGTGATCGAACGCGGCCAGATTCGAGCAGTGGTCGTCGACAATGCCGCGTTGG
>JAVYAJ010000041.1:0-13994 GCA_032229885.1 Candidatus Anammoximicrobium sp. | reverse complement strand
GCCTGCGACCAACTCCCCACGCCACCCCGCCGCCGCGAGCAAGCTCCCGCCCGTTCGCCCCACCCCAAATGCGGCATGGTACTGATGGGCGCTCACGGCTGCGGTCACTTCGAGATCCCCCTGCGCTTCGGAAACCACGCGGAAGGTGAAGGGCACGGACAATTC
Source organism: Candidatus Anammoximicrobium sp. (assembly GCA_032229885.1). Classification (GTDB taxonomy): domain Bacteria; phylum Planctomycetota; class Planctomycetia; order Pirellulales; family Pirellulaceae; genus Anammoximicrobium. Next base: position 13,829 of record JAVYAJ010000041.1, on the reverse strand, counting down.
GCTGTCGCTGGCAGCCAGAATCAGATTGCCTTCGTAAGCGGTCAACAACGCGTCGGCAGGAGGCGTAAGCAAGAGCACGAGGGACGCCGATTCTCCGGGGGCAAGCGAGCTTAACGTTTCGGCCGTCGCGGACGAGAGCCACGCCAATCGCGGCAGGCGGACCGCAATCGGGCCGCTGGCCGCCGCACCGGTGTTGGTGACCTCGAATTCAACGATCCGCTGTTGGCCGCGCAACGCGGCGGCTACGACGCGCTCGATGTTCGACGTCAGCCGGGAACGGTGCGCCTTGACCGTGACAGCTATCTGGATCTCCAGCTTGGCGCCCTCGGCCGAAACCACCTCCAGCGCGATCCTACCCCGTTCGACCGACGCGTCGAGGGCTTCTGCGTGGATGTCGACCGCGACTCGGCCCAGCCCTGGCAAGGTTTCGATCGTAGGCGTGGAAACTATCACGTTCAGATTGTCTGGATGGCTCTTGAGCGAGATGCTCAGGCCATGCAGGGGCACATCGCTGAGATTTTCGAGGTCGAGCCGCAATCGCTCGGTCCCGCCCTCGACCACCGTCATTTCCGGATTCCGCGTTCCGGTGCGCATGCCCATCAGTACAAACTCGTCCTGCACCGCGTCCGGCGTATCCACGCCGGGGTGAGTAGCGGCGATCGTGTAATGCCCGGCCTCGCCGGGCAGCGGCTGGAACGTCGTCGTGAACCGGCCGGTGGCGTCGGTGATCGCCGAGATAACTCGGGTCGTGCCCCGGACCAACAAATGGATGTTGACCATCGCGTACGACGCCGGTTGGCCGTCGTGTCTTAACGCTTGGCCAACCAGCGGGATCGGCGTATCGGCGGGCGCGAGCTCGACATTCGTCTCGACCGTGGCGGTATAGGTCGGCTGGATGCGGATCGGGGTTGCCGAAATCAGTGTGTTGTTCGTTTCGAGCCCCTCGTGCAACGAATCGGCGGCGTCGGCCTGCACGACCAGCCAGTAATCGCCGACTTTCTGCGGGGCACGCAGGGACACCGTCCGGACAAACTGATTCAGACCGGGCGCGTTAGATAGCGTGCCGGTGAACGTGTAGGTGCCCAATAGCATGTCATTGCCGACGAACGGATCGTCCGACAAATACACTCGGTCGATCCACGAACCGGCAGAACCCGTCGCTGGATCGCCGTTGCTCGACACGGCCTCCGCTAGGCCTCGGTTCTCGATCCGGTACGAAACGCTGAAATATTGGTCCGTCAAGACCGTCGCCGGATGATTGCTCTGGGCCACGACCAGGTCAGGCAGATCGATATCGGTCACCACGATTTGCGTCGAACCGGGCGTGAAACCGACGGCCGAAGCAGTGATCGTGACCGCCTGGTTACCATCGGACGCGCCGTAGGTGATCGTCCAGGCCGCAACGCTGGCCGACGTTTCTCCCGCTGGGATCACCATCGTCGGTGGCAGTGTCAACTTACCTGTGTCACTTGACACAAGAATCACGTTCAACTCGGCATCGGTCGGCGTGTTTCGGCTGACCGTAATTGTGGCCGCCGGGTCCAGCCCCTCGGCTACCAATTGCCGGTCGACGACGAGGCTCAATGTCGGCCCATCGTCGTCCAGCACCTCGAAGGGGGCGGTGGCCTGTTCGAGGTATGGTGACGCGCTGCAGCAACCACTGCAAGACGAGACCACCGCCGAAGCGGTGATCGTCACGGGTCGCGTCCCATCCACGAACCCGTTATCGATCGCCGCGATATAGAACGCGGCGGAACGGCTGCCCGCAGAAATCGTCACTTCCCTCGGAACCCGAACGCTGGCTGGGTGATTGGTTTCCAGCCGCACGTGCACAGGGACGTTTGTAATCTCTGCGCGAGAGACAATCGCCGACATGGCCAGCGACCCGTCACCCTCCGAAATTCTGGCCCGGGACAGGGTGATCGATAGTCCTGGAAGATCGTTGTCGATGACCAGGATCGAGCCGGTCGCCGCCGTATGGCCGGCTGCCAAGGCGGTGATCGTAAGCGTCTCGTCTCGCTCCGGAATCCGATCATCAAAGGCTCGGACCTCGAGCGTGACCGAGGCTGCATCCGCAGGGATCTCGACGAGCGGCGGCAAGTCGATCTGGCCGGAGCGCGAAACGGTCAGTTGGACCGGCAGCGCGATGTCTGTCACAAAATCCCGTGTCACCGTGAGTGTGAAACGGTCGCCGACGTCGGGATCCCCCTCGGTAATCGATGCCTTGCTGAGCTCCAACTGCAGCGCTGGCGTCTGTGCATCGAGCACGGTGATTGTCTTACTGTCCGCAAGCGCGCCGGGAGCGATGGCGGTAATCGTCACATTCTGGTCGCCGTCGAGCACGCCGTCGTCTAGGGGAGTGACGTAAAAGACGGCTGTCGATTGGCCCGCCGGGATGGTCACGGTGGCAGGTACGCTCAACTCCGACGGGTCGCTGTTGTCGAGAGCGACGACCAGCGGGTCAACCGTGCGTCCACTGCGAGTCACGGTTGCGCGGAGGCGATCACCGTTCTCGCGAACCGCCGTCGTGCCCAGTGCAAGTGCCAGTTGATCAGGGATGAAGACCGGCTGGCTGCTGACGGTCGTGTTGTTCGACGCATCGCTCTCGAACAGGCTTCCATCCGCGTTCACGCGGATGACGAACCAGTTGTCGCGGCTGAAACGCAAAGGCGGCAAGACGATCGCGGCGGACTGCACCAAGCCAACGGCGTCGCCGGCGGATACAGTTCCTGCGGACGGGATGATGGTCAGGAGTTGGTCGTCGCCTACCTCAGCGTCCGCGGAAAGATAGATTTCGGTGGTCCAAGATCCGCGGGCATCCTCCTGCCCCGTGTTCACCAGCGTCCAGGACAGCTCGACGACGCTGCCTGCAGCAGCCTGCGCGGGGGCTGTCAATGTCGCGATTTGCAGGTCGGGCAATGCGGGACGATCGAGCACAAGTGTTCCGATCCGCCGCAGGTTGTCTGTCTCGTCGGACTCGACGATTGCATCTGTCGTGTCCACCCGAACCAAGATTTGAAACGAGCCCACTGGCAGCGAAAGGTCCGCGGGAATCTGGATGGACCGCGCGGTGGGCAGCGTGCCGTTCGAGACTAAGAAGTCCTTTGCGGAGGGCCACGTTCCCAACACCCAGTCCGTCATCCCTTCACGGCGGAGAAGCACCTGCTCGGTCCAGCCTCTGGTTACGTCACCCGCCCCCGCGTTGCGCACCAGCCAACTGTACTCCAAGCTGCCACCGTGATACCCCATCAGCGTCAGGCTCGCCTCGGCCACGGTCAGATTCGGCAGGGCGAGTTCCAAACTACCAACGTATGCTCCGCTTGAGTTGCGGTTCATATCGTTTCCCGCCAAGTCGTAGATCGCCGGGCCAATGGTGTACGTGTACGTGCCATTGGTCCGCTGTTCGGGAAACGTGACGCGATAGGCGCGATCTGAGATCGGAGCGACTCCTTGCACGAGGACTGTCTGCCCCGTTGGATCCCGCAGCTCGATCTCGGCGGCAGTGAACGTTCCGCGGGCAAGAACCTCGTTGAAGGCCACGTCCAGCCAGCGGAGAGGCGATGACGGCGCGTTCCCTGCCTCGACGGATACGACCGAGGGGCCCGTATTGTCCACGTCAAACACATCGGAGTAGGTAGGCAGCGGGTTGCCTGCCAGGTCCCTGACGCCAGGATCGCCCTCCACGCTCAGGCGGTATAGGCCATCCGGTATCGTGACTTGCGTCACAAGCACCACCTGCCCGACACCGTTTCCTTGATCGACGTACGTAGCGCTGTCCAGGGAGATCGCGATGTCGTCATCGTCGCCCAGGATTCCATTGGGGCCCCCGCCAACCAGCGAATAGTTCCCAGTGTCTTGGATCGTGCTTCGATCAACTCCTCCTACGTCGAACAACTGAATGATAACGCGGTCTGTCTCGATATCTATCGCCGTGATTTCTGGCGCCGTGTGATCGACGACGAACACGCTTACGAAGTCGTCGCCGCCGACACCGTCTCCGTTGCCGTCCAAAGGCACGCCTGACAGGCTGCGCAACGCCGCAGGTCCCGACCGCGCGGTCAGCTGGTAAGCGCCTTCCGGCAATGCGCCGCTGTGTTCCAGTCCGCTGTACGTGACATCCGCTTGGCTCTGGTTCAGGAAACCAACCCGCCCAGGGGCTAGGGGCGCTAAATCGGTCACGGTTGTTTGCCAAACGACCTCCAGTGTGTCGGATCGTACGATTTCGATGTCGATCTGGCCGCTGCGGGAGTATCCAATCCGGAAGTCGTACGTTGTCCGGTCACGCCAGCCCTTGCCGCGGCCCAGGTTCGAGGCGAGAACCTGGATGTTCGCCGTGTTTTCGCCGTCCCAGAGCCAATTAAAGACATTCGCGGAATTCTGTTGCCCGAAGCCCGAGACCCGCAACAGCTTGACGCCTTCCTCGCCATGCACTGACCAGGTCTGCGGCCCCTTTTTCCAACTGAGATAGTAGTAACGATCCGGCTTGTTCGTTTCGGGATCCGTGTGAAATGCAAACACAAGTCCGATGAAATCATCGTCGGCGGTTGTATTGACTCGAATCCGTCCCAGGAATTGCCGATCCACGAACTCGAAATTGCCCACGAAAAACGTCGGATCGCCATTGACCGTCTGAGTAACCGATTTGCCATCTGCTGCGACGTTCCATCTCCCGGCGCGGCCATCCAGATAGTCGTGGACCGTCCAAGAAGTAAGGTCGACAAGTTCCTGAGAAGGAAACAGCAGGCCCAGCTTCGTCGCATTGTCTTCGTAGGAAGGCCGAACGCGCAGGACGCGATCATCGCCACCGCCGGGCATGCGATTCGGCCCCAAGTCGAGCAATTGATAGGTCGCCGCGTTTCGCGCGCCGGCCGCGACCACCGGCTCGGAAAGAGTCAACTCCAGTCCCGAGACGACACCATTCGTGTGGCTGGCAGGATCCTGGGCGATGATCCGCGGTCCGGCCGACAACAAGCGACGATTTTCCAGAGGCTCGAGCAGCAGCCTGCGAAATTCACGGCGCTTTCGCCACGGTTGCTTCAATCGATGCGGGTCCAGGCGTTCGGTGGAATTCAGTCGAGTGCGGGACTGCATGCTTGGCTCCTGTGAATCGTCGTGGACTCGTGCCGCCCGAAACGGAGGCGAGCGGTCTCAAAAACAGGCCTTCATCAAGAACAATGCGCGGGCATGACGCGCGGCGAGGAGAATTTTTCAAGAACCAAGCGTCGGACCTCACCAAGAGTGGCTCGTCCGCAGAATTTGTGGGCTATTTTGCGTGCGAATGCCGCATTTTTGCGTCCATGACCGCCCCAGTAGACTGCGCCGGTGACGACGGATCGGGGGAGAAAACATCCTTGTGGACGCCCGTTTCAGGCAGGCGCGTTGCGTCTCGTCTGCCGGTGACGAGTCCATCTGCTAGGAAGTTGGTGGGCTTTTACGCGATGGAGGGGTGCATGCACGTTTTGGTGGATTTTCGGGCGATTGCGATGGTCAGAATGCGACGGTTGCGGGTCGAAGGGAAGCGCCCGCTGCGTCCGCGGTTCGCGGCGGGTGGATTTCGATCGGGCCTGCGCGGGCCACGGTCCATGTACTGTCAGGCTCGACGGCGCCGGATTCGACGCACTGCCCAGCCGAGCAGCGCCAGCACGATGAGCAGGGGCGTCCACGGGGCCAAGGCGATCGCGGCCAGCGACAGGTTTTGCATTGTGGAGACGAACGCCTCCGTCGAGTTGTGCCATGCGCGGAGGACGCGGGTTGTGTACAGCGGCGCTTCGTCCGGAGTGTAATTCCTGACCTCCGCTACGTCGATCGTCACGGTTGTCAATTCGGTGACGTCTCGCAGCAGCCGCAACCGGCCTTGCGTCTGTTCGATCTCGCCGCGGACGCGCGACAGCGCCTGTTCGACGGCCAGCACCTCGTCGAGCTTGCCGGTAGCGTCGGCCAGCAGTTTCAACAGCCGGGTCTCCTCCTGTCGCTTGTTGCGAATCCGCGCTTCGACATCGTAAAACTCGGCCGTTACGTCGTCGGATTTCGTCTCGACGCTGTGAACCTCGCCCAGTCCGCGCACCGCGGTGAGGAAGTCGCCGTACTGGGCGACGGGGACGCGGACGGTCCAACGCCCGGTGCGCGGACTGCCCGGCGACCCCGAGATGCGGGATGCGGAGATAAAGCCGCGGTGCGAGCGGACCACTTCATCGAGGCGATCCGGCAGCGGGTCGAAATTGTCGACCCTCAACTCGACCGTCGCCCGATAGATCAGACGCCGCGGAACAGCGTCCTTGGCGGCGCCCTCCGTGACGCCCTCGCTAGCACCCTCGGCGGCGTCCGCGGCAGCGTTCTCGCTAGCGTCGCCAGTAGCGTCCGGGGCGATCGTCGCTGGATCGACGGACAACGCCGTCTCGAATCGTTCGTCGGAGGTCACGTCGGCGAGCGACTCGGGTTCGGACTCGGCGGACGAAAAACCTGCGTTCTCGACGGCGTATTCGGAATGTCTTGTCGCGCCGCAGCCCAGGGTCGCGAGCAGAATGACGCATACCGAAATCGATGGACGGCGTGTCATGGCGGAATCTCCGGAGATAGTGTGAGGCGTCCGATGGAGACGGCCGGATTCGCGAGATTCGATCCGCCGAGGGGGATCGAGGCGGGCGGAGATCCGTTCGCCGCTCGCCGGCCCGCGGCCGGCACATTTCTAGAGATCCGATTTGCCTCGCCTTTATTCCCGCGCCGCCAAAAGCAGGCGACATTTTCGTGGCGGCGCTCGGTCGGCGTCGGGCGGACCGTCGGTCGCCCGTCGAATCGCGCAGCTCACAGCTCGCCGCGCACGAATGGATTAGTCCGCTTCTCTTGGCCGATCGTCGTGCTGTCGCCGTGCCCCGGCAGGACGACCGTATCGTCGGGCAGGGTGTACAACTGGCTGCGAATGGAATCGATCAACTGCTGGAAATCCCCGTCGGGAAAGTCGGTTCGGCCGATGCTGCCTTGGAACAGGACATCGCCCGCGAACACCATCCAGGGCGAGTCGCCGGTCCACAGATACACCACGTGGCCGCGCGAGTGGCCGGGCGTCTCGCGGACCTCGAACGTGATTCCGGCGGCCTGGACAGCGTCACCCGCGTGCACCGTGCGATCGGCCGGAGGACTGATCAAGGAAATACCGTAGGTTCCGGACAGGTTTTCCATCGGGTTGCTCAACTTCGAGACCTCGTGCGCCCCGATCACCAGCGGGCACGCCGGGTAGCGATGCTTGAGCGCTGCATTTCCGGCGATGTGATCCGCATGTCCATGCGTGTTCAGGATGGCGGCCGGAGTCAGTTTCTGACGTTCGAGGCTCTCCACAATCAGATCGACATCGAACCCCGGATCCACGACGACGCATTGCGTCGCGCCAGCGGCACGCACGAGGTACGCGTTTTCCGCAAAAAGTTGGGAAGTCACGACTTCGACGATCAATTTGGCTCGCGTCACGAAATCATCTCCACTTAAATGTGGTCCGACGTTAAAATGCTCCGGTCGCGACGGTTACCCGTGTGCGCAGAATGACCGCTTGGGCAAGCTTTGGCACTGGTTTGCGGACCCCTAATTATTTGCCGTTTAATCGAGCGATACAATCGTCTACGTGCTTGCTTGTGCAAGGTTTAGGGAGGGACGCGGGGCCTTCCGGTTTTCGATGGCAGTTCCGGAACGCGCCGGCATCTGGGCATGGAGTATCGATTGATGAAAAAAGCACACCTGCAGGGTTGGATCTTCATTCACGTTGCGGCCGCATTCGCGGTTGTGGTCACGGCGGCCAGCGCGGCCGAGGACGCACAGCGGGATCGCAGCAACCTCACGGAACCAATGGTGCGGGTTGCTAGCAAGGCCCCGCTGCCACAGCATCCGCTGGACCCCGTACTGGACTTGGCTCGGAGCGGGTTGGCCAATATTCGCGGTTCGATCAATGACTATACGTGTACGTTGGTCAAACGCGAACGGATCGGCGGCAAGCTGTTGGATTATGAATACATGTTTGTCAAAGTCCGCAATCGCAAGGTCGTCGACAATACGGTTGTGGCGCCGTTCAGCGTCTACATGTACTTCCTGAAGCCGACGGACGTAAAAGGCCGCGAGGTACTGTATGTCGAGGGGCGCAACGAAGGCAAGATGGTCGCTCACGAGGGCGGAACGGCGGGCAAGTTCTTGCCCACGGTGTGGATCCATCCCACGGGGATAATCGCGATGCGGAATCAGCGCTATCCGATCACGGATCTGGGCCTCGAGAATCTGGTGCTGAAACTGATCGAACGCGGCGAAATGGACAAGGCTTCCGGGCGGCGGCAGGCCGAGGTCGCGCTGCACGAGAATGCGAAGATCAATGGGCGGAAATGCACGTTGTTGCAGGTGAAGAACGCCGAGCCGTCGGAAAACCTCGATTTTCACCTGGCCCAGGTCTTCATCGACGACGAATTGAACGTCCCGATTCGCTACGTCGCGTATGATTTCCCCGCCAAGGCCGGCGATCCGCTGCCCGTGATCGAGGAATACACGTATCTGAACTTGAAGCTGAACGTCGGACTGACCGACAGGGATTTCGATTCGAACAACAAAGATTACAGCTTCTGACGGACATTGGTTCGCGACGGACATGCGGTCCCGGATCCCAGCGTCTCGCGGATCCGGGAACTCCGCCCGACCGCGCGTCCGCGCGAGACAAATGGGCGAGTTGGACCGGCGACGCACGAGAGAGGCGGATTGCCCGACAAGGCAAGCCTCGCTCGGGCGTAGGCCGACCGCAGCCCGCCCTTCGGCATGCCACGCTTACGCGCACGAAGCCGAGCGCGTCGTCCGCCCCGATTTTCGCGTTGTTGTTTTCACTCGGGCGCGGACTTTTCGCGGTCCGACGACCACGGCTAGGCCAATACATGGCCGTGAGGCCGCACTCGTACTGGCTCGTCGGCGATTTGAATCCCCTGCCCTCGCCGATGCCGTCACCGACTGACGCCCTGGATTGCGCGAGCGAGCGCAACTGACAGAATCGTTCCGAGCGACAGTGCGACGGCACTCGGAGCGAGTCGAATTCCCACGCCTTCGGGCGTGGGAACTTCGTTTCTTGGCGCTGCCGCGAGGCTCTGGCCCGCGCAGACGGCGGCCCTGGATTGTTCGCGATCGGGGACCGCGTGACTCACGATAATCCAGGCGAGTCCTCCGGCTCAAGATGCTGGCGACGGCTCGCGTCGCGCGTTCGCCCCGCGCCAACCGGAGGGTTGGCTCGAAGAGCTCGGCGGAAAAAATGGCTGAGGGCGAGTCGACAGGTCTTCGCGGGCGATCCTCGGCCGCGCACACCGGCCATCTCGCCGTTCGAGGCGGACCGAGGTCTGCGCGGACGAGCCCAAGGATTGCACGGCCCTCGATCTGGCTCGGCTGGAAAGCCTCGCCCGCTAACGCGGGCCGCGCGAGAACATCCAATGTCGCGCACGCCAATCTCGCGTCTGGCGATGGGCGGCCGGCGCTGGTAGAAATGCATGTCGTGGCACAGAACCGCCGTGGGCGAAAATGCGCCCTCCCTTTACCCGCAGAGGCACAACGACGATGACCGCACCCTCGCGACGAGATTTTCTAAAGCAATCCCTGGTGTTGAGCGCCGCAACGTTGGCGGCGGGTCCGTTGCCTGCTTGGGCGGCGCCTCGCAAGCCAGGCGGCGACATGCGGTTTGGACTAGTCACCTATCAGTGGGGCGCCGACTGGGATCTGCCGACGCTGATCGAAAATTGCGCCCAAACCAACGCGCTCGGAGTCGAACTCCGCACGACCCATGCGCACGGCGTCGAGCCGTCGCTGGACGAAACGCAGCGTCGCGAGGTCCGACGACGCTTCGAGGACAGTCCGGTAACGCTGGTTGGGCTGGGCACCGCCGAAGATTTTCACCGCCCGGATCCGGGGGCGGTCGAACGCGCGATCGAGAACACCAAGCGGTTCATTCAGCTCAGCCACGACGTGGGAAGCACCGGCGTCAAAGTGCGCCCCAACGATCTGCCGAAAAACGTGCCGGCCGAGAAAACCATCGAACAGATCGGCAAGGCCTTGAACGTGGTCGGCCAGTACGCGGGCAATTTTGGCCAGCAGATCCGGCTCGAAGTGCACGGCGGTTGTGCGCGGTTGCCGGTCATCAAGCAGATCATGGATATCGCGACCGATCCGAACGTCGCCGTGTGCTGGAATTCCAATGCGGCCGATCTCGAGTCGCCGGGTCTCGAGCACAACTTCGATCTGGTCAAGGACCGATTGGGTGATACGGTCCACGTCCGCACGTTCACCAGTCTGGACTACCCATGGCCGCAGTTGTTCTCGCTGTTGGTCAAGATGGATTATCGCGGATGGATATTGTTGGAAGCCGGGACCAAGGTCGACGACCGCGTGCGCGGGCTGATGGAACAGAAGCAAATGTTCGACGATCTGCTGGCTGCGGCTCAAGGCTGAGCCGTGGCGACACGCGAATTGGGACGGTGGGCGAGCCAGCGCCAGACGCGAGACGGACCTGTCTCGTGAATGGACGGGCCCGCCATTCCAGACGAGCCCGTTGCGCCCGTCGAGCAATCGCCGTGTCACTGTTTTTTGTCAGTTGTCAGTTGTCAGTTGTCAGTGGTCAGTGGTTGCGTCCGTCGAGCAATCGCCGTGTCACTGTTTTTGAGTCCCTCGCACTGAACCTCGGAAAACGCGGAGAAAAATCCCATGACCACGGTCACCTATTCCGTTCCCGGCATTCTGTGCGGCCACTGTACGCACACGATTGAAACCGAGCTACGCGAGCTGGCGGGCGTCCAGTCGGTCCAGGCCGAGGTCGCGTCCAAGACGGTCACCGTCGCGTTCGACGCACCGGCCGACGCGGCGCAAGTCAAGACGCTGTTGGCCGAGATCAACTATCCCGTCGCCGAGTGAACGTCTGGCATACGGACGCGCGCGACACCGACGCCCGCGCCCGTCGGGCGGACGGGCCGGCGGTGTCATTTCGAGCCGGACAGTGCGCAAGTCGGACAGCGCGCGGGCTGCGACACGGGTTGCGGGCCGGCAGACGCCGCGGGCCGGCGGGCGCCGCACGAAAATCCATGACCTGTAGGCCCGGCGCGGGCCCGTGGCAAGGCTGCCCAGACGGCCTCGATTCTTCGTCGCCCTGTGGCGGCCGCGCCGTGCAATCCGGAGATCGATCCACGCCATGCAACTGACCTTGCCCATTTCAGGCATGACTTGCGCCAACTGCGTCGCCACGCTGGAACGTAATCTCCGGCGGCTCGATGGCGTGCATAGCGCGGTCGTCAATCTTTCCTCCGAGCGGGCGACTGTCGACTTGGACGCCGCCAAGCTGGCATTGCCGGACGTGATCGCCCGCGTCGAACGCGCCGGATACGGGGTCGTGACGGTCGATGCCGATCTGGCCGTCCCGCGATTGGCCGACGACAACGATGCCCGGCGGCTGGAAAAGAGCCTGGCCCGGCTTGAGGGCGTGCTCGAGGTGCGCGTGGCCTTCGTCAGCCAGAAGGTCACCGTCCGCTACGTACCGACGATCGTCACGCAGAGCGAACTGCGCCGCGCGGCGGCCACCGCGGGGTTTGAAGCGGTCGAACTCGGCGGCGAAACCGAAGACGCCGAGGCGGCCGCGCGGCAGCGCGAGATCCGGCAACAGCGGCGCCTGCTGACCGTCGGCCTGGTCTTCACCGTTCCGTTGTTCGCGCTGTCGATGGCCAACGACTTTGGCCTGCTGCCCGCGGCCTTCTATACGGGCCGGACCGTACACGGCATGCCCGAGCCTCAGGCGTGGGTCAACTGGTTGATGCTCGCGCTGGCAGCGCCCGTCCAGCTCTATGTGGGATGGCAGTATTATGTCGGCGCGTACAAAGCGCTGCGCAACAAGTCCGCCAATATGGACGTGTTGATCGTGATGGGTTCGTCCGCCGCATTCCTGTACTCGCTGCCCGTCACGTTCGGTTGGCTGGCCGGGCATGTCTACTACGAGACGGCCGCGGTCATCATCACGTTGATCAAGCTTGGCAAATCGCTCGAAGCTCGCGCCAAGGGCCGCACGTCCGAAGCGATCAAGAAATTGATGGGTCTGCGCGCCCGGACCGCCCGCGTCGTCCGCGACGAGCACGAGATCGAAATTCCCATCGACGAGGTTCGCATCGGCGATCTGGTCATCGTCCGGCCCGGCGAAAAGATCCCGGTCGACGGGGTGGTCGTCGAAGGGCGCTCGGCGGTGGACCAATCGATGTTGACGGGCGAGTCGCTGCCGGTGGAAAAGAAGCAGGGCGACTGGGTGATCGGGGCCACGCTGAACAAGCAAGGTCTGCTGCGGCTCGAGGCGACCAAAGTCGGCAAAGGCACCGCGCTGGCGCGGATCATCCAGTTGGTCGAAGGCGCGCAGGCCAGCCGGGCGCCCATTCAAAACATGGCGGATCGGGTCGCCGCCGTGTTTGTCCCGCTCGTGATCGGAATCGCGGCGTTGACGTTCCTGGCCTGGTATTTTCTGGTTCCGCAGTGGACCGATTTCTCGTTTGCGGAATCCCCATTCACGACCGCGCTGATCAACATGGTCGCCGTATTGGTGATCGCCTGTCCGTGCGCGATGGGGCTGGCGACGCCGACCGCGGTCATGGTCGGCACGGGTCGCGGCGCAGAGCTAGGCATCCTGTTTCGCACCAGCGAGGCGTTGGAACGCGCCGGCCAAGTCGAGATCGTCGTCCTGGACAAGACGGGGACGATCACCCAAGGCCAGCCGACCGTCACCGACGTGATTGTCAGTCCTCAGGCTGGCCTCACCGATGACGAACTGCTTCGCCTGGCCGCCAGCGTCGAGCGCGGCAGCGAGCATCCCTTGGGCGAAGCCGTCTGGGCTCACGCAACGAGCCGCGATCTGAGCCTAGGTGAACCGACCGGTTTCGTCGCGCAGGCGGGGCACGGGGTTCAGGCCGAGGTGGATGGGCGCCGCGTGATCGTCGGCAACCGTCGGATGCTGACAGAGCGCCGCTGTTCCTTGGATGCGCTCGAAGCGGAACTGGCGCGCGTGGAATCCGAAGCCAAGACCGCCATGTTGGTCGCCGTCGACGACCGCCTCGCAGGCCTGATCGCCGTCGCGGACGCGATCAAAGACGGTTCGCCTCAAGCGATCGCTGAGCTGCGTCGAATGGGGCTGACGGTCATCATGATCACCGGCGACAACCACAAGACGGCCAGCGCGGTCGCCGCTCAGGTCGGCATCGATCGAGTGCTCGCCGAAGTCCTGCCGGAGGGCAAGTTCGCCGAAATCAAAGCGCTGCAGACCGCGCCGGGCCGCGTCGGCTCGAACGCGGCGCGTGTCGTCGCGATGGTCGGCGATGGCGTGAACGACGCGCCGGCTCTGGCCCAGGCCGACGTCGGCTTGGCGATCGGGACGGGCACGGATGTGGCCATGGCCGCTGCTCCCGTGACGTTGATCAGCGACGACCTGCGCGGCGTGCCGCGGGCGATCGACTTGTCTCGCAAGACGCTGCGCACGATCAAGCAGAACTTGTTCTGGGCGTTTTTCTACAACGTGGTCCTGATCCCTTCCGCGGCGCTCGGTTATTTGAATCCCATGCTGGCCGCCGGCGCGATGGCCTTTAGCAGCGTCTTTGTCGTGTCCAACAGCCTGCGGTTGCGCAAGCGTTAGGGCCGTCGGGGACGGGTGGCGCGATCAATTCCTTAAACTACTACCGCTTCGATTGTTGCGCGTTTGAGCGCAGATAGCCGCTGAATCTGTTTGGCCGAAGGCCTCCGCTCACCGTAGCCTGGGGCAACGCCCCAGGGCTGACGCCGCGCGTGTGCCTCTGTTGGCCGAAGGCCCTATT
>JAVYAJ010000040.1:0-3052 GCA_032229885.1 Candidatus Anammoximicrobium sp. | reverse complement strand
CGGGCCGGACAACCTGGTCAAGGTCGGGGACGGCACGCTGATCCTCCGCGGCAACAATACCTATATGGGCACGACCAAGGTCAAGGCCGGCGCGCTGTTGGTGGACGGCTCGATCCAGTCGAACACCACTGTGAACGGCTCGGCGATTTTGGGCGGCAAAGGGACCATCACCGGCGATGTCGACGGTGCAGGGCGCGTGGCGTTGGGGGCTTCGCCCCACATCCTGAACGTCAACGGCAGCTATGCGATCGACACCGATTTTGCGGTCAACGATCCTTACACCACCGCGGGTACACATTACGACCAGGTGATCGTTGCTGGCGCGGGCAACACGGTGGACCTGAGCGGCGCGACGCTCGACTTCGTCGGTATGGGCGGAGGCGAGTTCCCTGCCGCGCCCGCCTTGGTCACGTTGATCAAGAACGACACAAGCTATTCGACCATCCTCGGCTCCCTGCCCGACGGGGCGGTCGTGACGCTTGGGGGCGGCGTCCAAGCGCGCTTGTTCTACAACGGCGGCGACGGCAATGATGTGGTGTTGGCCAGCGCGGCCCAGCCCAACATTGTGTACGTCGACGATAGCTTCGGCGGCAGCCCTGGCACGCTGATCGCCGACGCCGATTTGGGCGCCAGCGGCAATCAACCGGCGATCCTGGGCGTCAGCGCGTTCACCACGATCAATGACGCGCTGACGGCCATATCCACCAGCGGCGCCGTCGTGGTCAATGGCGGCACGTATCCCGAAAACGTGACGCTGGTCGGGATGCAGACGATCCGAGTGACCGGGGCCAACGCGGCGCAGACGGTCGCCATCGATTCTCTGACGGCGGCCTCGAGCCAGAAGATCCAATTGGACGGCGCCTCGAACCTGGCTGTCGGCGATGCCGGCGACGCCACGATCGCCGCCCTGATCAGCGGCTCAGGCAGCCTGACCAAAACCGGGACGGGCACGCTGACGCTCAGCGGAGCGAACACGTTCACCGGGAACACGGTGATCGAAGCCGGAACGGTGATCGCCGTGAACAGCACCACCACGAAGGGGCCGTTCGGCGAGTGGAACATTTCGCCCACCAAGATCACCGTCCGCGACGGCGCGACGTTGGACATCAACGGTCAGGCGGCGACGGGAAAAGACTTCGTGTACGGCATGACCATCGCGGGCTCCGGGGCCAGCGGCCAAGGCGCGCTGGTCAACCATGGCCCGCACACGAGTCCCAGCAATCGCCAGATTCCGTTCATCACCCTGTCGGCGGACGCGACCATCGGTGGCAGCGGAAACCTGTACATGATTAATAGCGGATACGCCGCCGACACGTTGGATCTGGTGGGCTTTACCCTGACAAAGGCCGGCCCCAACACGCTCTTTTTGACCAACACGACGGTCACGAGTGGAACTATCCGGATCTCCGAAGGCGCGCTCTCTCAATCCAACAGGCAATCCGATGCCAGCGCCGCCGACATCATCTTGGACGACATGGCCGGTGCGAGGCTGGCGTTGGGAGACTACGATCTGTCCGTCGGCTCGCTGGGCGGCGGCGGCGATACGGGCGGCAGTGTGAGCCTCGGCAGCAAGCGGCTGACCGTGGGCGCGGCAGGAACCTCTACCACATACGCCGGCGTGATCAGCGGCAACGGCGGCCTAACGAAAATTGGCGCGGGCACGCTGACGCTCGGTGGGGAGAATACGTTCACCGGGAACGTCGCAGTCCAGGGCGGGACGCTCAAGCTGGGCGACAAGAACGGTTTTGGCGCGGCCAACACGGCCGTGACCAAAGTTGTGGTGGAACCCGGCGCTGCCGTGGATCTGAACGGGGTATGGGATGCGACCTACGGCTATACGATCGCCGGCAACGGAGTCGCCGGCAGCGGCGCCTTGATCAACACGGGAGCCGACATTACGACGGGCCGCGCCCAATCGACCAACATCAGGCTGTCAATCGATGCGACGATCGGCGGCACGGGCAACTGGGGTTTGATCGGCAGCGGCTACGGCCCGACCATGCTGGATCTGAACGGATTCACGCTGACCAAGACGGGCGGCAACACGTTCACGATCGTCAACGCGACGTTCACCGCGGGCACGATCCACATCGCACAGGGCTCGTTCACACAATACGGGAACGGTCACGACGCCAGCCCGGTCGCCTTTACGCTGGCCGACACCGCCGGCGCGAGCCTGGCGTTGGGAGACTACGATCTGTCCGTCGGCTCGCTGGGCGGCGGCGGCCTGACGGGAGGCGCTGTGAGCCTCGGCAGCAAGCGGCTGACCGTGGGCGCCACAGGAACCTCCACCACATACGCCGGCACGATCACGGGCAGCGGCGGCGGCCTAACGAAGATTGGCGTGGGCACGCTGACACTGACCGGCGCCAGCAGCTACAGCGGAGGAACGGAGATCGAAGCGGGCAAGATCAATATCCGCGACGGGGCGGCGCTGGGCACTGGCCCGGTGTCCATCGCCGGCGGCTCCGCGCTCGAGCTACAGGACAACATCACGGTTACGAACGTGCCGGCAACGATCAACACGAGCGGCGCGGGAGGCATCTTGGAGAACGTCAGCGGCGACAACGTTTGGACCGGCCCCGTCGCGATCGACAACAACAGCCGCGTACGCGTGGCTGCGGGCAGCACCCTGAACCTCGCCGGGCAGGTCAGCTCCGGAGGCACCGCGATCAAGGACGGCCTCGGGACATTGATCCTGTCCGGCGCCAACACGCCGACGAACCATATGGACGTCTATGCTGGCGTGGTCAGCCTGCGCAGCAACGATGCGGCGATCGGCGACTACTTCCACGTGACCAGCGCGGCAGCCGCGATTGAATTACGGGGCAACGTCAGCATCCCCAGCAACAAACGGGTCTACCTCTCGGGCATTCCGACCGGCGACGCGCCGAGCCTCCGCAGCGTCGGCGGCGACAACACGTGGAACGGCACGGTCACGTTGCACGGCGGCGACGGCGATCACAATATCGGCGTGGACGCGGGCAGCACGTTGACCCTGGGCGGGACGGTGAACCATACGGGCGGGCCGGACAACCTGGTCAAGGTCGGG
>JAVYAJ010000039.1:0-21353 GCA_032229885.1 Candidatus Anammoximicrobium sp. | reverse complement strand
CTGAAAGCACAAGATGTAACCCTTCAACAACTTAACGCTGTCGCTGCCTGAAAACATTGTCACAGTTTTCACGATGTTTGAGGTTAGTAGTACAGAGCGCATCTCGCACCGGGGCGGATTGCGGTGCGAGTGAGAGTGTTCGAGATCCGTGGTACGGCAAGCGAGGTCGCTGGGTCGGAGGTTACCCGGATCCGTGGGCGGTGCGCGTTCAGCAGCGGGCGCGGCGGCTGTCGAGGTACTCGAGCAGCGCCTTGTCGAACGGCATGCTCGTATCCAGCTCGACGTAATCCACGCCGATTTGCACACACTCGCGGCGATAGGCGTCTCGAAAGTCGGCGACTTCGGTCCGATAGGTCTGGCGATAGTTGCTGGCGTCCACTTGGACGCGCTCGTGCGTCTCCGGCTCTTCGAACTCGATCACGCCGTCGAACGGGAAATAGACCTCGGCCTCGTCCAAGACGTGGAACAGGATCACGTCGTGTCCGCGGTGCCTGAGCATCCGCAGGCTGCGGACCACCGGTTCCCAATCGGCCAGCAAGTCGCTAAAGATCATCACCAGGCTGCGATGCCGCAGCATCGCCGCGATCTGCCACAGGCTGTGGGCGATGTCCGTCGCGCCGGTGGGCTGCAGCCGCGCCAGGTGGGACAGCACGTTGCCGAGCTGCGTCCGCTTCGAGCGCGGCGGCAGGCTGTCGCGCACGCGCTGATCGAAGGTGATCAACCCCACGGGATCCTGCTGGTGGATCATCAGATAACACAGCGCGGCGGCCAGACAGATCGCGTAATCGAATTTCGTCAACTCTTGGCGATAGGTGTAGTCCATCGACCGGCTTAGATCCATCACCAGATACCCGGTGATGTTCGTCTCGGCCTCAAATTTCTTGACAAAGTAACGATCCGTCTTGGCATACACTAACCAGTCGATGTCCTTCGGATCGTCGCCGAGCGTATAGCGGCGGTGCTCGGAGAACTCGACGGAAAAGCCTTGAAAAGGGCTGGCGTGCAGACCTTGTAAAAAACCTTTGACGACGAACTGGGCGCGCAGATCGAGCCGTTTGATCTGGTTGATGACCTCGGGCTTCAGGTATTTTTCGACGGGCATGAGTCCAGTGTATCCCTCGTGACGCAGGCATTCCTAGGGCGTTACCCACTCATCATTGTCGGGTTAGGATCGTTCGATCAATGAGTGTCCGATTGAGATCTAGGATCAGCATAACCGTTCAGGAAATGCGCCGCTAATGGAAGCGGAACGGCGCAAACCGTCCGACCTTTCGACGTAGGTAGGTTCTTCGTAGCGGACCAATTGGATCGACCGCGAACAGACACACCGGAGGGCTTGCGTCCTTCCGCTTTAATGTTTGCACCCTTCCGCTTCGATACTTGCGTTCTTCCGCTTCAATTCTCGGTGATCGTTCTCCAAGACTTACTTGTTCTGCGACGCAGGTTGTCGCCATCAGGCTGGTGTGACAAACCGTGAACGACTACAAATCGCCACGCCTTCTCAGTAAACGATCGGACACTAAATGATCGAACGATCCTTACCGCGTTCGCCAGAGCCCGGAAGTCTCGCAGCCTGGCAATCGCGGCTGCGCCCCACATTTAGCCTTGACGTCGAGCTAAGGCATCGTCAGGACGCGTCGTCGAGGCGGACGCGCGAGCGGGCGACGGGCGTTCCGGGCGCCCGGCCGGCTCAGCCGATCAGGAACACCGTGTGCGAGCGCGCGCCGTGCGCGCCGATCACGAGCGATTGTTCGATGTCCGCCGTCTTGGACGGGCCGGACAGGAACATGCCGAAACGAGGCTCGGCGAAGCTTAGCCGCGCGTAGGCCTGATGCAGATTGTCCACCAGTTCGGTGGCGGGCACAACCAACGCCAGATGCTGCGTCAGGAAGTACAGCGCCCGATGGCGAACGGCGGCGTCCGTGACCCAGACGGCGCCGTTTTCCGCCACGCCGAACTGGCCGGTGGCGACGAAGAAATCGACGTCCTCGAGCTGATGGGGATCCGTCGCGTCGTCGAGCCGCACGTTGGCCTTGTGAATGCCGTCCAGCGACGCGCAGACCTTGGTCGCATCGCGGTACGCGGCGATCTGTTCCAGACGCCGATTGACGTCCGCGAGATCCGCGGCGCGGTAGGCCTGGCCGCCGACGGCCTGCAGGACGGTGGAAAACTGTTCGACACGATCCGCGTAGGTTGTCCACGACTGGTCCAGATCGGGCAACTCGACCGGCTCGAGCGTCGTACCCCGCAAGGCTCGGAGAATCTCGGCTTTGCTCGTGGCGGTCATGAGGTCCCTTTCCGCTCGGATTGTGTTGCCCGCTGTCGCTGTTGGTACAGCTCGCGGAAGCTGTGTTTGGGAAAAGCGGGGATCTCGCGCTGCTTGCCCCAGGCGTTCCAGCGGTTATAGATCAGAAAGCGGGGCGTGCGCGGGATGATCCGCCGCGCCATCCGTCCGGCCAGGGCATACATCCACGTGTTGCGAAGCACGATGCTCAGCGCCTTCATCGCCAGCCGCTTGCGCCATGGCAGCAGGTGCATGCGGACGATCTCGCCCCGCCACGTCAGCAGTTGCTGGGCCAGCGGAATCTTGACCGGGCAGACCTCGGTGCACGAGCCGCACAGGCTGCACGCGTACGGCAGGCTGCGGTGCAGTTTGGGATCCTGCAGCGGCCCCAGGACGGAACCGATCGGGCCGGGGATGGTGTTGTCGTAGCTATAGCCGCCGCTGCGGCGGTAGACGGGACACGTGTTCATGCACGCCCCGCAGCGGATACATTTGAGCGATTCGCGGAACAGCGGGTTCTGCCGGATCCGGCTGCGGCCGTTGTCCACCAGGACGATGTGCAGTTGCCCGCCAGGGATGGGGCCGTGAAAGTGCGAGGTGTAGGCCGTAATCGGCTGGCCGGTGGCCGAGCGCGACAGCAGCCGCAAAAACACGGCTAGGTCGCAGGCTCGCGGCAGCAGCTTCTCGATCCCCAGGCACGCGATGTGCAGCCGCGGCAGCGAGATGCCCAGGTCGGCGTTGCCTTCATTCGTGCAGACCACGAAACCGCCGGTCTCCGCAATCGCAAAATTGACGCCCGTGATGCCTGCATCCGCAGCGAGGAACTTGTCGCGTAGATGGGCCCGCGCCGCCTCGGCCAGATACTTCGGATCGGTCGCCTCGGCCGCCGTGCCCAGGCGCTGATGGAACAACTGGCCGACCTCCTCTTTCTTGATGTGGATGGCCGGCAGGACGATGTGGCTGGGCGGTTCGTCGCGCAACTGGACGATCCGCTCGCCCAGATCGGTGTCCACGACCTCGATGCCGTGGGCCTGGAGATGCGGGTTCAGGCCGCATTCTTCGGTCAGCATCGACTTGCTCTTGACGATCCGCCGTGCGCCGTGTTCCTGGAGGATCCGCAGCACGATCTGATTGTGCTCGCGGGCGTCGCGGGCCCAATGGACACAGGCGCCCTTCTGCACCGCGTGGGCCTCGAACTGTTCGAGATAGTCGACCAGATTCGCGAGCGTGTGCAGCTTGATCTGCGACGCCAGCTCGCGCAGGCGTTCCCATTCGGGCACTGCGCGGGCGGCTGTGTCGCGTTTGGCTCGGACGAACCACAGGGCCTGATCGTGCCACGCGGTGCGTTGGCTGTCGGCGACGAACTCGGCCGCCAGGTCGGCGTGGTCGTGGGTGGCGTGTACTTTCATGGATCAGCCTCCGACGCCTTGCGGGGATCGATTCCCGTCCTCAGGCGCGCTGCGCCGCCGAAAAAATCTGGGCGACGTGCATCACCTGGATGTCCTTGCGGTAACGACGGATCAGCCCGTCCATGTGCATCAGGCACGACATATCGGCCGCGGTCAACACCTGGGTCCCGGCCTGCTCGTGGTCGCGCAGCCGGTCCAAACCCATCCGCGCCGACACGGCCTCTTCGTTGACGGCGAACGTCCCGCCAAAGCCGCAGCAGTCGTCAGGCCGACTCAACTGCGTCAGTTTCAGCTCGTCGACCGTCTCCAGAAGACGGCCGATCTTGTTGAACGCCGGGCCGACGATCTCGCTGGGCTGGCCCAACCGCAGGGCACGGAGGCCCTGGCAACTGTTGTGCAAACCGACGCGGTACGGAAAACGGCCGCCGATCCGCTCGACGTGCAGCACGTCGGTCAGGAACTCGCACAGCTCGAATGTCTTTTGCTTCAGCTCGTCGAATCCAGGCTGCCCTGTCAGGTACGCGTCGTAGTGGTGGCGGACCATCGAAACGCAACTGCCCGACGGACAGACGACGTACGGATAGTCTCGGAAGATCTGCAGAAACTTCACCGCCAACGGGCGCGTGTCCTCCAGACAGCCGGTATTGGCCATCGGTTGCCCGCAACAGGTCTGGGACCGCGGGTAATCGACTTCGACGCCCTGCCGTTCCAGGACTTCGACGGTGGCCAAACCGACGTCGGGAAACAACTGGTCGATGTAACAGGGGATGAACAACCCGACTCGCATGACAACCCTCCGCTGCGCGACGCCTGCTATACTATATCCCACGCGGCGAGGCGTGTCTGCTTGTGTACCGGACTTCTTTGCCGTGCGCGGGCGAGCCGGCCCGCGCGGGGCCGCGCGTCCCGGTCGGCGTCGTTCCGCGGACGGCACGCGGCGAGTGTCGGATGCGCACCGGCGACATCCGGTCGTGGTGCGGAGCGAGAGAGTTTTCCGGCCTGCCGCCCTCTGGGACGCTTGCCGCGGCGCGGACACTTGGTTTCACCGTCCATCCGTGACAAAGGAATGTCGATGCCCCCGAGTTTTCTGTACTTCGACCTCGGCAATGTCGTACTGCGGTTCGACCCCCAGATCGCGGTCCGACAAATGGCCGAGTTGATCGGCGCGGACGCCCGGACGATCCACGAGATCGTCTACGACAGCGGGCTGCAGACGGCCTACGAGTTGGGTGAATTGGCGACTGACCAATTCTACGAGACGATCTGCGAAGGGACCGGGACCAACCCCGACCGGGACGCGCTGCTGGTCGCGGCCAGCGACATGTGCCAGTTGGACGAAGCGGTGGCGGACTTGATCCGTCGCGTGCGCAGCGCCGGCCATCGCACGGGCGTGCTGTCCAACACGTGCGAAGCGCACTGGCGATTCTATGTCGAGCAGCGCTTCCCCGTGTTGCGCAAGCTGTTCGACGTGGCGGCGCTGAGCTATGAATTGCGGGCTCTAAAGCCGGACCCGGCCATCTATCAAGCCGCGGCTGCGTTGGCCGGCGCGCGGCCGCCCGAGATCTTCTTCGTGGATGATCGGCCGGAGCATGTCGACGGCGCTCGTCGCGTCGGGTTCGACGCAGTGCTGTTCACCGGCGCCGACGACTTGGCCGCCGCGCTGGCCGAACGGGGCGTGCGCATCGCCGAAGCCTGAACGGGTGTCGCCGGGCGGTTGCGCGCGCCACGCGGCCGCGCGCGCCGCGCTGTGCGATGCGCGGCGAAACACGGGTGAACGGACGCCACGCGCCGCTCAACTTTGCCGCTGCCGCAGCGCTTCGTACAGCAAAACGGCGGCGGTGGTCGACACGTTCAGGCTGTCCGCCGCTCCGCGCATCGGCAGCGACACGGCCGTGATGTCCCGGTCCTGCCAGATCTCAGACAGCCCCTCGGACTCGCTGCCTAGGACCAGGGCCGTCGGCCCGCGATACGAGGCCCGTGTGTACGGCACGGACGCCTCGACGCGGGCCGCGTAGACTTGCAGACCATTGTCGCGCAGCCACGCCAGCACGGCATGGCCGGCGGCGGCGCATACGGGCACGGCAAAGATAGTGCCCAGACTGGCGCGAATCGCGTTTGGGTTGTACAGGTCGGTCGCCCCGTCGGCGACGATCACGGCGGTGGCGCCGACCGCGTCGGCGGTGCGAACCACGGCCCCGACGTTGCCCGGTTTCTCGACGCCGGCCAGCACCACGACCAATGGGTTGTCGCCGAGCGCCAACTCGGCCAGCGCGCGCCGCGGCGGCTCGGCCACCGCCACCGCGCCCTGGTCACGCTCCCCGTACGCCAGCCGTGCAAAGACGTGCGGCGCGACTCGCCATACATCGACGCCCGCGGCCTGCAATATCGCAAGCCACGGTGGTCCGGCCGCGTCGTCCGTCGGCCAGCAGGCGAACACCTCGCGCAGCACGACCCCCGCCTGGTGCGCCCGCAGAATCTCGCGGTCTCCGTCGACCAAGATTTGGCACTGTCGGCACCGCTCGCGGCCGTTTCGCAGCCGCACGGCGTGCTTGATCCGCGGATTGTGAACGCTGGTGATCAGTTGAATCACGGGACGGGGCACTCCGGCCAGGTGGCCGCCCAGCCGCTGGGCAGGCGGCGGTCGTCGGCGGTCTGCAGAAAAAGAGTTCGTGTGCGCACCGCCGGGCGACAGTCGCCGGGCAGGCTGCGCGCCAGCGCGTCGTGCAATCGCTCGCCGCCAAGCTGCGGCGAGTGGCAGGTCAGCAGGACGAACGCGGGGCGTTCGGCCAGGATCGCGGCGCACCCGGACAACAGGTCGTCCAGATGTCGCTCGATCTTCCAGGGCTCGCCCCGCGGCCCGTGGCCGTAGCTGGGCGGGTCGAGGATCAGACCGTCGTAGCGTCGACCGCGCCGCGCCTCGCGGGCCACGAACTTGGCGGCGTCCTCGACGATCCAGCGGATCGGCGCCGCGGACAGGCCGGATCGGGTCGCGTTGCGGCGGGCCCAGGCCACCATTGGACGAGCCGCATCGACGTGGACGACTTCAGCCCCGGCGGCCGCGGCGGCCAGCGTCGAGCCGCCCGTGTAGGCGAACAGGTTCAGAACCCGCGCGCCGCGCCCGACGCGCCGGACCTGCTGGGCGATCCAATCCCAGCAGGTCGCTTGTTCGGGAAAAAGTCCCACTTGGCCCAATGGCGTCGGCCGCAGTTCGAACGTCAATTCGCCGTGCCTCGCGAGCCACGGCGCCGAGCCATCGCATTCCGCCCCGCGGCCGGTCCAGCGCCCCGATTGGTCGTTCGCGCGATCGAAACGCAGATCAACGCGCGCCCAGTGCGCGGGCACGGCCGGCAGCCCATCGCCGGCCGTCGGACACGGGCGATCCACAACGACTCCGCCGAACCGCTCGAGACGACGAGCGGCGCCGAAATCGATCAGTTCATATTCGCGCGCGGTAAACACGCCTGACAGTATACCTCGCGCCGCTCGGATCGGCGCGGCCCCGCGCGGCCCGCCGACCAAGTGACGGCAGCGTCCTGCCGCGGTGCGCGCAGCCAGCGTGTCGCTTGACCGCGACGCTCGACCGATCTATTCTGCGCCGCAGACCGGTTACGAGACCGGTCGAGGCCCGTGCCGCGTGTTGTGGACGCGGCATCCTGCCGCGTACTGTATCCAGCGGCCTTCGCGACGCCGCGTCGACGCTCGAAGGCGATCGGATCTGTTCGCATGCGGAAGGACGCACCGTAGGCCCGCGCGGCTGCGTCCAGTGACCGTTGCCGGGAATGAGGTGTATGCACGATGAACCCCGCGACGACACGTCGGCCGAACCATCAACGTCTCGGCCGATCCGCGCCCGCCATCGGCTTCGTCGCGATCCTCGTGGCGATTGCCGCCGCGCCGCTCGCATCGGCGGACGACGGGCAATCAGCCGCTTCGCCGGAGATTCGCGTGTTCGAGGACCGGCTCGAACCGGCCACGATCCCGACATGGGAGGCGAATCAATGCTTGAACGAGCCCGCCACGGACATCGTCCGGCAAGGTTCCACCTGCCTCAAACTGACCGACCGGGGCGTCAACGCTCAGGCTTTTCTCGCGCTGCGCGTGACGCCACAACTGCGTTATCGCGTGCGGGTTCAGGCGTATCGACACGCCACGAACCAGGGCGACTGGCTGGGCTGCCTGGCGGTGGCGTTTCATGGCGGCCGCGACGGCTCGACCTCGTATGCGGCCCGTTCGCCGTTCATCGAGCGGCCCGACGCGTGGAGCGAACTGACGCTCGAGTTCACCGCCGCGTCTCCGCGCGCGTTCCTGCTTTTGGTCGGACAGAACGCCACGGGCGACGTCACCCGCTTTGACGATCTGCGAGTGGACTGCGTCGCGGCGCCCAAGCTGATGCCCGTCGACCGCGCGGCGACGCCGCCGGCCGAGATTGCGGCGGATTGCCGCCTGGTCGGCAGCCCACGGCAAATCGGGCAACGCTGGGGCGCGCTCAACGCCCGCGCGATCAACGCGGACCTGGATGAATACTATTTGAAGCCAGCCAGCAAGGCGGGGTTGAGTCGCGAAGAACTGATTCGGCGGTCGGATAAATTCGTTCGGCTGGCGCGCGAGCTGGCGCCGCACTGGCTCGACGAAGCGCGGGCAATCGCCGACGCGGCGGGCGTCGAGCCCGAGCTGTATCAAGCGTTTGTCGGCAGCGTCTATCGGTCGATCTGGCAGGGCGAAGACTGCACCTCGTTCGCCGTCGCGCCGCGCTGCGCCGACGGACGGATTTTCTTTCACAAGAACCGAGACAACGTGCCGAAACGCCAGTCGGCCTTTGTGATCGCAAGCGATCGGCCGGGAATCAACAAGTTCATCGCCGTGAGCGACGCCAGCGTCGTCGCCTGCATGATGTATGGTCAACGACAAGGGATTGGCCGGGTCGGCGGACGTCGGCGGCCTGCGCGAGGACGCGCCGCGGTACCGCGGCTGGATGAATACCTCGCTGTTGCGATACATTGCCGAGCAGGCGTCGGACTGCCCGCAGGCGCTGGCGATCATCGAGCGGTTTGTACGCAACGGAGATTATGCGGGCGGGACGATAGGCACGCACTGGCTGTTCGTCGATCGCAACGGCACGATCCTCGAGGTCAGCAACAACGCGTCGCGCGTCGAGCACCGCATTCACGACCAGAAGGTGTACTTCAGCATGAATCGTCCGGCCGCCCTGGCCCGGATGCAACAGTTGCCCGAACCGATCGGATTCGCGGCCTTCCACAACATCGCGCGCGATCCCTCGACGTGCTTTCCCGATTCGATCGCCGGCATGTCGGTCGAGATCAGCCGCGAGCATCCGCAATGGCTGACGGTGGCCTGGCTCACGCTGCCCGCGCGATCGCTGGCGTTTCCGCTGTTCATGGGCGCCGAGTCCACGCCGACGGCGTTGCTCGACGGCCAGGTGGACGTCGCCGGCCACCAGTCGCCGGGCGACTGGCGGCGGTGGGAGCCGATCGAACAGTTCGCGTTCGATGGTCAGCGCCGCCTGGAGGCCGAAGTCCGAAGCTTGCTGACCGAAGGTCGTACGCAACCAGCTCGCGAGGCGTTGGAGCACTGGACCACGCGGTGCACGGCAGCGCATCTGGCGGCGTTGGCCGCCGAAGCCGCGCCTCGTGGCGAGTGAGCCGGCTAGTCGAGTTGGCTTCGGTTCGCCGCGCGCCCATTCAGGACGGGCGGACCGTGTCGCCGTGCAGCCGCTCGTACAGCGACTGTAGGCCGACCGGTTCGACGGACATCTGCTCGAGAGGCGCCGCGGACAGCCATTTCAGCAGCGGCGACAGTTCACCGGGTGTTTCGATCGTGACGTGGCCGTCGTCATCGGTGTGGATCGACAGTTCGTCGGCCAGCGGTTTCGGCGGCGCGTCGAGCGGTCCTCGCAAGAGGGCGTGAATCCGATGGCGCTGCCTCAGTTCGGCCATCACCTGGACATGCGCCAGTCGCCCGCCGCGCAGGAAGGCCACGCGGTCGCACACCGCTTCGACCTCGGGCAGCACATGGGACGAGAAGACGATCGTGCGCCCGTGTTGCCGCGCTTCGCCGACCAACTCGAGCACGATGCCGCGCACCGTTGGGTCGAGATTCGACGTTGGTTCGTCGAGGATCACCACGGGCGTATCGGCGGACAGCGTCGCGGCCAGGGCGAGTTTTTGTCGCATTCCGGTCGACATATATGCCACGCGACGCGACAGGTCCAATTCCAGGCGTTCGGCCACCGCGACGGCGCGCTTCAGATCGCCGCCGGGGCGCACCTCGGCGAAGAACCGCAGCACCTGGCGACCGCGCATCGAGCGGAACAACCGCGCTTCGCCCGGCAAATACGCCACCCGGCGATGGACCTGGACGGACTGGCGATAGCAATCCAGCCCATCGATCGTCGCCCGGCCCGCGCTCGGTTTGAGGTATCCCAGCAACAGTCGCAACAGCGTCGTCTTGCCGGCTCCGTTGGGACCGAGCAGGCCGAAGATCTCTCCGTGCGCAACGCCCAGGCTGCAGCCCTCCAAGGCTGCGACGTCCCGATAACGTTTCGTAAGCTCGACGGTTTCGATCAACAAGGCTGGTCGATCCTACACGGGTGGATGAAGGACACAGTATAGCTATCGATGCGGTGTGCGGCTAAGCATGGCCGTACACACGTCGGACTCGCTGCGCCACGGACGGACCGAAGTCCAACCTCCGCGCTGCCGCTTCAAGCCACGCAAAGTAGAGAAGACGCAAGCATAGTCCAAAATCGAGCTGCGAACAGGGCGCTAGCGATCAAAGACCATCTTCCAGACGCGCTGGGACGGCTGGCCTGCCTAACGCAGAGCGGGAGCGCCTGCGGCGCAGGGCGGACTTCGGTCTGGCTCGACACACATCCAAATCGCAGCGCGATTTCGGAGGCCGAAGCCCGCTCTACAAAGCCCTGCTTCGAGCCGCTCCAAGCATGGCGCAGATGTGGAAGCGGTTTCCAGCCGCGTATTTCCCTGCGACACCCCATTCCCAGCCGTGTCAAGCGTCTCTCCGTCCTGATCGGCAACCCCGGAAGCGCTTGACAAACGAAAGCCTCGACCCAAAAATTGCCAGACGTTGCGCCGCTGGATTCGAGTCTTCGGCGAGTCGCCCATAGGCGGGCTTGGCTGGCGGCCGACCAGCGGCGACGTGATCGACCAGCGGCGACGCGGCTCGGCTAGCGGCGAGGCAGTTAGCTTGCTGTCCAATCGACCTATTCTCCGGCGAGTTTCGGGGACAGGGGTTTCGACCGGAAAGGTGTGGAGAGCCACCATGCGGATTCAATCTTGGATACTTGTCATGTTCGGCACGATTGTGTCGATCTGTGAGACCGTTCAGCCGGTGGCGGGCGGCGATTGGCCCCAGTGGCGCTACGACGCGGGCCACACGGCCGCGTCGCCGGACAGCCTGCCGGCGACATTGAACCTGCACTGGACGTGTCAGTACGCACCGCGGCAGCAAGTCTGGGACGACCCGCTGAATCAAGACATGATGCAGTACGATCGGCTCTACGAGCCGGTGGTGGCCAAGGATCGGATGTTTCTGAGTTTCAACGACTCGGACAAGGTCGTGGCTCTGAACGTACAGGACGGAACCGAGCTGTGGGCGTTCTATGCCGATGGCCCCGTGCGATTTCCGCCGGTGATTTTCGAAGACTCGGTGCTGTTTGTCAGCGACGATGGCTACTTGTATTGCGTAGCCGCGGCCGACGGCGCGTTGCGTTGGCGTTTTCTGGGCGGGCCGTCCGAGCGAAAGGTGCTCGGCAACCGGCGCGTGATCTGCTCGTGGCCGGCCCGCGGCGGACCCGCCGTCGTCGACAATACGGTCTATTTTGCCGCCAGCATCTGGCCGTTCATGGGTACGTTCATCTATGCGCTGGACGCCCGCACGGGCCAGATTCAATGGCGAAACGAATCGACCGGCGACGAGTATCAAAAACAGCCTCACGCGGCGCCGGCGTTTGCCGGCGTCGCGCCGCAGGGTCAACTGACGGTGGCCGGCGACCTGTTGCTGGTGCCCGGAGGCCGTTCGCTGCCGGCCGGGTTCGATCGGCAGTCGGGGACGCTGAAGTTCTTCAATTTCGGCGCCAAAGGGCAAGGCGGCTGTTTCGTCGCCGCCGATGCGCGGCGGGCGTTTGTGCATACGCGAGTCAACGGGACCATGGCCTTGACGTTGCCCGCCGGCTCGGATGCGAAGTTTCAGGTCAACGAGCCGGTGCTGGCTGGCGACGTGCTTTATGCCGCTGCCGAAGCGACGACCAAACCGACGGCCCGCGGGCCGCGAATCACGGCGTATGACCAACAGAACAAGCTGCTCTGGGAAGTGGACGCGGACGGCAGGGGTGACCTGATTGCGGCTGGCGACCGGCTGTACGCCGCCGGTGGCAAAGCGATCAGTGCGATCGATCTGCCGCGCGGCGACGCGCCGGCGCGCGTCGCTTGGACTCGATCCGTCGACGGCGAAGTATGCCGATTGGTCGCGGCCGCGTCGCGGTTGTTCGCCGTGACGCTGGACGGACGGATCTTGGCGTTTGGCGAGGACCGCGTCGAGCCCCAGAAACGGGCGCTTCCCCAGGTCGCGCCGCCCTCGGCCGACGTAGCGCCGGAAGTGGCCCAACTGATCGAAACGGTCGGCGCGCGCGAGGGCTATGTCTTGTGGTTCGGCCTGGACGACGAACGGCTGCTGGCCGCAGTCGCCGCGAGCAGCGAGTTGCACATCGTCGGCGTCGATCCGGACGCGCAGAAAATCGATCGACTGCGGCGGCGAATCGACCAGATCGGCTGGTACGGCAAGCGGATCGCGCTGGAGACCGGAACGCTGGACACGTATCTGGCGCCGCCCTATCTGGCGAACGTGATCATCGTCGGACGCTCGCTTGCGCCCTCGCTGCGCGACGCCAAGCGCCTGGCCCGGGTGTTCGAGTCGGTCCGGCCGTATGGCGGCAAATTGTGGATTCAGACTGGCGGAGCGGCGGGCGATCTCGGGCCGGCGGATCTGGCGACAGCCGAGCTGACGCAGGCCGAAGTTGCGACGTTGGACGGCGCGGTGGTGCTGACGCGTCCAGGCCCGTTGCCGGGCGCGGGCCAGTGGACGCACGCCTACGGAGACATCGGGAACACGGTGAAATCGGACGACCAGTGGGTCAAGCTGCCGCTGGGCCTGTTGTGGTTTGGAGGAAGCTCGCACGACGACGTCCTGCCGCGCCACGGACACGGGCCGAGCCCCCAAGTGTTGGGTGGACGCCTGTTCATCGAGGGCGTGAATTGCCTCAGTGCGCGAGACGTGTACACCGGCCGTCTGTTATGGCGACGCGAGTTCGAAAATCTGGGGACCTACGATGTCTATTACGACGAATCGTACGCCGATACGCCGCTCGACGTCTCGTACAACCAGTTGCATCTGCCGGGCGCGAACCAACGAGGCACGAATTTCGTGGTGACCGAGGACGGCGTGTATCTGGCTATCGGTTCACAGTGCCTGCTGCTGGATGCGGCCACGGGCCGTACGGTGCGCGAATTCGTCATGCCGCCCGACGCCGACGGCAAATCGCCCGAGTGGGGCTACATCGGCGTGTATGGCGACCTGCTGCTGGGCGGCGCCGGATTCGGCGACTTCGAGCAACGGTATGGGTACAGCTATGTCCCGGCGGCCAGGCGCGGCCGCGCCTGGGCGCCGGACCACTCGGCCAGCCGCGGGCTGGTGGCCTTTGATCGCCATCGCGGAGATGTCGCCTGGCGACTGGATGCCCAGTACAGCTTCCTGCACAACGGCATTGTGGCGGGCGGCGGGCGCATCTATCTATTGGACAAGCTGCCTCAGCGCGTCGAAGAAGTCTACCGGCGCCGGGGTGTGGACGCGCCGGCCGCGCGCTTGTTGACGATCGAGGCCACAACCGGCGCGCCGCTGTGGAAGCGTGATGAGAATGTGTTCGGGACCTGGCTCAGCTACTCGCAGCCCCGCGACCTCTTGGTGCAGGCCGGTTCCGCCGCGTCGGACCGCAGCCTCGACGAAGCCAAACAGGGGCTGACCGTGCATCGCGCGGCCGACGGGGCGGTCGTGTGGAGCAATCCGACGTTGACGTACGCCGGACCCTGCATACTGCACGGCGATACGCTGATCACCAACACGACCAGCTACAAGGAGAACGAGGGCGCGTTCAGCCTGTTGGATGGTTCGCCGATCACCGTGCCGGACCCCGTGACTGGCCAGCAGGTGCCCTGGCGATTCACTCGCACGTATGGCTGCAACACGGCCATCGCGTGCGAGCATTTGTTGACGTTCCGGTCGGGCGCGGCCGGTTTCTACGACTTGACGAACCACGGCGGAACGGGGAATTTCGGCGGATTCAAGTCGGGTTGCACCTCGAATCTGATCGCCGCGGATGGGGTGCTGAACGCGCCCGACTATACGCGAACATGCCAGTGCGCGTACCAGAACCAGGCGTCGCTGGCATTGATCCACATGCCCGACAACGAGGTCTGGACGACGGGCCTGTTTGGCCGTCCGCCCGCGGGCGAGCCACGATCCCGAGTTCGGCGGATCGGAATCAATTTTGGCGCCCCGGGCGACCGACTGGCCGACAACGGCACCTGGTGGGTGAACTATCCGCCTGACGATGGCGCCTCGCCGGATGTTCCCCTCACGCTGGATGACACAGTGCGCTGGTTCCGCAAGCATAGCAGCCGCGTGTCCGGTGATGGCTTGGCGTGGGTTGCCGCCTCGGGCGGCGAGGACATTCGCAAACTGGTCGTCCATTTGAAGCCGGCCGCCGACGAGCCCGAGGATGCGATCGTCGTTCAGATCGCCGAATCCGGCGACGACGCCGAAGAGTCGGCCACGGGCGCGGTCAGTCTGACCAGCAGCGACCTGGAACTCGTTCAGGACAAGACCATGCAGACCGTCGGGCTCCGTTTTCCGAACGTCCCGCTGGCTCGCGGCGCCAAGGTGGCGCGGGCCTACGTGCAGTTCGACGCCAAGGAAGCGACGGATCAGCCGACGCAGTTGGAGATCCGCGGCCACGCCGCGGACAATGCGGCCGCGTTTGCCACGGCGGCGTTCAACATCAGCCAGCGGCCAACCACCAAGGCCGACGTATCGTGGGAACCAAAGGCCTGGAAAAAGGGCGGCAAACCCGGACCCGATCAGCGCACGCCGGACTTGAGCGCCGTGATCCAAGAAGTGGTCGACCGGCCCGCATGGCAGCAGGGAAATGCCCTCGCGCTGATCATTCGCGGCTCGGGAAAACGCGTGGCGATCTCGGCCGACGGCGATCCCAAGCGCGCACCCAAGCTGGTCTTGGAACTGGAAAAACCAACGACCAACCTGGCCGACGACGCGGCGTCGACCCGTGATTCTTCCGCGACTCGCCGCTACAGCGTGCGGCTGCACTTCCTTGAACCGGACTCGGGAGTCCAGCCTGGACAACGGGTGTTCGACGTCGCCTTGCAGGGCCGGAAAGTCCTGGCCGCGTTGGACGTGGCCGCCGCCGCGGGCGGACCGTGGCGAACGCTCGAACGCGCCTTCGACGGAATCGTCGCCGAGGATTCCATCACGCTGGCGCTGGATCCCCGCGGCAACTTGCCGCCCGTGCTGTCCGGGATCGAGATCATCGAGCAGCCGCGGTAGCCGTCCGATGATGCAGACCGAGCGAACCGGCGGCGACGCGTTGTTCGTCGCGGGTCAACGCGCGGTCAGCCACACGCTGGCCATGTGCGCCGACGAGCCGTCTGCCGAGCTCTCGATTCGCCAGCGCCGCGGCGGGCTGGACGTTCTAGCCGGCGTGCGCGCGATTGTGGCGCGCGGTCCGTTGCGTGCTGTCAGCTACGTGTCGCCCGCCAGGCGTCGCGGCCCGCGGCAGATCAACCCGTCTTTCGCAGGTCTTGGTACGCCATCAAGACGCCGTACAGGTCTGCGCTCAGCGTAATCTGGTCCTGCATGAAATCTTGCACCCAAGCGCGTCGCATTTGTACGGCGTCCGCCAGCAGTGGCAGCACGTCCGCCAAGGTGACGGTCACGTCGGGACACTTGGTTGGTTCGTCAAACGAGCTGGACAAATCGTGCGAGCAGTCGCTGCCAAGATGCACGCGAAGTTGCGGTCGAGCCATGCGTGTGACATTCCTGATTTTCGAGTATTAGCGAGCGCAGAAGACGGCGCCCGGTCGATAAGTGTCCTGTTTATCGGTACGCTGCTCGGCCTGACATGAGAAAATCTTGCGAACGAGTTTGCCGCCGTATGCTGGCGTGTCCACACTGAACCTCTGGCCGCTTACCCCGATCGGCCATCTTCCCCAGCCCGACCGTTGACACGCGCCGGATTGGCGATGCACTGCCCCGGAGTCGAAAGGTCTGACAAGTGGCTCGAACCCGATCCGCCATCGTCGTCCAAACGTCGGAACTAGCCGCGGAACTGCGGCCGCGGATCCTGCGGCGATTGGCTTCTTCGCGGGGACCCCGCGGCCTGCGGAAGCTGGTCGCGGCGGTGGGACTGGCCACCGACAGCCATCTGAGCGACGACGCGTTCGCCGCGCTGTACGCCGAGTCGGTCGCCTGCGGCGCCGCGGCGGTCGCACTGGCGCGACCCGTGTTCGACGACCCACACGTTCGCGCCTGGGCGCTGGCTCACGCCAATCCGCTGTGGAAGGAGATCATCCGTGAATCGTTGGCCTTGGCGGCCGAACGCGAGCTCGACGCTTCGCCCGCCGCCGCGGGGCGCGACAACTCGATCCTCGCCTTCTACGAGTCGTTTCTCCGGCATCAAGACCGACGCAGGCGAACGCGGCATGGCGTGTTCTACACGCCGCCGCCGATTGCCCGGTATATCGTGTCGCAAGCGCATCGCGCCTTGGTCGACGAGTTTGGAATCCGCGACGGCTTGGCCGACGAAGCGACATGGGATGACGTCGCGCGACGCATGAAATCGCTGGCGTTGCCCGCGGGCGCGACGTCGGAAACGCCTTTCGTCCGGGTCTTGGATCCAGCGTTGGGGACGGGTGTGTTCTTCGACGAAGGGCTGCGACTGGCCTGCGCGCAGGCGAGCGTTCGCTGGCCAGCGCGCGACGCCTCGCCCCCACCGGCCGACCGCGCGTGGGATGAATACGTGGCCCGGCGCCTGCTGCCCCGATGGTTCGGGTTGGAATTGATGCTCCCGGCGTGTGTCGTCGCCACCGTGAAGCTGGTCGCCACGCTGGCCGAGCTAGGTTTCTCGTTCACAGCCGCTACGCGGTTAGAGATCCACTTGGCAAACACGTTGGCGGGGCCGATCACCTCGTCGGACGCGATGCCCGCCGCGAGCGACAACGCATTCTGGCCGGCGGCGATTGCCGGCCGGAATCTGGCCTGCCGCACGCCGTTCAGCGTGATCGTAGGGAATCCGCCGTTTTCCGGCCTTTCCACCCACCAGGGCCGCTGGATTGCGGATCTGCTGCGCGGACGCGACCAACTCGGCGGCCGATGGTGCAATTACTTCGAGATCGATGCCCGGCCGCTCGGCGAGCGCAAGACGTGGCTACAGGACGACTATGTCAAGTTCCTCCGTTTCGCTCATTGGAGAATCGAGGCTACGGGCTGCGGGATCGTGGGACTGGTGACCAATCATGGCTACCTGGACAATCCCACATTCCGCGGTGTTCGCCACCAGTTGCTGACGACGTTTCCGCGGATTACGGTGATCGACCTGCATGGCAACCGCAAAAAAAGGGAATGCGCGCCGGACGGACGGCGTGATGAAAACGTGTTTGGAATCGCGCCAGGGACGGCGATAGGCTTGTTTCGTCGCCCGCCGTCCGCAGATCGCCCGCCGATCGTGCGTCATGCGGAATTGTGGGGCGACGCAGACGACAAGCTGCGCGCTCTGGAGGTGATCGGCGGCAATACGATCGGTGGCGCCGCGCGGCCGTCCGAGGGCGGGGCGCGTCGAGCGCTGCGGTTCCGGGCGATCACGCCCACTTCTAGCCAATACTTTTTCTGCCCGCGCCCGCGAGCCGAAGCAGCGGAATATGCGGCCGCGCCGCGGTTGCCGGATCTGATGCCGATCCATACGACCGCCCCGGTCACCGCTCGCGACCACTTTGTCGTCGCGTTCACGCGCGACGAGCTGCTCGCCCGGATGGCGGACTTTCGCGATCCGACCATCGCCGACGCCGAACTCCGCGCGCGTTATTTCCGCAACACGCGATCGCCTACATACCCAGCGGGCGACACTCGCGGCTGGAAACTGGACCAAGCGCGACGCCGCATGGCGGCCGATCCGCGGTGGCGCGAGCATGTGCGCCCGTGTTGGTATCGACCGTTCGACGAGCGGTTCGTGTACTGGTCCGACGCCATGGTCGACTGGCCACGAAACAAGGTGATGCCGTGTTTGTTGCGTCCGGGAAACCTCGCATTGGTCGCGCGGCGTCAGATGCTGCCATCGCAAGCATGCAATTATTTCTGGATTGTCGATCAACTGTTGCTCGACGGCTTGATCCGTTCGGACAATCGCGGCAGCGAGTCGGTATTCCCGTTGTGGATTTCCGCGGAACACGGCGCGGCCCCGCCTCGCGACCGGGTCAATCTCGACGAACCGTTCTTGGAACGTGCGGCCAGGCAGTTGGGGATTCGCTGGCAGCTCGACGGCCCGCGGTCGGACGATGCATTCTGTGCGCGCGACATGCTGCACTATATGTACGCCTTGCTGTTCTCGCCCGGATATCGACTGCGTTACGCGGATCGGCTGTGGAGCGATTTTCCACGCGTGCTGTTGCCGCGACGAACGAAGCTCTTTCGCGAGCTGGCCGCCGTCGGCGGGCAACTGGCCGACTTGCATTTGCTGCGCGGTCTGAGGCTCGCCGCGGCCACGCCCGAGTCTCATCCGCGGGCCGTGCAGGCCGCCGGGCCGTTGTCGAGCGACGCGGCGTCGGCTGGTGCTGCCTTGTCGCAATGGTCGATCGACCAGGCGCCGATCGTTCAGGCCGGCTTTCCGAAATATGCGTCCCAGCGAGTGAGCATCAACCGCGCGGTCTGGCTCGATCCCGTGCCGGACGCAATCTGGACCTATCGCGTCGGCGGGCATCAGGTGTGCGCCAAGTGGCTCAAAGATCGGCGCGGGCGCATGTTGACCGACCGCGATTTGATGGTTTACCAAGCGATCGTGTCGGCTCTTGGCGGAACCTGGCGAGCCGAGATCGAGATCGAGGCGGCAATCGAAGACGCGGGCGGTTGGCCCGCGGCATTTTCCACGCTTGACGGCTGATGTCGCTTCGAGTCGGCCCGATTCGTCGTGAGTCGATAGATCCCACAACGCAGAACCGCGGCGAACCGAAGGTGCAGCGCGCCATCGATGTTCGTGGCCGCTAGACGAGGACCTTCTTAACGCGGCCTGAGGCCACAACCAAACAAGGGTCAAGAGATACCGAAAAAAACCACGGATCATACAGATCACACGAACAAAGACATCGCGGCGAACCGTTTTTCTCTATTCCTGCTATTCGTGTTATTCGTGGTTCCCCTATCCGCGCACGGGGCGCGCAAGATACGAAGCAAGGCTCTAGTGGTGGAGGAACTCGGCGGGACCGGGACATGGATGGCGAGCCAGACGCCCGCGCTCTTGATCGGCGCCCGAGTCACGGATCGCAACTCCGGCGGGCGATCACGCCGAGTGGAGCCCGACTTTCGGCCAATGCGTGCGACTGGTCGCGATTCGAGTTCACGGGTATCTTGTTCTGTCGCGCTCGCCGAAGCGGCCGCATCGCGCCCGGATCCATGCCAGACTGTGCTCCGTGCCCAAAACGAACGGCCTGGATCCGACAAAAACACGTCGCCCGCACTCAGGAGGTCTGAAACGAATACGATGGTCGTTTGGCTGATCGCTTTGGCGGCCCTGATGTTCGGGCTGTACAACGTGTTCATGAAAGCGTCTTCGGCGCATATCGACGCCGTGCTGGGCGCGGTGGTCCTGCAATGTGTCGCGGCCTTGTTCGGCGTAGCCATGTTGGTGGGGGCCCGACGCGCAAGCGACACGCCGCTTCACGCGACGTCCCGCGGCGTGTGGATCGCCATCCTGGCCGGCGTAGCGATCGGCATCGTGGAAATCCTGACCTTTTACGTGTTCAAGCGAGGCGTGGACGTTTCCGTCGGCAATCCGATCATCGTGGGCGGGTCGCTGGTCGTGACGACGGTGGTCGGAGCGATTGTGCTCGGCGAGCCGCTGAACGCGGTGCAGATCGTGGCCGTCGTCCTCATTCTCGCCGGCGTCGCTCTGCTGGGGTGGGGCGCGTCGATGTCCGCCGTGCGATAGTCGGCGCGCAGCGCAAGCCGGTGACGTGCGGTCGTGGGTCGAGACGATTGTTTGACCGCCGACCTGAAAACGAGGCCGGTCAAGCGCCCGAGGGTCAGTCGGCGCTATCTTTGTGACCGTCGTGGACCAATTGTGGCAGCAGGCCGGCGCAAAAGTGGGCCAGGCGATTCGAGGCCAGTTCGGCTTGCTCTTGCAGCCGCAGCAGATCCTTGACCCACCCAGGCCGACGCCACGTGGCGCCGGTTGCGGCGCCAAGCTTGCCGGCCCAGGACCGCTGGTCCAACAGGGCCTCGATTTCGGGTGACCAGCGATCGTCTACCGTATCGGTGATCACGCGCACGGCCAGGAATCGCGTCGCCGCGCGCCGACAAGCCTCGGCGACCGCCGCGCTCTGGAGGTCGCACGCCAACGCGTCGTATTGCTGCGCCAGACTGCGTTTCTCCTCCGTCCGATGGACCAGACGGTCGACGCTCAGCAGGCCACCCACGCGCAGCCCGCGAGTCTGTTCGAGCGCGTCGCGATCGAGATTCGAACCCACGGTCCATTCGCGGCGGTCGGCGTCGATCACGCGATCGGCCATCAGGATCTGGCTGCGCCGCACGTCGTCGGCCAGCGCTGCGGCGAACCCAGTGGAGACGACCCACGCGGGTCGGTGGATGGCTATCACATCCGCGGCGGCCGTTTCGGCCGTGCGCGCGCCCAGCCCGCATTCAGCCACCACGACGCGCAGGCCGCCCCACTGGCCCACATGCTCCAGAAACGTCGCACAACGCGTGGTCGTCCTCTCGTCCAGACGCCGAGTCAGGCCTTCGGCTTCGACTTCGGTCGCCAGCAGCAGGGCCACATCGCACGGCGGAAGCTCGCCAGCGGGTCGGGCCACGGGTTGGCCGGAGACCTGTCGCCAGGTTTGCGAGACCGCTTGCTGGATCGCCTGGCGAGCCGCCTGGTGTGCATAGCTCGTCATCAGCCAACGCAACATCATGACCATTCATCTCGCGTCGACACGGATTCTTAGACTCCGTGCCGGCAGGTAGGTTGCTCAGAGGGTTTGGTTCAAGACGACTTGTCGAATTATGGACGCGGCCTCAGCAAACGGGCCGAGAAGTATCCCGCGCGTCCCGTGTGCCTTGACGCCTGTGCGTGAGTGTGCCCGATATCGCGAAGTCATTTCGAACCCAGCCTTTGGCGCCGTCGTCCATCCAAACGTGCTCAACGTATCCGTGAACCTGCCGAGCCGCAAGCGCGCGGAGTAGAATCTGCTGTACGATTAACGCGGGCTGTCGCCCGCAACCCAAGAATCTGTTTGGCCGAAGGCCTCTGATCACCGTAGCCTGGGGCAACGCCCCAGGGCTGGCGCCGCGCG
>JAVYAJ010000038.1:0-4722 GCA_032229885.1 Candidatus Anammoximicrobium sp. | reverse complement strand
GCGTGTTGGCCGAAGGCCATTACCAACGTAGCCTGGGGCAACGCCCCAGGAACCAGAGACGATAGCAACCGTGTTGGCCGAAGGCCAACATCAACGTATCACCGCAGCCTGGATGAATATGGCCTTCGGCCAAAAGAGGCACGCGCGGCGCCAGCCCTGGGCGTTGCCCCAGGCTACGGTGATCGAAGGCCTTCGGCCAAACAGATTCTCGGGTTGCGGGCGCTAGCCCGCGTTAGGCGAAATTGGTTTTGCAAGGCTGTGGCGCAACACGGACGACCGGAATCGTCTTGGCCGAAGGCCATCTTCAACGTAGCCCGGGGAAACGCCCCAGGAAGCAAAGACGACAGCAACCGTGTTGACCGAACGCCATCATCAACGTGCCACCTCCGCCCGCATGAATAGGGCCTTTGGCCAAAAGAGGCTCGCGCACGGCGCCAGTCCTGAGGCGTTGCCCGAGGCTACGATGATCGGAGGCCTTCGGCCAAACAGAATCAGCGCCTATCTGCGCTCAAACGCGCAACAGTGGAAGCGGTAGTAGTCTAAGAAATTGCCCGCGCCACACTCGACCT
Source organism: Candidatus Anammoximicrobium sp. (assembly GCA_032229885.1). Lineage (GTDB taxonomy): Bacteria > Planctomycetota > Planctomycetia > Pirellulales > Pirellulaceae > Anammoximicrobium. The sequence continues at coordinate 4,153 of JAVYAJ010000038.1, read as the reverse complement.
GGGCGCAACTTCAAGAGCTGCAGTCCGCCTTGACGAGGTCGACGAGGCGTCACTTCTCGCCGCGCGCAGTGGATCGGCCAGGCAGGCTCGAGGAATCAGAGGTGCGAGACGACGCCCGTCGCGTTCAACGAGCGGCACGATTCGACAGGCTGGCGTGCAAGCGAAGTCTGAGATTTGAGTTCGAGCTCGCGGAGCGCGAAGCCCGGTTTGCGCGGCGGCCTAAAACCGGTAATTCAATCCGGCGTTCAAACCCTGAATCCAAGCGTCGGATCCGATCCAACGGAACTCGGGGCGAGGCGCACCGACGAGACCGCCGGGTTTGAGCTGCGACAAGTTGGCATCCAGATCGATCTGTTCGCCAGGCCGAGCAACCGCGCCCCAGTACAGCAGCGTATAACCTACGGTCGCCCGTAGGCATGATGTCACGTCGTAGCCGAGCGTGACGCCAAACTCGGGAATCACGGCAAAGGCGTCACGCGAGTACGTGCCGCTGTTGCTGGGCAATGCCAACAGGCCGAACGGCGTCGTCGCCACGTCCGGGGCTGGAACGGTCACCGTGGTGGCCCCGTTGATCCCGACGAGCGAGTGCGTGCTGCCAAACGCCAGCTTGCCGCAGGCTTCGACGCTCCAACCGTTTCGGCGTCGCGCGGTCATCATCCCGATCTCGACGCCGTGGAAGTCGTTTTGCGTTGTAAACTGGTCGGACTCGTCGATCGTCGTGCCCAATTGCATTCCCGTGCCCGCAGCGATGATCCGTTTGTGATCGGCGATTGCGAATTGTTCGTCCAGGCCGAGATATCGGTAACCGACGAGCCAATCGACTCGGTGGTCGCAGTCCTGGCACAACGCACGACGATACACGAGTTCGAAGCCTCTCAACTCCGTCTGGCGACGCACTTGAATTCCGCCGCTCATCAAATTGGGGAACGCGACCAATTCGGCGTCTGCGCCGGGTGCCGGAGGTTCGACGTTGAAGAACGGCCGAGCCAGGATCGCAAACTGCGAGCTGTCGGTCGAAAATGTCTCGGACCGTTCGGCCAAGCCGTAATAGGACGCCTCGAGACCGTGCGTCTGGCATGAATCCAGCCAATAACCCAGCCGGATGCGAACGCCGGGATGGAACGTTGCGCCCGAATTTCCGTCGCCGAACAGGATGGTTGTCGTGGCCTGGTCTAGTCGGCCAGCTTCGTCTCGGGGCGTTCCGATCGAGCTGGCTGTAACCAGGGGCGGGATAGAATTCCCGCCGATCCACCAGGCCAGCGCTTCAGCGCGAATCCACCAACCGTCCCCACCGCGGCCTGCGAGTCCCCCGAAAGGCAGCAACGAGCCGAAGGGCGGCGCCAGGCAGCCGCCCCGCCCCGTGCGCATGGATCCCCAACACCCCGCGGCACCGCTCGGGGTGTCATCGAAAGGATCGGCGAATGGTCCCGACGGGTCCAGCATCTCCGGATCCACGACGATCTCAGATTCTGTCGGATAGCCGTCCGCGGCGCTCAGCGGCAGCGGCGCTGGCTGCGTCCGAACCAGCCGGTCGCCTCGTCGCGCAAAGCTCGACGAGGTCGGCGGCGGCGCAACGACGCGTTGTCCGAAGGCCGGCTCGTGCGACGAGCCGAACTGTAGCGAGACAAGTAGCGCCAGCATCGTCGCTCGGTGGGCTGACCAAACGGACGATTGTGACGAATCGATGCATGCCGCTTGCGCACAGGACACGAACCGTCCGCGGGCCCAGCCATAAGGGCTGAAGACATTCCTGGGCGATCGGAACTGGGGGCGACCCTTGCGCATCTTTTGGACTCAGATCACGATTTTACCAGGCCGTTCATCAGCTTCGGCTCCACTGGCGTACAGGCCGTCGGCAACCATCCAGTCGTGACATCTGGCAGGATGTCTTCGAGATCGGACCACACCGTTTCGGCAAGCCGGCCGGCAAGAAAGACCGCGTCGGCCCGCCTCGCGTCGTCGGGAGAAGGCGCAGAGATGCCCGCTGCGGCCTTGTTTCCAGTTTGCGAGGGCGTGACTGTCAGACCGCCACGCCTTGCGTCGGGCAAAGTCGGACTGTCGCTGCGAAGGCCGATGTCGGTCAGCGGCGGTCGAGTGATTGGCGTCGATCGAGACTGTTCAGGCGAGGATGACGCCATAGCTTCGGCAACGGACGGCACCGTTTGACCGTCACGGCGAACGCCAAAATCCGTGAAGAGCTGGCCTTCGCCCTCGCCCTCGGCGGACACCGCAAGCTGTCGCAACTCGGGCGCCGGCGACACCACGGTCGATGAACGGACGACCGATGTCGCGCGCACCGAAACGGCTGTCGAACCGTGCTCGCCTTCGCCAGGCGACACACTTCGGCCATTCAGAAAATTTATCACGATCGCGACATCTTCAGGCGTGCAGCGCCCATCGTCGTTGACATCGACGTATTGCGGCGGCGTCGTTTGCGCGTTGGGCAACAAGCCGTACCCAGGGTTGGCGTTGAGAAAGTTCACGACGATCATCGCGTCGGTCGGCGTGACTCGCCCCGAACCGTCGACGTCCGACGGCAGCGCAGCGTTATGCCAAATCGGAGCTGGCGGAGGGTCTTCGCTCGGATCGTCGAGCTGCTCGTTCGGGTCAGATGGCTCGTTCGGATCAGGCGTCTCCGCTTCGATAACCTTAATCGTCGGCGATGCGAACAGTATCTGGCTGCTCCCCAGGCTGGTGGCGGGCAACGGTGTGATCCCCAAACCGCTTTGTTCCATTTCCAAAAAGATCTCGCCCGCCCGTTCGGCTCGAAAATGAAGCCACGCGAAATGACCGTCCGTCGTGGATGCGCCGCGCAAAGCCAGCTTGACAAACCGATCATCCCCATCGCTGCCGATCGGCTGTCCGACTCTCGAAGCCACTGAGGCGGTTCCACCGAGCCCGACAATCCGATCCACGTTCTTTATTCTCTCGTCTGATGACGTGAAGGCCGCCCGTACTACGTCATTCTGGCGTAATTGGCCTCCTACGAACATCGGTAGATTCGAGGTCACGATCTGGCGCGGGTCGAATGGTTCGGCCATCTTCATGACGTCCGCGTCCCAGGCCACGTCGAGGAACACGGAAGTGAATCCCGAGAAACCTGGATGATGCTCTCGAACCACGATTTGGGCGAAAAACGGCTCGCCAACCTCGACCGTATCATCTGCTAGCGGCTCGCCAGGAACCCCGCCGTCGTCCTGAAAGAAATGGACCGCAAAGGCAGCCACCGCCAGCAGCGAACGGTCTTCGAGCGGTTCAAGGCGCAGGCGAGGTTGATTCGTGGACCGCAACGCGCGCTTGTTTTTTCTCTGGCTCATCAACCGCCTCCTTGCGGACGATATCCAGCGATCTTCGGCGATTTGCACGTTGGTGCGTGCGACGCGGAAGAATAGAGGACGATGCTGCGGCACGCAACATCAATCGGCTAAAAATGGCCCGCTCGCACGGCGCAGAGCGAAGATGGCACTCGGCGCGGGCCGGCTGCGGCTGAAAATGCCCCCCGCGCGACACGGAAGAGGGTCGAGCCAAACTAAGCGGCTCGTCCGCCGTTCACGACTTTGCGTTCGGACAGTTGCGTTCAGGCACATCTACTCAGTGCGTACTCAGGTCGTTTTCGTCGGCACGATACGCTTATGTTACGCAGATACCGCAATCTCTCAGTTCAATGATTTCGAGTCCTTTCGACGGACACGAGACTCGCGAAATGACGCTTATTAAAGCCCATTTTTGGACGCGGAGATATTGAAGTAGAATACCCAAAAATCCCATTTAGACACGGTTGACAATATCGCAACCGACCCATATAAGTTTAGTGTCGTTCACCAACCAAAATATTTTGCTTGCAATGACTCTGAAAGGACGCTATATGCCTCTCGACCTGCAAACCACGATTGGGGACCTAGTCAAAGAGCGGCCGGCTCGTTCCCGTGTCTTCGAACGGCTGCAAATCGATTACTGCTGCGGCGGCAAGCTGCCACTGAGCGACGCTTGCGCGGCGTTGAAGCTCGATCCGGCAATGGTCCTGCGGGAATTGCAGGAATCCGACGCCCAGGTCGAACCTACCGGCGCCTCGCTCGCCGACGCCGACGCGATGTCGCTGACCGATTTGGCGAACCACATCGAACAGGTGCATCACGGGTATTTGCGGCGCGAG
>JAVYAJ010000037.1:0-4576 GCA_032229885.1 Candidatus Anammoximicrobium sp. | reverse complement strand
TGAGATCCAGGTCGGCGTAGCGGTCGGCTTGATCGCCGTGGGTGGGGTAATCGGACAGGGCGGCCGATTGTTCAGCCACAGAGGACACAGAGGGCACGGAGGAGAGAGGCACGCGACCGGAGATTGTCCGCCACACACGGCCGGTCGAGTCGTAGAGGGTTTCGGAGACGGATTCGAGCGTGCCGGACGAGGTTAGTTCGAATTCACCCCATCCCCTCACCCCCGGCCCCTCTCCCTCAAGCGGGCGAGGGGTGACAAGAGAATCGACATAACGTTCGGTGGCGATCGCGCGGCCATGCTGGTCGTAGACCGTGCGCGAGACGAGAAGGACCGAGTGGTCGTCCGAATCGACCGCCTGTTGGCGGGTTTCGATCACCAAGCCGCGTTTATCGTAGACCGTTTCCGTCTCGCGTCCGTTCGAGTCGATCTCGATGTACGCGCGGCCAAGCGCATCGTACAGCGTCGAGGTGGTTTGACCGCGGGCGTCGGTCGCGGAATCGACGTTGCCAGCGGGGCCGATGACGACACTGGTCGTCAGCGTCTTGTCTGGCAGCAGCCCGTACGGATCGTGCCAAACAAAGCTCGTTCCGGTCTGGCGGCCGAGGTTGTCGTACGTGATGTCGCGAACGTTTCCGTCGACGTCGAGCGTGTCGTAGGTGCGGCGGATCGTGATCGGAATCCCGGCCACGGGGATCTCGAGGTCAGCGAAGCTGAGCCCGAAGTTGCCGAGCTTTAAATTGCCTTCGACGTGCAGGACTTGGCTGTCGGAACCCACGTTGTTGCCGCTGTCGGTCGCCGTCAGCGTGACTCGGTACGAGCCGTTGGCCAGCAACGTCGGATCGAACCGGCCGAGCGCCGTGGCGGTGTCGTACAGCCCGCCGCCGCTGGCGATGGTGCGTGTCCAGTCGCCGTGAGCCGCCGTATCGACCGGCGCGTAAGCGAGCGTCCAACTGACACTCGGACCGTCGTCGATGATCGTGCCGAGGAGATCGACCGGGGCTTTCACCCTTGTCATTACCCACATTTTTTGAGTTCGGATTTAAATTGCAACGCAAGTTCAACGGCCCGGATCATGGTGTTGAGCTTCTGCCAACCACGCCAGATCGTAATCCAGCCGGGTTCGCCATCGGATTTGCGACCTAGAAAACCGCCCAGCTTTGCAAGCTCGCGGTAGAACTCGCGGATCGTCAAATCAAACACTCGTCGCAGGTTCTTCCTGATCACCTTGAGCATCACCAGCCACAGTTGAGGAACAACCTGGCGTGCGGGTTGATCGGGATCGCTACGGGCGACGGACTTCAGTTGTAACAAACGCACCGCTACGACCGACATCAGACCCACCATCGGTTCTAAACGAGCCGCTTCTCGCAAGGTTCGCTTTGTCACGCGACAACCCGTTTTGAGAGCCTTGTGATATTCTTCTACCAGCCAACGGGCCTCGTAGTACTCGATGACGAGCCAGGCCTCGTCAAACGTCGTGACTGGCAGGGATGTGTACAGGACCCAACGAATGGGCTCCACGCCTTTTGGCGCGTCGACCTCGCGCACCTCGACGACCCATGTCCGAATCGATGAGAGATCGCAGCTTTTGACATAGGAAGTTTGGTGCGCCGGCGCCGGTATCCGAAGCTCGCCAAAGCGAACTTCCAGCTTCGCGATGCGGGCGGGTTGATCCTTGCGCGCTCGCAAGTGCAGCTGGTATGTACCTGCCAACGGCAACATCGATAAATACGCGGAAAGAGGCGCCGTTTCGCCATCAGGCGTCATGATCACGCGGTGTAACGAGCTGGCACGCACGACCCAATCGGCCTGTTGCTTGACCATGTGGCAGAAGACTTCATATCCGTCCGCCCCACGGTCGCAAACATGAACGTACTGAACCCCGCCCGCGGGACGACCCACGTCATCGATCAGCTCGCCCCAGACTTTCGATTCTCGCTCGCGGTTCAGACGTTGCGTCGCGGTTTCGTTTTTTGGTCGCGGCCGGCGGTAATGAATCTTTTGCCCGGCCACGCCCAAGATCTTCAGGTTGTCCGCCGCCACCAATAAGGCATTGTGCAATAAAAACCCGCGTCCACTGCCGTTGCCGATGGCCGAAAGACCCTCAATAGCGTGCTGCTTGCCGAAGTCCAATTCGGCCGTGTCGTTAATGACCAAACATCGACCGGTCGCCAATCGCCGGGTCCGCTCCCAATGAGGCCGTGCGATGGCCTCGAATGTCACATCGTCTTGGTCGAACAGACGATACGCCGCCTTCAGATCACCCCAAGTTTCCATCTGTCCGGAAAAGCTGGCTGACGGATTGTTGGCAACCTGTTCGGCCGTCTTGATCAATCTCTTCGTGCGTCGTTTATCACCCAAGTCGCAATCACTGAACTGCGCTGCCGCCCAAGCCTTGCTGTCCAACGTAAATGCCATCGATCACACCTCCCTGCCGGAGACCACGAACGTCGCCTTTGGCCGTCCCTGCAAGGCGACGTGACCTCGCCCATCCTCTTGATAGGCTCTCTTCTTTCATTACGACTCCAAGTAGAAAAAAGGTCGTTGTTCATCGTAAATGATTTAGCCTGGCCGTCTTCGGCACGCTAGCATCACCACTGCTAGCACCCTGGACTCTACCCTTCGATGCACCGTAAAATCTGGGTAATGACAAGGAACGTGGCCGAGGTCGTGCAGAAGACCACGGACCTCTTCCGCGAGCTGTCCATCGACGTGCCGAAGATCGTGGTCGTGCCCAAGGGCGAGGTTTGCTGTCGCTACGTGGACTTTGACCTCGACGTGCGGAACATCAACCTCCAGCCGGTCGCCGAGGATATTCTGATTCAACACCTACACGAGAACCGGCGGTATCGACTGCGGGATGGATCGGGCATCATCCAGGAACAGCGGCCCGAGGACTATCTGGTGCGCGGCCTGATCGACTTCGACGACATCAGCTATGACGAGCACGCCGCGCTGCTTTACAAGCTGGCCGGGCAGGTTGTGGCACGGTTGCGGACGTACCTGCCGGAAGAGGACGACGTGATCAACGTCCTTCAATACCACCAACAGACGTTGGTGAACCTGATCCACGCGCAGATGCAGCAGCATTTCCAGGAGTCGGCCAGCGCCTACGAGGCCCATGTGACCAGGGGCTTCCGCACACTGCGGGCCAACAACTACTCTGCCGCGGCCGATGAGAACGTGCGGGACTTCCGCACCGCGATTCCAGAAGGCCAGCGTGACCGAATCCGCACGATGGTTTTCGGCGGCTTCCACAGGTGCCTTTATCCGATCCAGAAATTCGATAACGACTCGGAACGTCGGTTTGCGGTGCTGCTGGAGGATGACGGCGACGTCCTGAAGTGGTTCAAGCCCGCCAAGGGCGATTTCCAGATTCACTACAGCCACGAAGAGTCCTACGAGTCGGACTTCGTGGTCGAGACGAAGACCGAGAAGTTCCTCTGCGAACCGAAGCGAGCGAACGAAATGACCGACAAGGTCGTTCTCGCCAAAGCGGATGCGGCGGCGACCTGGTGCAGCCACGCGACGGCTCATGCCAAGGAGAGCGGCGGCAAGCCGTGGCGATACTTGCTGATCCCCCACGACCAGATACAAGCCCAGATGACCCTCGCCGGCTTGGCGGCTCGATGCGAGGTGGATGCCAAAAACTGATGGAATGGCTGCCATGAGATATGGGCCATATTGAGTGAGGGCCACGGATGCTTGCCCAGCATGAGCCGAAGGACCACGTGCGGCCCCGGACCATCACGACGCACACTGAGGGAATCCTGGACCAACGCAAGATCACCAGCCTGAGTTGCAAGACAAACGAACCTTGCGAAACGCTCCGCGAGAATTGAAGCGGAAGGGCGCAAGCCCTCCGGTGTGTCTGTTCGTGGCCGAGCCAGTTCGTCCGCTACGAAGCACCCGTCTGCCACGAAGGACCGGACGGCTTGCGCCGTTCCGCTTCGATTAGCGGCGCATTTCCTGAACGGCTACGCTGATTCTAAATCGCAACCAGACACGAGCTAGCCAGTTTCGGGTCCATCCGACATTATCGTGGGTAGAGGTCGAGGCCACCCCAGTGGAAAAAGATGGCCGTCTTGAAGTTTTCCCGATTGCGGAAGCCACCGACTAGTCGCTTGATCGACATGATTTTGCTGTTGAGCCCTTCAGTCACGCCGTTCGTGATGTTATGGGTGCAGTAGCTGACCACATGCGGGAGCCGTTCTTTGATCGTCCTTGCAACCGTTTTCATCGGCTCGAGCTTTGTGTGAATCACCCGTTGATACCATTCCTTGAAGTAGGTCGTGGCCGAAGCTGCGTCATCGTACTCCCACAGATCTCGAAGCATTTCCTTGTATCCCCAGGCCTTCCCGGTGTCCAACTTCCGACTAAACACTTCCTCAAATAGAGCCTTCTGTTTCTCGCTGAGATTTTCTGGGTTCGTCAGCCACACGTACTTGGTCCTCGCCAACCGATGGTCGTCGTCCAGCAACAGCCGCCGATGCTCGCCACGACGCACCTTGTCAACGGCTTTGTTAGCCAGTTGCATCACATGAAAACGATCGTGAACAATCTTGTCTTCGGCCAG
>JAVYAJ010000036.1:0-4696 GCA_032229885.1 Candidatus Anammoximicrobium sp. | reverse complement strand
GCAACGCCCCAGGAGTCAGAGATGATAGCAACCGTGTTGGCCGAAGGCCAACATCAACGTGTCGCCGTGGCCCGGATGAATATGGCCTTCGGCCAAACAGAATCAGCGGCGATCTGCGCTCAAACGGGCAACAGCCGAAGCGGCCGTAGTTTAAGAAATTGACCGCGCCACTGCCTGGCCCCGCCTCGACGCGCGGGCGGGGTTGGCCGTCGGCAACACCCGCCGCGTTGCGAGCGTTCGCGGCGTCAGGTCTCGGCGCGGTCTGGGGGAACGCCCGGTTGCATGACTTCGGTCCAATGTCTCGCGTGCACGCCCAGCGCGTCTTGGAGCTGGTGGCGGCAACTGATGCCGCTGGCGATGATGGTGCGGCCTTCGGCGATCGCTTGACGGACGGCTGGGAACAGCCGTTGCTCGCCGATCGTCATGGATAGATCGTAGTGCTCGTAGCCGAACGATCCGGCCATCCCGCAGCAGCCCGAATCCGGTTCGACGCAATTCGCCTCGGGAATCCGCGAAAAATGCGCATGGATCGCGGCGGTGCCGAACTCGGATTTCTGATGACAGTGCGCGTGCAGCAGAAAAGCCGTCCCCGCGGCCCGCAACGGAGGGATCCGGCCGGCGGCGACCTCGCGATCCAAGAACACGTCGATCATCATTACGCGATCCGCCACGCGGCGTCCCAGCTCGCCGTCGTCGATCAGATCGGGCACGTCGTCGGCCAGCGCCGATGCGCAGGACGGTTCGAGACAGACGATCGGCAGCCCCTGCCGCGCGTACTGGTCCAGCTTTTCCATCGTCTTCGTCGCGTCGCGTTTCGCTTGCCGGACCAAGCCCTTCGACAGCCGCGGTCGCTGGCAGCACCCGGCCTGGGCTAGGATGACCTCGTAGCCACACCCCTCGAGCAATTCGACGGCCGACACGCCGACGTGCGGCTCGAGATAGTTCGCATACGTGTCGTCGAACAGGACGACCCGTGGTCGCTCGCCCGACACCTGGCCCGCGCCCGTTATGCGCCGGGCGCGCAACAACTGGCGCAGATTGCGCGTGGCGAACGGCGGCATCGAACGGCGGCGATCGATCCCGGCGACTTTTTCCAGCAGCCAGCCGTATCCGGGCAACCGGGCGACCAGATTGACGACGCTCGCCAGCGGACCGGCCACCAGCCGCGCAAATCGCGGCATCTCGCCGATCAAGCGATAGCCCCAGGGAATCCCGTGGCGATCATGATGCATCTGCAAGACTTCGCTCTTCAGCCGCGCCATGTCGACCGAGTTGGGACATTCGCTGCGACACGCTTTACAGGCCAGGCACAGTTCGAGGGCCTGCTTTACGCGATGCGAGCCCAGGTCGTCGTCGTCCAATTGGCCCGTCATCGCCAGCCGCAGCGCGTTGGCGCGGCCCCGGGTCGACGCCTCTTCGTCGCGTGTGGCCATAAAGCTGGGGCACATCGTGCCCACGTCGAGCTTGCGGCAGACGCCCACGCCGTTGCACTGCTCGATCGCCGCCTGGAACCCGCCTTGTTCGCGATAGTGGTACAGCGTGGGGATGTTCACCGTGCGGTAATCCTCGCCATACCGCAGATGGCTGGTCATCGACGGCGCGTCGACAATCTTTCCGGGGTTCATCACGTTGCCCGGATCGAAGATCCCCTTGATCTCGCGAAAGGCCTCGTACAGTTGCGGGCCGAAGTATCGCGGGACGAACTCGCCGCGGACCACGCCGTCGCCATGCTCGCCCGCAAACGCGCCGTTGTACTGGCAGACCATTTCAAACGCCCGGTTGGCGATCGCGACCATCTTGTCGCGGTCGGCGGGGCGGTGCAGGTCGAGCCGTGGGCGGAAGTGGATCACGCCCACGCTGGCGTGCGCATACATCGTCGTCGGCACGTCGAACTCGCGGCAGACCTGTTGCAGCCGCTCGACGTACTCGGCCAGCGCCTCGACGGGCACGCAGGCGTCTTCGACGAACGCCTGACCCTTGACCGGCCCGCGGACGTTGCTGATCAGGCCCAGGCCCAACTTGCGGACGCTCCACACGGCCGCTTGCCCTCGTTTGTCGTCGCGAATCGGCCAAGCGTAGCCGATGTTGCGACGTTTCAAATCCGCCACGACGGCTTCGATCCGCGCCCGTGCGTCGGCCGCGTCGTCGCCGAACGTCTCGATGATCAGCACCGCCTTGGGCTGTCCCTCGAAGAAGGTAGCCAATTGCCGCGTGGCCGTATTGACCAGCGACTCGCGGATCACCAGTTCGTCCAGCAATTCCACCGCGCTGACCGGATGCGCCAGGATCTCCGGCAGGCGGCGGAGCGACGCCAGTTCGTCGTCGAAGTGCACGATCGCCAGCGCGGTGGCCGCCGGAAGCGGGGTCAAGCGAAGCTTGGTTTCCAGCACGCAGCCCAACGTGCCCTCGCTGCCGACGATCAGATTCGACAGGTTCCACGCGCGGCGGCCATCCAGGTTCCGCCCGCCGATCGGGCCCGTGTATCCCGCGCCATCGACGAATTCATCGAGGTTGTATCCCGACACGCGCCGCATGACCTGGGGATAGCGGGCCAGAATCTCCGCGCGGTTGCGCTCGACCACCTGGCCCACGCCGCGATAGATCTCCGCCTCGCGCCCGGCGCCCGCGCTGCGTTGTCGCCACTGGTCGGCGTCCACCGGTTCGAGTTCCATCACGGTTCCGTCGGCCAGCACAACCTTGCACGCCAGGACGTGGTCGATGGTCTTGCCGTAGACGATCGACCGTGTTCCCGAAGCGTTGTTGCCGATCATTCCACCGACGGTGGCTCGGTTCCCCGTGGCCGGATCGGGCGCAAAGTGCAGGCCGTGCGGGGCCAGGTGGTCGTTCAGCAGATCGCGAATCAGGCCGGGCTGGACGCGCGCCCAACGCTCGTCGACATTCACTTCGAGAATGCGATCGAGATACTTCGAGACATCGAGCACCAGCCCCGTTCCGAACGTCTGGCCGGACAGCGAAGTGCCTCCGCCCCGCGGCGTGATCGGCACGCCGTGCCGCCCCGCGGCCGTGACCGCCGCGATGCAATCCGCTTCGTCGCGAGGGACCGCCACACAGGCCGGCATCATCTGATAATGGCTGGCGTCCGTGGCGTGCATCCCGCGGCTGACGCGGTCGGCATACACCTCGCCGCGGACGCACGTCCGCAACTCGCGTTCCAGAGCGGCGACGGCCTCGTCTGTGGGATGCGGGGCTGTCGTGTTCATGCGGTCTCCTTTCGGGGCGTAGTCTGCGCGCAGGGGGGCGGCGCGCATGCGGCGGGCGGATCGCTACAGGGCGGGCTTCGGTCCGCCTGTGCGACCTGGCGCCGCCGCGCCGTCCGGCAACCCGGTGCGCCGCACGCAGGCGGCGCTGCGGGCGGGGCGGCGATCCGCGCACAGTATAGAACCGCCCGGCCCGCGGGGAAATGCGGCGCGTCGGTGCGTCGGCGAAAACACGGAACCGGATGCGAGAGAGGGCGGCAAGCTCATGGCTGGGTGGGAAGGCTGTCAATCGAGGTCGAATACGGCTATGATTTGGCAGCGGACGTTGTGCAGGCGACACGTTCCATTGGCCGCACAGGTCCAGGCGTGGCGTGAGGGCTAAATCTCGCGACAAGGCGCAGTTGCCGGACCACGGGAAACCCGAACTCGTGCGCGGGCGACAACCCGAAAATTGCGGCTGGACAAGAAACTTGATGCGTGTCGCGTGAGCGGCGTGTCGCGTGACAGACCGGGCGAGGGTGGGTTTGTTCGCCCGGATACCAAGTCCCGTGCGGCAAGGGCGGACGAAACCGAGTAGACGAAAGCCCACCCTCCACGATTCCACGCGAGGCCGCACCAAAGATGGCTATCGAGAAGAGGGGATCCGGGCATGGCCCAAAAACGAATCCTGATGCTGGTCGGTGATTTTGTCGAGGACTACGAGGCGATGGTCCCGTTTCAGATCCTGCAGACCGTGGGTCACGAGATCCACGCGGCGTGTCCCGGAAAGCGAGCCGGAGATACGGTCGCGACGGCGATTCACGACTTTGAGGGCCACCAGACGTACAGCGAGAAGCCCGGGCACAACTTTCGGCTGAACGCGACGTTCGACGAACTGGACGAGACGACCTACGACGCCTTGGTGGTCCCCGGCGGTCGCGCGCCGGAATACCTGCGGCTCAGTCCGCGCGTGCTCGAGGTGGTGCGCCACTTTGCGACCGCGAACAAGCCGATCGCGTCCATCTGTCACGGGCCGCAACTGCTGGCCGCTGCCGGTGTGCTGCAGGGTAAACAGTGCTGCGCCTATCCTGCGGTCAGCCCCGAGGTGACGGTCTGTGGCGGCTCGTTCGTGTCGGCCAGCGAGTCGTTTGACAACGCGCACGTCGACGGCAACCTGGTCACAGCGCCCGCGTGGCCCGCACACCCGGCTTGGATGCGGGCGTTTCTCGAGGTTCTTGGAACGCGGATCGAGCCCTGATGGCGCAGCTTTTCGGCATGCCACCTCTCTGCATCAAACCGCCGCGCGGTAGGCAATAGGGTCGTGTAGGGCGTCCAGCCTGCCGCGACGAACCAAGTCGTCAACGAGCTTCCGCGCGCGGGAATTTTTGTCCTTCCGCGTGTGCGCCCCTTGACAGCGCCTCGGGTTGACGTCGATAATTTTGTCATATTGAGTGTGTCAATATGTGCCTATACATGGTCATAGTGCGTCCGGAGCCTAG
>JAVYAJ010000035.1:0-25664 GCA_032229885.1 Candidatus Anammoximicrobium sp. | reverse complement strand
TTGGCCTTCGGCCAACACGGTTGCGATCATCTCTGACTCCTGGGGCGTTGCCCCAGGCTACGTTGGTGATGGCCTTCGGCCAACACGCTTCCTGTCCTCTGTGCTGCGCAAAAGTCATGCAATCCCAATCGCACCTAACGCGGGCTAGTGCCAGTAACCCGAAAGTGTACTGTACGGACTAATGTACAAGATGCGCGCATCGTGCGCGCATGATACAAACTAAGACGCTATTGTGGCACGATCGAAACACTTAGGCGTGCGCGGAGGGCGTCGTCCGAGGCCACGGCTGTGCGTCCTACAAGGTCGGCAGCCCAGCCGAACGCGGCACGATCGACAGACGGCCCATCTCCATCAATCGGCGTGTGTCGCAAGACGAGTTTCCGCCGCGAAGCTTGCGGACGAGTCTCGTTGCGGTGAAAATTGCTGGCCGGTCGAGAATGTCTGGCGCTTGGCCGGCATTCCGGCAAGGCTGGGACCGTGGGCAAGATTGCAGTGCAGGGAGATCGTTCTATGTTGACGAGCTGGAGATGGCGCGGTGTGGGGAGGGCGATGGGGTGGCTGCTGCTGGGGGTCTGGGCTGCGGCGGCCGACGCGGCTGACGAGGATCTGCTGCGAGATCTGCCGTCGGTCGAGTTGGCGTTCAAAGACACGCTGGACCATTGGGGACTGCCCTTTGCCGATCAACTGAGGCGATTCAAGCAGGCCCAAGCGTCCTGGCAGGATCTGTTGGGCGCTGACGCCCCGGCGGAATTCATGGTCGGCACGCAGCACGGCCTGGAAAAGACCCCCAGGAACAAGTACTGGTTCAAGGGCAGCTATGGCAATCGGGTTCAGGTGTCGGCGGCTCGCAACGAGGTCGAGAGCTTCCAGGTTGCCGTTCTGCCCGCGATCGGCGCCCATCTGCGGCATGTGACGTTGGCGGCCGGGCCGCTGCGGCACGAGCGCGGATCGGGAACGATCCCGGCTACCGCCTTTACGATCTATCGCGTGGGCTATGTCGAAACCGTGCCTGCCCAATATCCGACGCTCTACACGGGGGCGTGGCCGGACGTGCTGCTTCCCAACGGACCGTTGGAGATCGATGGCGTCGATTTGGGCCTGTTCTGGATCGACGTCAAGGTCCCGCCCGATGCCGCGTCGGGATCCTATCGGGGAACGCTGGCGCTTGAGGCCGACGGCCGCCGGGTGGCGATCGACGTGGATCTTCACGTCTACTCGTTCGCCTTGCCCGATCGCGTCCCGTTTCCGATCGCGGTGTGGACCAGCGCGATCTGGCCGCCGGGCCAGCGGATGAGCCCCGAGACCTATCGCCAGACGCTGGCGATGTTCCTCGAGCACGGCGTGGATCCGATCTCGGTGGGCAAACAAGACGTCTCGCTCGACAAGCTCGATCTGGCCGCGTTCGACGCGAACCTCGAATTCTGCCTGGACCGCGGATTGCAGATGTTCGAGATTCCCAGCGCACCGAAGACGCCGGAAAAGCTGCGTTCGCTTGTCGAACATCTTCGACAAAAGGGTTGGCTGGCCAAGGCGCTGGTCTACTCGAGCCACGACGAGCCGACCGACCAGACGCTGCGTGAATCGAACATCCCCTATTATCAGCGAATGAAAAAGCTGTACCCCGACCTGCGGATCTATCTTGCCAGCCAGTACTATCCGGAGATCGACCAGGCCTGCGACATCTGGATGAGCGACGTCTCGACTGCCTTTGGAGCTGCGTTCGCCGCCGCCCACCGCGGCCGCAGCGAACTATGGTTCTATTACTGCCACCTGCCGATCCATATCGACTTCTGCCGGCCGCTGGTCCAGGCCCCCAACATGCAGATCGACAACGAGGCGATCGAGCATCGGTTGGCGCCATGGGTGGCCTGGAAGCATGACACGCCGGGCATGTTCATCTGGGCGGGCAACCGCAGTTGGGAGCGACAGGAGGGCGAAGCCGATGCGTGGGAAAAGACCGGTTGGCGGCTGACGAACAAAAACGCCACGTTCCCGTTCGGCGGCATTCACAACGGCAACGGATTCCTGCTGTACCCTGGCCCCCATCCGAGCATCCGGTTGAAAGTGCTCCGCGACGGGGTTGAAGATTTCGGCTATCTGATGGAGCTGAAAAAACGCCGCTCGCAGGCCCAGACGTCCGCCCAAACGCTTCGAGAGATCGATGCCGCGCTCGCCGTCCCCACACGTGTGCTGGTCGATACGCACTATTTCAACCGAGACCCGCGCGGGCTGCTCGAGTCGCGCGCGACGATCGCCCGATTGATCGAACAACTTGATGGCGACCACCCGCATGCCGCGCAAATGGACGAGTGAGCACGCTTCGAGCCATGCCTTGCACGCCGAGCACCTTGCAGAGATGCCGCGCGGACGACGCTATTCGGCGCGTGCCTGTGATCGAGGCTCGTGCGACGGCCACGCTGAATGTCGTGGTAAAGGCGATCGTCACTGCCAGAAATCAGAACTGATGTGGCGTGGAACGGCAAGTCGTCCCAGGCTGTCGGATGAAGGCTCTGGACACGCCATAATTGGCAAGCGAACCGGCTGAGCAGCGCCTGTACGGAAATGCGCTGTCCTGGGGGGACCCGCTTCGTCGCGTTTGTTGGGCTCCGTCGCGTCCACCCGGTTGCGGCCAAGACAGAGCGTGGCTCTCCGGCGTAGCACGGACATGCCTCGCGGAACGCGTTCCAGGCTGATCAACGAGGCAACAAGTGGCCGTAGCGGGCGATACATCCTGACTTGCGGCGTCCGGGCGATGTTGATAGACCGCGCCAGCGATGGGACAGCGTGGGCCGTGCTCGGCGTAAAGGGGAATTGGGCGAGAGATCTTTGACCGAATCGAAATCCGTTGTCGAGTGCTTTTCACGACATGACGATAAATTAGAATAGGCAACGTAGATCACCGTTGTAACTCAGCTCAACGATGGATCACCGGCCAGGCGAGCGGCGCAGACCGATGCATCGCCTGAATTCCCGCGGGGGGCGGGCAATCAGGCTTCGGCTCCGACGCGGTTGCGTTCTGCGACAACGCGCGGGGGGCGTGCGCACCGATCTGCGGCTTGCCGCAACACTGCGCACGCGCGCATCGAAGGGATTCTATGTCGCATCCTCTTCCCGAAATCGAACTGATCGCGCCTTGCCAGAACACGCATCGTTGCTGTGTATGCGGCCATCTGTTGCCGTACCATCCGGTATTCTGTGACGACCACGAGTGTCCACAGTGTGGCTCGACAATCTGGTGTTTTCAACGAAGAAACGGCAGCGAGCCGATTTTGGAAGTCCTTCCCGGCCGGACCCCTACAACGGAAGAGCTCGACCGTCTGGTGCGGGCGCTATCGCAGCAGGGGCCGGCGATCCGCGTCACCATCGATCTATCCAGTCTGGACATTATCAGCAGTGGATTGGTCGCGATGCTGGTCCTGCTGAACAAACGGATCCGGGTGGTTGGCGGCTCGCTGCGGCTGTGCGATTTGAGTCCCGTCGTGTGGGATATCTTTCGGCGGTTCAAGCTGGATACGCTGTTCGAAATCACCGAGCGTGCGACCGACTGAACCACGGCAGCCCCCGTATCACGCCAGCGCGATTCCACGCGCCGGATGCTGCCCATCACGCGTCGCGATGTGCCACGCACTCGACGCGCGCACCGCCCGCCCGCTAGGCCGAGACGTTCCGAGGACGGGGTGACGCGCTTGCTCGATATTGAGATTCGATCGTGTCCGAACCCACGCTGTACGAGCGCCCCGCCCGCGCGCGACCTACGGCAAGCTACGGCGTATCTCCGCAGTCTAGCGGTCCCCCGCTTCCCGCAACCAGGGGTGCCGACGTTTGCTGACCGTGACGCTTGGGGATTCTGTGGATGGGCGTCAGCGAGTTGGCTGCTGACGCGCGGGCTGCAGGACGTGTGGCTGCGGAAGGCGCAGAACGACGCAGCGTTGGCTGCCGACACTCGGGCGGCGGTTACGCGCGCTGACGCTTCAGGAACACTGCGCCCAGCGGCGGCAGGACAATCTCGATCGAACAGGGACGGCCATGGCATTTCACAGGCTGCGCCATCCGCCCCGGAAAATTGCCCAGGTTGCTGCCGCCATAATACATCGAATCGCTGTTGAAAATCTCGGCAAACCAACCGTCGTCGGGAACGCCGATGCGATGCTGTAACAGGGGCACGGGCGTAAAGTTGCAGCATACGATCACGTAGTCTTGTGGATCTTTGGCGCGACGCAGAAAGGCGAGCGTGCTGTGGCGATGGTCGTGACAGTCGATCCACTCGAAACCGGGCGGTTGGAAATCCTGTTCGTACAGCGATTTTTCCGTTCGCAACAGGCGGTTCAGATCGGCCAGACAGGCCTGGACGCCCTGATGCGTCGGATAGCGAAGCAGGTCCCACTGCAGATTGCCGTCGCTGTCCCATTCGTGCCATTGGCCCCACTCGCCGCCCATGAACAACAGCTTCTTGCCCGGGTGCGTCCACATATAGCTGTACAGCAGGCGCAGGTTGGCGAACTTCTGCCACTGGTCGCCGGGCATCTGGTCCAGCAGCGATCGTTTGCCATGCACCACTTCGTCATGGGACAACGGTAGAACGAAGTTCTCGTGGAAGGCGTACAGCAGGCTGAACGTGATGTCGTTGTGGTGAAAGCTGCGGTGGATGGGGTCGTGTTGCATGTACCGCCGCATATCGTTCATCCAGCCCATGTTCCATTTCAAGCTGAATCCCAATCCGCCCAGATACGTGGGCCGGGACACGCTGGGCCAGGCCGTGGATTCTTCGGCGATCGTCAACACGCCAGGAAACTGGATGTGCGACTGTTTGTTGAACTCCTGCAGGAATTGGATCGCAGCCAAATTCTCGCGCCCGCCGAACTCGTTCGGAACCCATTCGCCTTCGGGTCGGCTGTAGTCCAGATACAACAGCGAAGCCACGGCATCGACGCGTAGGCCGTCGATATGGTATTTATCGAACCAGAACAGGGCGTTGGCGATGAGGAAATTGCGGACCTCGTGCCGCCCGTAATTGAAGATCTTTGTGCCCCAGTCTCGGTGTTCGCCCTGCCGCGGATCGGAGTGTTCGTACAGCGCCGTGCCGTCGAATTGGGCCAGGCCGTGGCCGTCGCGCGGAAAATGGGCCGGCACCCAATCCAGGATGACTCCGATCCCGTTCTGATGGCACAGATCGACGAAGTACATCAGATCTTGCGGGCTTCCGTGACGCGCGGTTGCGGCGAAATAGCCGACCGTCTGATAACCCCAGCTCCCGGTGTACGGGTGCTCGCTGATCGGCAGCAGTTCGATGTGCGTAAAGCCCATCTGCCGACAGTAGGCGACCAACCGCTGGGCCAACTCGCGGTAGCCGAGCCACTGGCTGGGCGCCTGGACGGGCCGCTGCCAACTGCCCAAATGCACCTCGTAAAACGACAGGGGGCGATCGAGCCAATCGATCGACGATCGCGCCGCCATCCATTTCGCGTCTTGCCATTGATACGTATCGAGGTTGGCCACGATGCTGGCGGTCTTCGGCGGACATTCAGCCGCAAATCCCACGGGGTCCGATTTCTCGGCAGCCTGTCCGTAATGCTCGACCACGTACTTGTACTTCTCGCCCTCGCCCAAACCGGGCACAAACAGTTCCCAAAACCCACTGGGAATCTGCTTGTACATCGGATGGCGGCGCGCGTCCCAGCCGTTGAAATCTCCGATCACGCTGACGCTGGTCGCGTTGGGCGCCCACACCGCGAAGTTCACGCCTTCCAGGTCGCCGATGCGACGCAGTTGGGCCCCCAACTTGTCGTACAGACGCCAGTGCTCGCCCCGGTTCAGCAGGTAGCGATCGAAATCGGTCAATAACCACGGGAACTTGTACGGCTCAGGCATGGTGCGTCTCCCACGCTTCATCATGATTCGCGGTCGATGGATCCGCAAGCTGCGCCGAAGGATTCATCCCAGCAGCTCGCGATACTGTGCGGCCAGCGCCGCGGCCGCCTGACGCGCGTCGAACATCTGCTCGACGCGCTGACGGGCAGCCCGCCCGAGCGCGGCGGACAACGCAGGATCTTCGAGCACGAGGCCGATCGCGGCGGCCAACGAGTCGGGCGCATCCGGCGGGACAAGCACGGCGGCGCGCAGCTCGGCCGGAAAGATCTCCGACGTGCCGCCGACGTCGGTGGCCACGACCGCCACTCCCGCGGCCGCGGCCTCCAGCAGCACGCGTCCCAACGGCTCTTGCCGCGCTGGATGCGCCAGCAGCGTGAACTCGTTCAACAGTCGATCGACGTCGTCGCGAACGCCCAAAAAATGGACCCGCCCGCACAGCGTACCGCAGTCGGCCGCGTGTCGAACTTGCCGTTCGTATTCGAGCGCCTCGTCCTTCTGCGAGTACCGCCGACCGATGATCACCAGGTGCGGCGGGACGCCCGGGCAACGCACACGGCTGGCCGCCAGCATCAGATTCAACAGCCCCTTGCGGATTCCGATCTGACCGACGAACCCGATCAACGGCGTTGCCGGCGGCACGCCCAATTCTCGATGCAGGTCGCCCGTGCCAGGCCGCGGACGGAACCGCGCCAGGTCGACTCCGTTGTAGAGCACCGTCATCCGTCGCGGATCGACCCCCAGCGCGGCATACCAGGTTTGCGTGGCCCGCGAGACGGCCGCCAGCCGGTTGTGGCGATTCAAATCGCCGACGGCCGCGGCCGAAACCTTGATGATGTCGCGCAAATGTCCCAGGCTCGGCACTCCCATGTCCGCGACGACCGGCCCCGCGAGGCGGCTCGTCGACAGGCTATTGGCGTGGACCAGATCCGGCCGGATCGCGCCGATCACGGCCCGCAGACGCTGGCGGCAGACGCTCAATTCCGCGCGCGACCCGCTCGGGTCACGCAGATCCAGAGGGATCGATTCAATGCCCCGTCGCGCTACCGCCATGCTCAGCGGGCTGTCGGGCGGCGCCGCGACGCGCACGCCAAAATCCGCCGCGCGCACGCCATCCAGGACGGCCAACAGCGAGCGTTCACCCCCGTTCAGCGAGCCGTATTCGCACAGCACCAATACGCTGGGCATGGGTCAATTGCCGTCCTTCGGCGCCGATGCGCGGCGGACGGACAGGACGAGGTCGTCCAGCGTCGCCTGTCCGACGGCATATCGCAGGCGCACGCTCTGCCAGAGCGTTTCGCCCAGACTGGGGCTGTTGGCGGCGCCGAACCGAACGTCGTTCCTGCCCACCGGCGGCGTCGTGAACCGTCCGCGGCCGTCCAAACGCAGGACATCGTCCACGAACACCCGGATGTCGCTGCCCTGCAGCACAATGCGGTACGCGTGAAAATCGCCCGTCGTATCCAACGGGTGTTCGATTCGCGCTTCGTACAGTCCGATTCGGTCGGGGTACAGCGCCAATCGTTCATAGGCCCGCCCGTTGGACACGATCACGTTGCTCCAGCCCGATACGACCTTGACGCGCGCTTCGACCACCGCCTCGCGGTCCGGGTCGGCGTTCCAGGGATAAGACCAGTAGAAATAGTCCCCGCCCGCCGATCCGCGATCCGCGATCCGCAACGCGCCCTCCCGCAGCTCGCATTCGAGGTTCTCCTTCAAACGATCGCTCGTCCACGGAGGCGCGGGCATCTGGTTCGCCTCGTAGATGACGTCCCAGTCACCCGTGCGGCTTGTCTTCGTCGGCGGCGACGCGGTCAGCGCGACCCGATTGACGCCGGGTCGCAGCAACGACCCCGGTGTCGCGTACCGGGTCCAGACGCCGGACGCGACCGGCTCGCCCAACCGCGTGCCGTTCAGCTCGACGGCAAATCCGGCCGAACCCGCGGCTCGCAGACACAGCGCCGCGTCGAACTCAGCCGAATCGAGGCTGGCGGCGTCTTCGCCGATGGTCAGCTCGACGGTCTGCGTCTGGCCCACGGGCACGTTCAGCTTGTTCATGGGCGTGACCTGCGGAAGGCTCAGGAATCGCCGGCCGTCGGCCAAATACGAGTTTGGATCGCGATTGCGAACCGTCGCAAAATAGTCGCGATCCACGGCCTGCAGCGTATCGAGCGCACCGATCTCGCGCAGAATCTCGCCGCGCGGGTTGAAGTAATTGAACAGGTAGATCCCATCCACGCCCGCTCGCCAGGCTTGCATCGCCCGTCCACGGTAGCTGGCCGCCGAGTTCCGGTTGAAGGGCGGGACTTCGTCGCGAACTCGCGACTCGCTCAGCCCCGCGTACACCGCCACGCCATGTCGATGGCCGGCCTCGACCAACTGCTGCCAGGGGTTCAGTCGAAAGTAGAATCCGCCGATCAGCAAATCAACCAAACCATCCTGCAACCACGTTTCCCAGTCGAGGCCGACCGCCCGCGCGTAGGCGGGCGAGTCGGGCACGCGAATCGCCACCAGGATCGGACGCCCGCGGCGACGACCGGCGGCATCCGTCGCGCGGCGGATCCGGGCCATCAGCGCCGTCATCAAATCGCGTTCGGCTTCCGACGCCTCGCCTCCGAACGCGACGCTGGGAAAGTAACACAGATGTCGGCAGAAGTCCAATTCGATCCCGTCCAGGTCGTACTTCTGACACGCTTCCTCGACGAAGCGGAAGGCCAACTCGCGAATTTCCTCGCGGCCATAATTCACCGACGACCAGGGTCCGTACCGGGGAACGCGGTCCAGTGCGCCGACCAGGTATTCCGGGTGTTCGGCTTTCAGCGGCGGGAACAACGGATACGGCTTGTCGGGCCGGTGCGCCGCGTCATGCGTGTCGTTCATCCGCATCGACCAGAAGCACTCTTTTCCGTGCGCGTGACACCAGGCGACGACCAGCTCCAACGGATCCGTGCCCTGGTCGACCAACGTCTGTGTGAGATTGAAGTGATTGGGAATGTTCAGCTCGTCGGCGACCTGTCGAGTCAGCAGATGCCCGATCTGCGTGCGATGGGTAAAGTTGCCGAATCCGGCACTGATCGTGCAATAGAACACGGTGTCGACCTGCGAGTCGGCCAGCGGCGAGGTTCGCAACGCCAGAAAGTTCTCGGCGGTCGGCGCCTGGTCCTGGGGAAAATACAGGGCGTCACACCCATCGTTGTTCAAGATGATGCGCCGCTGACGATGCGCCAACTCGGTGCGCAGACGGGCAAAGTCATCGACCGCCTCGGCGCCGTGCGCCGCGTCGGCAGACAACACGACGCCGAACAACGCGCACAGAACCCACCTCGCCACGGTCGCCACCCGTCGGTGGCGGCGCGTCGCCGCGTCTGGGCGACCCGCTTCGTCGCCCCCACACGCCCGGGTTCCAAGCGATCTCTGATTGTTCTTCATCGGTGCACCTCAGATCTGGTTCGAGCGGTAAA
Source organism: Candidatus Anammoximicrobium sp. (assembly GCA_032229885.1). Taxonomy (GTDB): domain Bacteria; phylum Planctomycetota; class Planctomycetia; order Pirellulales; family Pirellulaceae; genus Anammoximicrobium. The sequence continues at coordinate 16,338 of JAVYAJ010000035.1, read as the reverse complement.
ACGCGATTGAGTGGAACGTCGCCCGACGATGGATGTCGATCGCCACGAAGCTTAACGCGGGCTCTCGCCCGCAACCCAACCGTGTACTCGGCAACTCACGGGACGACATGCGCACACGGCCCGCATGATACGAACAGAGGGCCTCGTTAGCAACAAACGGGCACGATGACAGAAGCCTTCGAAGTTGCGCGCATCCCACGGCGGGCGCATCCCGAACGTACGGCAAACACGTACATCATCGTGGCCCAGGATCCGCGGCTGGCGCGGCCAAAAAGCCGGAAACCACGGAGCTTAGAGCGAAATTGGTTTTGCCAGGCTGTTGCGCAACACGGCCGACCGGAATCGTCTTGGCCGAAGGCCATCTTCAACATGTCACCGCGGCCCGCATGAATATGGCCTTCGGCCAGAAGAGGCTCGCGCGCGGCGCCAGTCCTGGGGCGTTGCCCCAGGCTACGGTGAGCGGAGGCCTTCGGCGACACAGAATCAGCGCCTATCTGCGCTCAAACGCGCAACAGTGGAACCGGTAGTAGTTTAAGAAATTGACCGCGCCAGTCCGCGGCGCCGCCCCGCACCCTGGATACGTGTCCCGCCGTAGATCGCGGCACCCTGAAGAGGTGCAGCGCTGGGGTGGAGTCGAGCCTGGGGAACGGAGATCGTGTGGCTCGCATGTCGGAGGAAATGGTTCGGTTCCGCATCGACGGCCGATCGCAGACGGCGGGCTGAAAACGCAAAACGGCGGAGCGCCTTGCGGCGCTCCGCCGTTTGCCTACCCAATCGCTCCCGAACGTAACAAAAACGAAAATGAACTCGCCGAGTGATGGACGAACTTTGGCGGCCAGCCCGAGGCCCGAGCCGGCCGGGGATGAACGCAGATCCTCGACTCAAGGAATCAAAAACACTCCGCCGACAACAGCGCCGGCCTGCATCAATCCGCCTCGCAGGCTGACCGGGAACGGCGGCACCAGCCAGGGGGCGCAACTGCCGGGACGGTAATAACCCAGGGCGTACTGGCACTCGTGCGGCGGATTGATGCCCATCTTGTACGGCAGCAAGGCGACGTTCTTGAAGAAATGAGCGCCCGAATGGACCGGTTCGAGCCACGGCCCCATGGTGTGTCCGTAGCGTTCGACGCCGACTTCTTCAAAGTAGAGCGGTTTGTGGCACAGGGCCGACGCCTTCCAGGTGAACGTCACCAGCTCCCAATCGCGAGACGCGTACTGGTCGTCGCCCAACGTGCATTCCGTCGGCACGCCCCACCACGACGCCAGGAAGCACAAATCGTCGTCGCTCAACTCGCCCAGCCGCAGATCGACGGGGGTTCCGGTCGTTCCGGACACGGTGATCGTCCGATTCCGGAGGTTCTCGACTCGCCCGTCGGCCACGACTCTTCCCGTTCGGTCTCGCCACTGCCGGGCCGGCATCTGTCGGAATCGACTCTCACGCATCTCGCGCTCCTCCTCCACCGATTCGGCGTCCGGTTTGAACGGAGCACTGATGTCCAGCGAAATTTTCGTGATCGAGTTGTCTCGGAGCGCTTGCCGGGCCGTCGCGCATTTTTGGTCTTCGTCGCAACAGTTGCGGTCGTTGTAGATCCGCGTGCAACTCGTGTCGGTCGGGCGGGCCTCGCGTTCGATAATCGCGGAAGGGGGGCCGAGCGACGGGGCCGCCGGCGTCAGCGGCGCGGACGATGCAGGCCCCTGTTCGCTCGGTCGCCGGCCGGGCTCGAGCGGCGCGCCGAGTTTGTCCGATTGGCGAGTCGGAAAATCGGGAACGAAGGACTCGCCCGCGCCAAGCGGCGCCAGGCTAGGCTGTGCGGCCGTCCCTTGGGCAACGTTCACCCGCATCCGTGCGCGGTCCGCATGGTGTGGGAAAACCCGTTTTCGGCCCAGGGAATCTCGCCCTGCCAAGAGCGTTTCGGGCGGCACCGGCGCACGATCCGCGGCGGTCGCCAGATCGCCCTCGTCTCGTTCCTGGGCGAGTGCGGTTGCGGCCTTCGACGCCGTCAGCCGGACGCCGGCGAGCGGCTGGGGCGCGTTGTCGCCGAACGGATCCTGAAACGCAATGGGCGCCGTCGTGGACCGATGGGTGATCGGAAGGACGGCGGTGGCGCTCTTCGAGCTTCGATCTTGCCACGCGCCTTCGGCTGGCCGCGCTGCAAAGCCGGTCGTCACCGTCTCCTGTTCATTCTGTCGGCTCTTCCAACGTAAAACCCCGGCGGCCGTCGAATCCCCGCTGTCTCGAAAATCGACGCCCGCCGGAGCACTGCCCGGCGAATTGAAGCGAACCATACCCGTCGCGACCTTTGCATCCGCCCCCGCATTGTCGGCCTGCGGAGCGTTCAGCTCGATCGGTCGGGCGTCCGCGGCGACGGACAGTCGCGCGGGTTGCCCATCATCGCCACTCGCTGCCACCACGGCGAAATGGATCGCCACCCAGCCGGCGCAAGCGGCCAGCCGGCGCAACGAGACCCTTGCGCGTCGGGCGGCGGGCCGGCGACCTTGCTCAGCCTCCGTCCGAAGACGACTCGACGCTGTAATTCGGCGCTTCCTGCGTAATCGCAATGTCATGGGGATGACTCTCCCGAACCGAGGCCTGAGTAACCTGCAGGAACCGCGCGTCCGTCCGCAGTTCCTCAATCGTTCGCGTACCGCAGTAGCCCATTCCCGCTCTGAGGCCGCCCACCAAGTGATACACGAAATCGCTCAACGGCCCTTTGAAGGGCACCCGTCCCTCGACGCCTTCGGGAACCAGTTTACCGGCGCCGGTCGTCCCGGACTGCCGATACCGCTCGCTGGAACCGTGCACCATGGCGCCCAACGATCCCATTCCACGGTACGCCTTGAACGTGCGTCCTTGAAACAAAATCATCTTGCCGGGGCTTTCCGTCAAACCGGCGAACAAGCCGCCGAGCATGACCGAGTGAGCGCCAGCCGCGATCGCCTTGGTGATCTCTCCCGAATACCGAATCCCCCCATCCGCGATGACCGGAATGTCGGCGTCTTGGGCCGCTTGAGCCGCCTCGTAAATCGCGGTCACCTGCGGCACTCCGACTCCGGACACTACCCGTGTGGTACAGATCGCCCCCGGCCCGATTCCCACTTTGACGGCATCGGCCCCGGCGCGAATCAGATCCAGACATCCGTCTCGCGTCGCGATGTTGCCCGCGACAACGTCGATGTCCCAACGCGCTTTCAGTTGTTTTACGGTCTCGATCACGTTGGCCGAATGGCCGTGCGCGCTGTCGACCACGAGTACGTCAACTGATTTCTCGATAAGGCTTTGCGCTCGATCAAAATCAAAAACGCCGATCGCCGCCCCGACCCGCAACCGGCCTAACCGATCCTTGCACGCATCCGGGAACCGCTTCATCATGTCGATGTCTTTGATCGTGATCAGTCCTGTTAGACAGTATTTTTCGTCAACCAGCAAAAGTTTCTCCACCCTTTTTGCCATTAAAATTTTCTCAGCTTGCTCAAGCGTCACCTCTCCCCTAGCCGTCACAAGCTGACCCTTGGTCATCGCCTCCGAGATTGGGATGTCTCCCGCCTCTAAAAACCGCAAATCGCGGCGAGTCAAGATCCCGACCAACGTGCCGTCCGGGTGGGTGATCGGGATCCCCGAGACGTTGTGCTGGTCCATCGCTTCGCGAGCCTGGGCCACCGGCGCGTCCGGCGGCAGCGTGACCGGATCGAAGATGATCCCGTTGGCGCTGCGTTTTACTCGGTTCACCTCTTCCGTCTGAGCGTCGATCGACATGTTCTTGTGGATGATTCCGATCCCGCCAACCTTGGCCAAGGCAATCGCCAACTCGCTTTCCGTGACGGTATCCATCGGAGAACTGACCAGCGGGATGTTCAGGCCTATCCGGTTGGTCAGTTTCGATCGTACATCGACCTCGGTGGGAACGACGTCGCTATAACGTGGTTCGAGCAGGACGTCATCGAAAGTGATGCCCGCATAGCTGATGATTTTTTCCAACATGGCAATGTGCTGTCATTGAAAGCGGTTCGCAAAACGCAATGCCCAGAGTGCGAAATTATTGCGGGTCATGCCCGGCATGACAACTCGACGCCAACGATTACGTCATCGTCACTGCCACCGCGAGGTTCCTAGGAACCTGTCTGAGTATTCGGAAATACCACAACAGGTTGTGTTGCTAGCGACCGCGCGCCCACAATATGTTGTGGGTCAAGCTCAATTCTTGGACAAACGCCTAGGACGCGAGACCGAGATCAAGCGAGCGCTGTGCCCCCCGGTTCTAAGCTCCAGCACGGTCACGAGGGCGTCTCTGGGCCGGATCGTCGGCGCCCGCGAAATCTATGAAACCCGCTTTGTCGCCATAAAGCATGTAAAATTCGCACAATTCACAGGCCGCGCAACACGCGCGTATTGACAAATCGTGACGAGCAAGTCTAATGACAGCATCGTGCGAAACATTTGATTTGACCGCTGTGATTTTTCGCTAGGAGGAAGCGCATGTCTCGATTTTTGCTGGTGATGGCGACCGTTGGTTTGCTGCTGACTTCGGCCAGTTCCGTGATGGCTGGTTCGGGATCCGGCGACGGTGGGCAAAGCGCATGTGGGCAGGTGACCTATGTCGAGAAAACCTGCTATGTCCCGCAGTGGGTTACCGAGACACGAATCGTCAACGTCTGCGAGTATGTCCCTGAGCAGCGCGATGTCAAGGAGACGGTATACAAGTGCGTGCCGGTTGAACGCGAGATCGAACGAACCTGTACCGAACTGGTTCCCGAGCAGCGGAACAAGACGGTCCAGTACACGGTGTGCCGCGCCGTCGTGACGCCGGTCGAGAAACAGTACACCGTGTGCGTCCCGCAGTGGCGCGATGAAACGCGACAGTACACGGCCTATGTCCCCACCGTCGAAACCCGCCAGGGCGTACGCCGCGTCTGCAAGCCGACAACCGAAGTGATCACCAAGAAGGTCTGCGTCGATCGGGGCAGTTGGGAAACGCAGTTGGTCGAGGCGCCATGCGTGGCTCGTCGCTGCCGCGCCGTCCGCCATTGCGGTCGCCAGGCGTGCTGCGATCCGTGCGGCTGCTGCCAGCCCTGCACGACGACCGTGTGCTGCAAGGTCTGGGTGCCCAACGTGGTCGAAGAGGAAGTCCAGGTCACGGTGTGCAAGCAAGAGATCGTCGAAGAGCCCTGCGAGTACCAGGTGACGGTGTGCAAGCCCGAGACCCGCGAGTGCACGGTCAAGGTCTGCGAGTGGAAGCAAGAGGTGCGCAGCGTCATTTGTAATGTGACGAGCTACAAACCGGAGATCATCGAGAAGGAAGTGACGTATACCGTCTGCGTCCCGACCGAAAAGAAGTGGACCGAAAAAGTGACGTGCTACGAGCGTCAGGCTGAAGAGGTCATGCGCACGGTGACCGTTTGTGTCCCGCATCAGGTCCAGAAAGAAATCCAAGTGCAAGTCTGCCGGATGGTTCCCAAGACCGTACAAGTACCGGTGCAATGTGGGAATTGTTGCCGTGCGTGCGCACCGCGGCTCGGCTGCCGGCGCGGATGCTGAACCTGCGTAGAACGCTCGACGCGCACGGACTTTAGATGAACCAAATGCGACGCGAGCCGAAGTCATCGTCGGCTCGCGTTTTTTCGTTGAAACGTCGGTTTATCCCGTGCGCAGACGAGGATGGCACACTTCATCCTCACACGGCCAGAGGCCACAACCGAACAAGGGCCAAGAAATACCGAAGAAAACCACGGATCACACGGTTCACACGAATAAAGACATCGCGCCGAACCATTTTTTCATTCCTGCTATTCGTGTTATTCGTGGTTCCCGTATGCGCGCACGGCGCACGCAAGATACGAACTGAGGCTCTAACGCGCCGCGTGCGCGAAACGATGACTTGTTCGCTCGCTTATGCTGCGGATTACGCGTCTTCGTCCACCGCGCGCGGCAGGCGCCGGCATTTTGTATCCCGCTCGCCGCTGCCCACACTTGATCCGTCCGTCTCGCAGCGCGAAAATGGGGCGACCACTTTCACGTTTTTCCCCAAGCATGAGAGGCTGTACTCGATGAGACTCTGCATTCGTGCCGCGCTGCCGTCGCTGTTGCTCACGCTCGTCGCGTCGGGAGTGGCTCCGGCGGACTCGCGGCAGGCCGACACCGGGCACGTACGGTTCTACGTGGGCACTTATACGTCCGCCAGCAGCCAAGGCATCTATGTAGGTCGACTCGACTTGGCGACAGGCCAGTTGCATTTGGATGGCGTTGCCGCGGAAACCAAGAATCCATCGTTCCTAGCGATCGATCCCAGCCGCCGCTTTCTGTATGCTGTCGGCGAGCTTGCGGACCATGCAGGTCAACGCACGGGCGCAGTCAGCGCGTTTCGGATCGTCCCGGACACGGGCCGTCTCGAGTTGCTGAATCAACAATCTTCGGGCGGCCCCGGTCCCTGCCACGTGACCATCGACCAAGCCGGTCGTCACGTGCTGGCAGCCAACTACAGCGGCGGCAGCGTCATCGCGCTGGCAGTGGGCGAAGACGGCAGTCTGGGCATTCCGACGGCGTTCGTCCAGCATCATGGCTCGAGCGTGAATCCGCGTCGCCAGCAGGGACCGCACGCGCACTCGATCAACCTGGATGCCGCGAACCGTTTTGCCTTTGTCGCCGATTTGGGTCTCGACAAGGTCTTGATCTACCGCTATGACGCGACTGCGGGAACGCTGGCCGTCAACGACCCACCCGCGGCCAACGTCGCGCCAGGGGCGGGTCCGCGACATCTGGCCTTTCATCCCAGCGGCAGGTTTGTTTATGTGCTCAACGAGTTGCAGTCGACGTTGGTCGTCTTTCGGTACGACGCCGAGCGCGGCGCACTGGACGAGATCCAGACGGTCGCGACGCTGCCCGCGTCCGACGCGGTCAACTACCCCTCCGAAGTCCAGGTTCATCCCAGCGGCAAGTTCGTGTACGCATCCAACCGCGGCGACGACACCATCGCCGTGTTTGCCGTGGATGCGGCCAGCGGCCACGTGACGCTGGTCCAACGCGAGCCGGCCCAAGGCAAGTGGCCTCGGCACTTCGGCATCGATCCGACCGGACGGTTCCTCTTGGCGTGCAACCAAAATTCCAACTCGATCGTTGGATTTCGTATCGACTCGCAGACGGGCAAGTTGACGCCGACGGGACAGACGTTGGAGGTTGGCTCGCCGGTGTGCGTCAAGTATCTCGGCGTCGATCCTTGATCGCCCCGTGGCGGAGTGGACCGATCACGAAAGCAAGGCTCGGCCGCGACTACATGCGGCCGGGATAGGCTTGTGCCGTGCGCAGGCAAGCGTGATCAGGCCGCGACGTCGTGCGGGGCAACGGCGGGTCGAAGTCCGCCCGACGAACGGCCATTCCGAGCCGCATAAAGCATGCGTGGATCATCGCGTCAGCCGCGCCCTTGGTCCGGAACGTCGTGCAAGCGCCTGCGACGGATGCGCCAGGCGCCGGCCAGAATTCGACGCCACTCGTGGCTCATGCGTAGCTTGCTGCCCGGGATCTCGGTCCAATTCACGCCGACTTCGCTCACCCGAAGCCCGAGTTTTTCCGCCAACACGAGCAGCTCTAAATCGAACATATAACCAGTCTCGCGCGACAGCGCGAACAACTGTTCTGCCGCCGCGGCGCGGAACATCTTGAAACCGCACATCGAATCGCGGACCCCGACCGGCGCCAGACAACGGACGAGGGCCGCATAAGCCTTGCTCGCCAAGCTGCGAATCCAGTGCCGCTGCCGGTTGATGCCGGTGGTGGCGATCCGCCGCGATCCGACGACCACATCGGCGCCGGCATCGAGCGCAGCGCGCAAACGCGCGTGTTCCCCGATCGGCGTCGCCCCATCGGCGTCGGCAAACAGGCGGACCTCGCCCTGGGCGGCCAGCATGCCGGTGCGCACCGCCGCCCCTTTGCCTTGATTCTGGCTGTGGCAGACCAGGCGCACCGCGGGCCATCGTGTCGCCGCCGCGGCCACCTTGTCCTGAGTGCCGTCCGTGCTGCCGTCGTCCACCACGAGCACCTCGTGCGCCTCGGGATAGACCTCGGCCAGATACGCGCACGCCGACTCGAGGTACGGCGGCAGGCGTTCCGCTTCGTTATACGCCGGGATGACCAGGGAAAAAGCAATGTTCATCGCGGATGAAAAGACCTTCCAGCAAGCTTTCGATCCGGCGGCCCGCTCGTCGACAATCGCCGCCCGTATGTCCACCTCCGACCCGCGCTATCGGGACGACTCGATTTGACCGATCGCCCAGTTGTCCCAGCCGTTGTCGGCCAGCATCCTCTGGATACTGTCGGCATAATACGGGCTGACGACCATCACCAAGCCCACGCCCATGTTGAAGACTCGCTCCATTTCGGCACGTTCGATGTCGCCCAGTTGTTCGATCCAGGAGAATACGGGCGGCACAGGCCAACTGTCCGGATCGATTCGCGCTTGGGCGCCGACGGGCAGGATTCGCTGCAGATTGCCGCGCAGCCCTCCGCCCGTGACATGTGCCAGGCCGTGGACGACGTTTTTTACTTTGTAATGTCTCAGGATTTTGCGGACGGGCCAGGCATAGATTCGCGTCGGTGTCAACAACGCCTGCCCGACGGTCGTTCCCAGTGATTCTACATGGTCGTGCGGCGTCAGTCCGGCCACTTCGAACACGGCCTTGCGGGCCAGGCTGTAGCCGTTGGAGTGCAGGCCGCTCGACGCGAGCCCCAGGATCGTGTCGCCGGGAGCGATCGCTTTGCCGTCGATGAGCTGTTTGCGTTCGACGACGCCGACGCAGAATCCGGCCAGATCATAATCGCCCGGCTGATACAGATCCGGCATGATCGCCGTTTCTCCGCCCAGCAGCGCACAGTCGGCCTCGATACAGCCATCGCTGATGCCTCGGACCAGTTGCTCGAGCACGGGCGGATCGTCGCGCGACATGGCCACATAGTCCAAGAACAACAGCGGCTCGGCGCCGCAGCACAGCGCGTCGTTGACGCTCATCGCGACCAGATCGATGCCGACCGTGTCGTGTTTGTCGCACAGTTGGGCAAGTTTGAGTTTCGTTCCGACGCCGTCCGTGCAGGCGACCAAGACCGGGTCGCGATAGTCTCGAGCGAACAAGCGGTTGGAGAAATCCAGTTGGAACAGGCCCGCGAAACCGCCATCCAGCTTCAACACGCGCGGTGAAAATGTGCGATGCATCAGCCGCGGCAAGCGCGTCATCGCCTCGTCGTATACGTCCAGATCGACACCGGCGTCTTTGTAGGTGAGTTTGCTCATCGATCGTTTTCTAGACGAGATCCACCGGACATTCCGCTTGGCCCAAGAACGGCTGCCAGACCTGATACCGTGGGTTCTCGAGTGTCCGTTTCAGGATCGGATTGCGCCGCGGCGCGACGGGCCGTTGAACGAGGTTCATGTCCGCCTCCGTCGGTGTCTTGCTGCCCTTGTGCGAGTTGCATCGCAGGCAGCACGTCACGACGTTTTCCCAACACGTCGTACCGCCGCGGCTGCGAGGCGTCACATGATCGAGACTCAACTGATTCGTGGGGTAGACTCTCCCACAGTACTGGCAGCGGTTGCCATCCCGCGCGAACACGGTCTTGCGATTCAGCCGAATGCTCGACCACGGCGCCCTGTCGAAACGGATCAGGCGGATGATGCGCGGCGCCTGAATGCTGAGCCGGACCGTGCGAATCCAGTCATGACCGTTCAGACCTGTGGTCGCGCACTGTTCGGTCCAAATCTGGCTCAGTTCACACCACGTAGGAAAGTCGTAATTGAAAAACGCGCCGTTCTCGGCGTGAATCACCTCGGCCGAATCGCGATACAACAGCACAAACGCGCGGCGTACGGTCACCACGCGCACGGCCGCGTACGAGCGGTTCAGCACGAGCACGGCGGCGTTCAATCCAGTTGTGCCATCCGAACAAACCACGTGATAGGATCCCGTCGAACACGAACATCGGTCTTCGATCTCGATCGCACGACCATCGAACCAGCTCGCGGCGCAGGCGTCTCCGAGGCTTGCGCCACGTCTTCCGCGGAGCGTCGCGATACGCTCGTGGCGCGTCGCGACGTTGCAGGCGGGCGCTCGCGCAATCGGTTCTCGGTTTCCACCGCACGGACGCATGGGCGCGCGTCGGCCGCGCCCGCGAGGGGCGCTCTCGTGGAAGCGGCTTCCAGCCGCTTGGCCGTCCCTCGCGCCTGCGAGGAACGTCTCGCGCTGTCCGCTCGTTCGCGATCGTATCGTTAGCCTACTGGACAACCGGGCTTGTGGCAATGTAGGGTGCACCGTCATGGGGCAGTACCTGCAACGACTGACACTGCGGCTCGCAGCCGGCGCGCTTCGCTTGCCGGAAGCGGTCCGGCGGCTGCACACGAATTTTATTCGATCGCGGCAGGCGGATGACGGTGGCTTTCTGGGCCGCGATGGCGACAGCGATTTGTATTACACCGGGTTCGCGCTCCGCAGCTTGTTCCTGCTGGGCGAATTGTCCGGACCGGTCGCGGACCGCGCCGCCCGTTTCTTGCAGCGCAGCTTTGCAACCGAGCACAATGTGTTGGATCTGTTGTCCCTGACTTACGGCGTCACGTTGCTGGACTGGTCGGCGGGGAGCCAGGTTCTGACGGCCGAGACGACCGCGTGGCAGGATGTGGTGGCCGACCAGCTCGAGCGGCTGCGGCGTGGCGATGGAGGATATGCCAAGACTCGCCAGAGTGATACGAGCAGCACGTACGCCAGTTTTCTCGTTGCGCTATGCCTCCAGTTGATCGACCGTCCGCTGCCGCAGCCCGACCGGCTGCTGGCTTTCATTCTGTCCCAGCGCTGCGAAGGCGGCGGGTTTCGCGACGTTCGCACAGTCAAACGGGCCGGCGTCAATCCGACGGCGGCCGCCATCGGCGTATTGCGGCTGATCGAGGCGTTGGAGTCTCGCGTGGCAGACGAAGCCATCAGCTTTTTGAGCAGGATGCAGACTGCCGAAGGCGGGCTGCGGGCCAACACGCGGATTCCCGTGGCCGATTTGCTCAGCACGTTCACCGGGATCCACACGCTGGTCGATCTATCGGCCTTGGATGCGATCGGCCGTTCGGCGGCCCTTCGATTCGCCCGCGGACTGCAAGATCCGGGCGGCGGGTTCCGCGGCGCGGCCTGGGACACGGACGCCGACGTCGAGTACGCGTTTTATGGTTTGGGGTGCCTGGCTTTGCTCGAGCCGTAATCCAGCCCGGGTCCGTCCTCCGGGACGGCGGTCCGCCCTTTCGAGTCCTCCGCACAGCGCACGGATCCAAGATGAACGGTCTGATCGTCACCGACATCGTCAAAGAGTTTCCCGCGCCGGGCGAGCCGCTGCGGGTGTTGCGCGGCGTGTCCTTCGAATGTCGGCCGGGCGCAAGCGTCGCGATCCTCGGCCCCAGCGGCAGCGGCAAGAGCACGTTGTTGCACATCCTGGGGACGCTGGATCGGCCGACGGCCGGCGCCGTGTTGCTGGACGGCGAAGATCCCTTCCGATTGGACGAGGCTCAAGTCGCCGCCTTCCGCAACCGGCGTCTGGGCTTCGTCTTTCAGGATCACCACCTGTTGCCGCAGTTGACGGCGTTGGAAAACGTCCTGATTCCGTTGCTGGCCGCCGGCCGTCCGGATCGGGCGGCCGTTTCGCGGGCCAAGGATCTGCTGGCCCGCGTGGGCTTGGGCCAGCGGCTGGACCACCGCCCGGCTGAGTTGTCGGGCGGCGAGCGGCAGCGCGTGGGGGTGGCCCGTGCGTTGATCTGTCGACCCAAGCTGATTCTGGCCGACGAGCCGACGGGAAATCTGGACCATACGAATGCCCTAGCCGTGGGGCGTCTGTTGATCGAACTGCAACGCGAAGAGGGCGCCATGCTCGTCGTGGTCACCCACAGTCGCGACCTGGCCCACTTGTTGCAGACTCGTCTGGAATTGGACGACGGCCTGTTGGACGCGGTGCAATAAGCCTGTTGTCGTCGCAGGGACGCGCCCGCCGGGTTCGCGGCAGACAGTTTTTTGGCGTTCTGGAAGCGCAGCTATTCCTTGTCGGAACGGTCCGAGTTACGATAAGTTATACCGCACGCGGTCGATGATGGCGCAGTTCATCGTCACCCGAAGCGTAAGCGAGAAAATAACTCACTCCCGCGCTCGCGATTCAGATTGCGTGTCACGGTGAACCGCGTGCGGCATGATTCCGAATCCTCGTCAAGGAGAGAGGCATGAACGTGCGATCTTGCGTTTTTGTGTTGGTGGCTGTTGTGATCGCCTGGGGGAGCGAGTGGGCCTCTCAGCGAGCCGCCGCGCAAGGCCAGGACCAACAATCCAGTCAGGGCGCGTGGCCTGCCAGTCAGGCGAATTTTCCGAACATGGGCGCCTGGGGCGGCGGTTTCGGTTGGCGGCATGGGTCATGCGTCGACGGCCGAGGAAGGGATGATGACCGGGATGGCCAACATGATGCAGGCCGCCGGAGCGCGCAACTTGATGAACGCCCAGGCTCTGGGTTTTGTCGAGGATGCGCGACGCAAGAACATCGACAACCGGATGCACGCCACGGACGCTTATTTCCAGATGCGAAAGGTCAACCGCGAATCGCGTGCGGCCGAAGCTAGCCCGCGGGCGACGCAGTCTGATCTCGAGCGGTTCGCCCGCATGCGGGCGCCTCAACCGCTGAGCCCGAGCGAGCTGGACCCGTTGACGGGCGCCGTCTCTTGGCCTGCGATCTTTCGCGACGACGAATACAAAGAGTACCGGGCGGCGCTCGACCAACTGTACACACAGCGCGCCAGCGTGGGCTACCTGACGGGAACGCAGCGGGGCGGCATGGCTCAGACACTCGATGCCATGGAGGCCGAGCTAAGGCGGAACATCAACAACTATATTCCTCAGGACTACGTGCAGGCCAAGAGGTTTCTCGATGGCATGCGGCGCGAGCTGATCGCGCCTACGAGCTGACGTCCGAAGCGGTATGATCGAGTGCGGGTTCGTGCGTCGAGGTTGGTTGGGACATTTGCCGACGAATTGCTGATTTGGCGAGGTATCGTATGCGTGGCTTTTTGATGGCTCTCGGGATTGTTGCCGTAGCGTGGTGTTCGACGCTGGTCGCCGCCGAAGCGCCAAGCGTCGCGGACCTGGCGTCGGCTGCGTCCGCGACGGATCCGGCCGTCGCGATCGATGCGATCGATGCTTTGGGACGGCTAGGGCCACAGGCTAAAGATGCCTTGCCGGCGTTGCTTCAAGCCCTGGACAGTCCCGACGAATCGGTTCGTTGGCATGCCGAGCGGACATTGGGATCGATCGGCCCCGCGGCGACGGCCGCGGTCCCCAAATTGCTCGCAGCTTTGGACAACCCGAGCGCGCTCGTCAAAGCCTACGCCGCGTTTGCCCTGGGGCAGATCGGCAAGGACGCGGAACCGGCGATCGAAAAGCTGGTCGAGCGGGCCTTTGACGCCGACCCGCTGGTTCGCCGCGCCGTGCTTCGCGCCATCCACGCGATCGGCGCGCCTCTGGAAAAGACACGCCCCTTGGTCCTGAAGATCCTCGAGGAAGAGCGGCCCGATGTCGTGCTGCCGATGCTGCATTCGCTGGCCGAGGCGGGTGCGCAGGCTGTCGGGCCGTTGTGCGAAGTCCTCAAGGACAGCAAGGCCTGTTACTGGGCCTGCGTTGCGCTGCAAGATATCGGCCCCGCGGCCGCCGCGGCCGTTCCGCAGTTGATCGACGTGTTGAGCCATCAACAGCCCGAGGTGCGCATGCAGGCTCTGTTGGCGCTGGCGGCGATCGGTTCGGCGTCGGCGCCGGCGACGCCTGAAATCGTCAAGCTGCTGGAAAACGACGAGTTCGAAGCGGTCCGGTTTTCTGCCGCGTTTGCCCTCGGGGCAATCGGGCAAAAGGACCAGAACGCGACCAAGGCGCTGATCGCCGGCGCGCGCAGCGACAAACCGATCCTGAGGCTCGTCAGCGTATGGGTGCTGGCTCGCCAGAATCCCGACAAGCCCGGTTTGCTCGAACGCGCCGCCCAGATGATGGCCAAGGGCCTCGTGTCGGAGGACGCCGAACTGCGAACCGTGGCGGCCAAGCTGCTGGCTGGGTTCGACGGGCACGCCGAGATCGTCGGACCTGCGTTGGCGGCCGCCTTGACGGATTCCGACCCGCGCGTGGTCGAGTACGCGCTGGACGCGCTCGCTGCGCTGGGGCCGAAGATCCTTCCCCGCGTCAGCGACGCGCTGCAGGACAAAGCGCGCCGCCACTATGCCACCGCCTTGATTTATCGGCTCGGCCCCCAGGCCGCGCCGGTGGTTCCCAAACTGGTCGAGGCGTTGTCGGCCGCGCCGACGAACGACGACGACCAGTTGTTCCGCGTGCATGTCCAGCGCGCCCTCGCCGCGATCGGTCCTGCCGCGGCGCCGGCCCTTCCCGAGCTGATCAAGTCGTTGAGTTCGAAGAATGAACTGGTTCGTGTCAGCGCTTGTTATGCGCTCGGCAAGCTTGGCCCGGCCGCGCGTGACGCCGTGCCGGTTCTGGAAAAGCAGCTAGGCGCACATGAGGCTGACACGTCCGACACGGTCGTTGTCTGGGCGTTGTTGCAGATCCAACCAGGCGACCAGCAGTTGGAAACGAAAGCTGTCCCGTTGCTGGTCAAGTCGCTGGGGCATGGAGAAGAGATCGTGCGAACCGAAGCCGCCACCGCGCTGGGCAACCTTGCGGCCGCCGCACAGCCCGAGGTCCTCGCCCGCTTGAAGGAGCTGGCGACCAAGGATGATAGCGTGCGAGTTCGCGAGGCGGCCGCCGAGGCCGTCGAAAAGCTGGAAGCGCGACAGCCATCGCCGTGACCGGATCGCTAGGGAAGATGCGGTGGCGTGGCCCGTGTCTGCCGGCTTGTGGTGCGACAGGGAATAGTCGGATTATGGGGCGTCGTTGCGGTTCCGTACTGGATGGTTCGACGTCCGACTCGGGCGGCACGTGATACGGCCGATGCCGGCGTCGTGGGATAGAGTGGGAATCGTGGCCGAGTCGCCAGGTTCCGCATATTCGTAGATGCCGCGAGCCGCGGCGCGCGAAAGGCGAGACGCCCCGCGGCTGGCGCGTGTCCAGGGTCGGCTCGGCGCGGCGTGGCTCGGACACGTCTGCGGCGCCCCCGCACATGGTTCCGATGCTCGCCTATCGTCTGCGCAAGCCCATGAGATCCCACTTCACGGTCGTCGTTTGTCTGACGCTGGTGGCCGCAACCTGCTCGCGGGCGGTCGAACTCCATGTCGCCGTCACGGGCGATGATTCCCAGGCGGGATCCGTGGACGCGCCGCTGCGCACGATCCAATGCGCGGCCGAACGCGCGCAGCCGGGCGACACGGTGACCGTACACGCGGGGATCTATCGCGAGCGGATCAATCCACCGCGCGGCGGGTTATCCGACGACCGGCGGATCACGTATCGCGCCGCGCCGGGCGAGGCCGTCGAGATCCGCGGCTCGGAGGTTGTCAAAGGCTGGGAGCGAGTCGCGGGCGACGCCTGGACGGTCGCGCTGCCGAACGCCTTCTTCGGCGCATTCAACCCTTTTGCCGATCCGATCCACGGCGACTGGTTCGATCCTCGAGGCCGCACGCACCACACGGGCGCCGTCTATCTGAATGGCGAGTGGCTGACCGAGGCGGCCGCCCGCGAGGATGTCTTGATGCCCGCTGGGGCCAAGCCGGCCTGGCTCGCTGCCCTGAACCTCGCGGAACGCGGGCTGAATTCGCGTCTATGGTT
Source organism: Candidatus Anammoximicrobium sp. (assembly GCA_032229885.1). GTDB lineage: Bacteria > Planctomycetota > Planctomycetia > Pirellulales > Pirellulaceae > Anammoximicrobium. Next base: position 595 of record JAVYAJ010000035.1, on the reverse strand, counting down.
CGCCGAAGTCGGCGAGGAACGAACGACGATCTGGGCTCAGTTTCCCGGTGTCGATCCCAATCGGGAACGGGTCGAGATCAACGTCAGACAGAGCGTGTTCTACCCTGACCAGCCGGGGCGGAACTTCATCACCGTTCGCGGTTTTGCCCTGCGTCACGCAGCCACGCCCTGGGCTCCGCCGACCGCCGAGCAGATCGGCCTGATCGGCGTCCATTGGAGCAAGGGGTGGATCATCGAGGACAACGTCATCAGCCACTCGACCTGCACGGGCATCACGCTCGGCAAGCACGGTGATCGCTTCGACAACACCTCGGCCAACACGGCCGAAGGCTATGTGAAGACCATCGAGCGCGCCCACGCTTTCCCGATCGCGTGGACCAAGGACAACATCGGGGGCCACATCGTCCGCCGCAACACCATCTCGCACTGCGAGCAGGCGGGCATCGTCGGCAGCCTGGGGGCGGCGTTCAGCGCCGTCGAGGACAACACGATTCACGAGATCCACGTCCGGCGGTTGTTCGGCGGCGCCGAGATGGCCGGGATCAAATTTCACGCCGCCATCGACACGACCATCGCGGGCAACCACATCTTCCGC
>JAVYAJ010000034.1:0-2386 GCA_032229885.1 Candidatus Anammoximicrobium sp. | reverse complement strand
CGGCCAAAGTCGCTTGCATACGATATAATGCCTGACCGAATAATGCCTGACCGAAACTTGCCGGCGTGTTCGCACCGCAAAAGCGGGCCATTCCCCACCGCCAGGGATCATGCGACCGGCCGGCCATCGTCCAGGAGCCCATGTCCATTATGCTGCTGTCCGTTCGAGATCTACACAAGCGTTACGGTCCCGATCCGGTGTTGGCTGGGGTCACGTTTGACGTGCGGGCGGGCGAACGCCTGGCGCTGGTCGGGCCCAACGGCTCGGGCAAGACCACGATCCTGCAGATTCTGGCCGGGCGCGAGGACGCTGACGCGGGAACGATCGAGCTGGCGGGCGCGGCTCGCGTCGGTTTCCTGGAACAGCAGCCCCAGTTCACCGCCGGACGGACCGTGTGGGACGAAGCGTCCGAGGCGTTGTGCGATCTGGTCGCCTTGGCTCGCGACGCCGAACGGCTGGCGGCGGCGCTGGCGACGGCCGAAGACGACATCGAACGCCGTCGATTGGGCGAACGGTTCGATCACCTGCAACACGAATTGCATCACCGCGACGCCTATAATCTGGATCACAAGATCGAGCGCGTGCTCGAAGGGTTGGGATTCGCGTCGACGACGTTCCGCCAACGGGTCGAACAACTGAGCGGAGGCCAGCAGAACCGCCTGTTGTTGGCCAAGCTGCTGCTGACCGAGCCCGATCTGCTGCTGCTGGACGAACCGTCCAACCACCTGGACATCGAGGCCACGGAGTGGCTCGAAGCTTTTCTGATCGATTCGAACCAAGGCCTAATCCTGGTCAGCCACGACCGTTATTTCCTGGACCGCGTGGTCGATCGGACGCTCGAGCTGTTTCGCGGAACGGTCGATTCCTATCCGGGAAACTATACGGCTTACCTGCGTCAAAAGGCGGAACGATTGGAAGTCCAGCGGCGAACCTACGAGAGGCAACAGACGGAAATCGCCAAGATGGAGGACTTTGTCCGGCGGCACCACTACGGACAGAAGCACGCTCAGGCCGAAGACCGCCGCAAAAAGTTGGAGCGGATCGAACGCATCCAGGCGCCGCGCGAGATCGCGACGCCGCGGATGGCCTTTCCCGAAGCCACGCGGACCGGCGATATCGTCTTGCGCGTCGAACACCTGACCAAAGCCTATGGTCGGCCGCTGTTTCGCGATTTGAGCTTCGACATCCTGCGCGGCGAAAAATGGGGCATTTTGGGCCCTAACGGGTCGGGCAAGACCACGCTGCTGCGGTGCATCCTCGGCCGCTGCGCGCCGGACGCCGGGCGGTTGATTCTCGGCGCGGGCGTCCAGACCGCGTATTTTGACCAACTGCTCGAATGCCTGGACGCCGACGCCCCGGTGATCGACGCGATTCGGCCCCCGCACAAAGAATTCGTCGACCAGCAGCGCCGTGATCTGCTCGCCCGCTTCGGCATCACCGGCGACCTGGCGTTCCAGCCCGTCGGCAGTCTCAGCGGAGGCGAGCGGAACCGAGTCGCGCTGGCGCGGCTGGCGGCTGTGGACCCGAACTTTCTGATCCTCGACGAACCGACCAATCACCTGGACCTGTGGGCTCGCGAAGCGCTCGAACACGCCATTCGACAGTTTTCCGGCAGCGTGCTGTTCGTGAGCCACGACCGTTTTTTTCTGAATCGAATCGCCGATCATCTGCTGGTCGTCGAGCCGGAACGGTTTCGAGTGATCGATGGCAACTATGACACGTATCTGCACCTGGTCCGCCGCGGGCTGGCCGTCGGCGACCGCCAACCGAGCCCGAGCGTCGCCAGCCGTGCCGAAGCCACGACGCAGAATCGACCGGACGCCAAGCGCAAGGCCGAGCGGCGCAAACGCAAGTTTCCGTATCGCAAGCCGGCCGAAATCGAGTCCGAGATCGCCCAGCGCGAGGCGCGAATCCAAACGCTGCACGCCGCGTTGACCGATCCGCAAACGCTCCGCGACGGACAGCAAGTAAAACAGATCAAAGCCGAGCTCGAGCAACAGCACGCGGCCTTGCCGTCGCTGTACGAGCACTGGGAGGAGGCCGCCGAACTGAATGGCTAGGAGACTGTCCGGGTATTCGAAAATACCACAATAGTGTCTTAGTCGGTCTCATGCGCGCACCATGCGCGCATCTTGTACATCGGTCCATACAGTACACTTTTGGGTTGCGGTCACTAGCATGCGTTAGGTGGAATTAGTATTGCATGACTTTTGCGCAGCGCAGACGACAGGAAGCGTGTTGGCCGAAGGCCAACATCAACGTAGCCTGGGGCAACGCCCCAGGAGGCACAGATGACAGCAACCGTGTTGGCCGAAGGCCAACATCAACGTGTCACCGTGGCCCAGATGAATATGGCCTTCGGCCAAAAGAGGCACACGCGCGGCGT
>JAVYAJ010000033.1:0-2039 GCA_032229885.1 Candidatus Anammoximicrobium sp. | reverse complement strand
CTAGGCAGCGTGCGGCATCTGGCAAATGTGGGTATGCAGAAATCTGGTAAAACTTGTCTCTTCATGTCCCATCAATTGTGATTTGCGGCACTAGTGCCACGTTGCGGTCCCGCCTTGTTCCGGCGCAGCGTCATCGCTTGGGTTCACGCGTGGTAGAGCCTCCCGATCCGCCCAGCAGCCCGGCTACGGCCCTCTCAATCATGGCGCGGCGGGCCAACTTGTCCCGCCAGTCCTCCGGAATGCCCGATTCGCCCCAGTAGGCTCGCGCAAACTGCCCGCAGACGGCGCCGGTCGTGTCGGCGTCGTCACCCAGGTTGACGGCCCGCAGGACGGCGTCGCGGAAGTCCGCGGCGTCGCGGAATGCCCAGAGAGCGGCCTCCAGGCTCCGCACCACGTAGCCCGAACCCTTGATCTGTGGCGGTTGTCGTTGCCGAAAGCTACCCGTCGCCACCTCGTCGATGGCCGGATGCAGCGGCTCGGCCGCCCGCAGCACGGACAACCGCTCCCAGTCGGGGCTCAGCACCTCGTCCCGGTTCAGCCCGTGCATCAGCCCGTACAGCACCAGGGCGATGTAGCGACGGACGTCCCCGCAGTCCGGGAAGCGGACCAGGGCACTGCGGGTCGTGATTCCGATGTCGAAGCAGGTTCCGTTGACCGGGTATTCTCCCTGCCGCCACCAGGCGATGTACCGTTTTACCTGGTCGTTCAGATCCCACCCGGCACAGGCGATGTTGTCCGCCAGGGCCAGCGCCATGCTGGTGTCGTCGGTCCATTCGCCGGGTGCCAAATCGTGGGAACAACCGCTCCGGTAGCCGGTGACGGGCTTGGACGCCCCCGCCGCACGGAATTGGACGGCACTGCCGAGGGCATCGCCCATGGCCAGACCGATCAGGCAGCCGCGTTGTCGATCAAGGGTCATGTCGATCAGCGTCTCCGTTCTGCCCAGCCTCGTTGTCTACTCCCGATAGCCGTACAGCCATCTCGCCGTGGTGCTCCGCCGTCTGGCCCTGTGCGATGTATCGTTGGATCTGGAAAGCGGGTTACCGACGGCGGCCGTAGCGGCGGCCTACTCGAAGCGGCGGCGGCGAGATATACAACCCTTGTGGCCGGACTTGGCGGCGCTGTTGCGGCGGTGGCTGGCGAGCAAGGCGAGCAAGGCCCCTGCAAGCCGCGCCATCGTCCCAATACGTGAATCGGAAGAAACCCCCGGCAGGCCGAACGCGAGACGCCCGACGGCGCAAGCTGTGGCCGGGAAACTGGCATAAGACGGCGGCTGCCATGCTACGGCATGACCTAGCGGCGGCTGAGATACCATACGAAGACGTGGCGGGACTGGTTTTTGACTTCCATGCGCTGCAGCATCAATTCATTTCAAACTTGGCGGCGGCCGGCGTACATCCCAAGATCGCCCAAACGCTGGCGCGTCACGCGACCATTGGGTTAACGATGGATCGCCATACGCATTTGGCCGTTGCCGATGTGGCCGGCGCGTTGGACAATCTGCCAGCATTGCCGGCGGACTTAGCGGCGGGAAAAAGTCTGGCGACGGGAACCGACGGCGGGACGGACGTTGTGTCGGCGAGCGACCGGAAACCGGACGAAAACAGGCCGGCCAGCGACCCCCGGTTTATGCGCATGGTTGCGCTAAATTCTGACTTGCCCTGTCTGCCCCTGTCCACGGGTGGCCAAATGGACGCCGCGCGGGCGAACAAAAAAACGCCTAACTCCCTGTCTAGCAAGGAGTTAGGCGAAGTTGACTCTTCCTGTCCGTCTCTGACATCAGCGAGGCCGACGGGACTCGAACCCGCAACCACCGGACGACAGTCCGGGTAGACTGCGTTGTAAGTGCTTGTGTAGCAAGGGTTTGCGTCGACGATGTTCGGCGCGTCCGCCAATATGTCCGCCAAGAACACGGAAACCGTGCGCCGACTGCCGCTACAGGGGGGACAAAGCGAAGGGGACGACGTGGACCTTGAACGGCTCGCCGATGACCTGCGCCGACGGCTCACGGCGGAGCAATGCCGACGGCTCGCCGATCT
>JAVYAJ010000032.1:0-24166 GCA_032229885.1 Candidatus Anammoximicrobium sp. | reverse complement strand
TACGTTGCGTTTTTGGGCAACCGAGTTGGGCAACCCAGTTCACCCATCGCCGTAACCCATTATCGGGCAAGATCAAACGGCGTCAAGTAAAGCTCCCCCGGTAGGACTCGAACCTACGACCCAGCGGTTAACAGCCGCTTGCTCTACCAACTGAGCTACAGGGGACCACGTTGGTCGATGTATGCTAACTGATCGGCCGTTGGTCGGCAAGAGTTGACTCGTTCATCCCTCCGAATTTTTTCCGACGCATCTTCGGTTTCGGCATCGTAGGCGCACGTATCGCGGCGCCGGGGCGCGCCGCCCACGGGTTGTGGCGGGGCACATCGTTTGCGCGCTTCGAGATCGCGATCAGGGGCAATGCCCGAATAGAGTCCTGTTGATGTGAAGCAACGCGTTATACAGTAACGAGATACGATGTTTTGAGATACTCGCCGTAAGGCTGCGAACTTCCCGATGGGCAGGGCCACTGTTTTGTACAGGCACCGTTTTCTTTGTGCTCGAAGAAGTCAAGCGCGTGGGCGCGGGGTGCGACTCGAATTGGTTCACCGAGTGGATCAGGAGCCGGGAAAAGGCGAGGCAGATGGCGAATCCTTGACCACCGGCGGCAAGGTGGCCCCTCTTTGTTTGGGGGGTGTCGGTGACGTCGCCCGCTCCGCCGGGACCGTTCCGCCCAAAGCGTTGCTCCGGGTTGACCCTTCCTATCGCAGCGTGGCGGAAGACATGACGTAGGCTAACATCCGTCATGATCGGTAGTTACCGCAAGACGGCAACTTGAAATGAGGCCGTACCGCGGCAACGCACGCATTTAGTCGCTTGGTTGCGCTAGCAGCCGGCGGATGGTCGCCGCGGGGACTGCGGTGCGACGGACCATCTGGTAGCCGAACGGGTCCGTGGCGGAGACCAAGCCCGCGACGGCACCGTGAGAATTGAAAATGGGGCCGCCACTCGAGCCTTCGGCGAACTCGGCCGTTACGGACATGCAGGCAGTCAGTTCCCCATAGCTCGTGCTGGCCCAATACCGAGAAATGTGACCGTGCGTCAGGGTAAAAAAGTTGGATGCCGGATGCGCGATGATCGTCACGGGCTCGCCGACAGGGTCGCCGCTCGACACGGGCGCGGCGGATAGGTCGTGCGCGTCGATCTTGACGAGGACTACGTCGCCAGATCTGTCGGCTGCGAGGATCTCGCGGACGGCAAAGACGTGGCCAGTTCGCGTCAGCACGGCGCGGGCCACGACGGGTGATTGCTTGGCGACAACGTGGTATGCCGTGGCTACAACTCCGCTCGGATGGACGACCACGCCCGAGGCGACCGCCAGGCTGCCATCGGCCATCAAGGTTCCGAAGACCACGACGGCGTCGCGTCGATGTTGATAGACCTCCGCCGGGCTGAGTTGAGCGACGGGCGGTTCGGGCAACACCAGTGGATGCCGTTTGCGACGCAACTGGTCGCGAACCTGCTGGTCGCTCAACGCTTCGCCCGAAGCGCGCAACCGCTGAAGGCCACGCTCCAGTTCACCGCTGATCCGACCGTCCCAGATCAAGGTGTCACCCCAGCTCGCCAGTTGAGAAGGATCCTCCGGCGCATAAGACGAGCCGAGCGGAATAGTCCTCTGCTTGAGACGAGTGAACCCGCGGGGAACGATGAGATGCAATCCCGGCAGTTTTTGCTTGTCCAGCAAAAATTGAACCACCGCGGATTTGCCGACCAGCAGGCGATATTCGCCGACGTCCCAACGAACGTTGATGCGGCTGTCGGCGAGATAGTCTCCGGCATCGTTTTGCAGCGTGAGCTGCACAAGACAAGCCGGTCCGTCGCCGCGAGCAGCCAAGCCGTCCAGGAAACCTTCGAGTTCGCGCTGCGTGATCCCCGTAGCCTGGTAGAAATCGACCTCGCTCGTGTCTTGGGGCGGCTTGCTCGCCCGGCTGCAGCCGAGACAGGCCGACAATGCCGCGCCGAGGCACAGCACAGCAAAACGGCTGGCGAGTGCAGGCTCGGTCATGATTCGCAGGCCTTTGACGAGTTCGGGAACAGTGACAGGCGTGGAACGCCGGGCGACTACAGGTTTCTGAAGCGTAGGTCGAGCGGATGGCGAAGGCGCCTCGCTTGCAGCGATACGATGCGGGTTGTTCCCGATGCGTGTCGGTTGTAACGATGGGGCGGAGAAAGCGAGCGACTGGGCTGCGCAGTGCGGCGGGAGCCAGAGCGGGCGCAGGGCGCGACGGACCGAAGTGTTAGGCCCATGCGGCAGGATGCCGCATCTACGCTGGCGGATACAGAAGGCCCGCTGTAGGCTGGCCAGGCCGAGGATTGTCTCAAGGGGCGGCCTTGCCAGCCGGGCTCGGCGAGCGCCTGGATTTGGGAGGCGACGCAGGTCGCTTCGAGCCGGGAACTGCTTTCGAGGGCGCGGCCGCCGCGGGTGGGTGGCCTCCGGGAGGCTCGGTTCCGGGCGGCTGCGCAGCCGGTGGCGGAGCAGCGGGCGGCGGGGCGGCCGGCGCGGCTGGCGGCGCGGCAGGAGCTGCGGCTGCGGGATGCGGTGCCGGAGTTGTCGCGTTCCCTAAATCCGCGAGGAGATAGCCGGCCCAAAAAAACGGCGCCTCGCCGGTCAATTCGGGCGCCCCGGCGGGGTTCAATCGCGGCTCGAGGTCAGGCGCGATCGGGTTGGTGCGGGCGAGTTGAACGCTGCGCTGCCACGCTTCGGTCGCCGGTGTGAACGGCAATTCCTGAGCATATTCGCGAGTCAGATCAAACGCGGATTGGCCCGCGACCGACCAGCGGCTCAACAAGACCGATTGAGCGCCGCTGGCCATCAGGCCCGAGACGGCGTAAAAGATGTCGTCGCCGGTGGCCGATCGCTTCAGCCCGGTTTCGGCCCCGGTGTGAAAGCCGGGTAAGATCACCTGCGACGGTCCCTGCCAAGGCAGCGCCAGCCAGGTGTCCAATGTTCTGCCGGGCTTGTTGCGATCGAGGCCCATGGGCGACCAGGCGTACGGACCCTGCTGGGCCGGTTCGACGTCGCTGAGCACGATCAAGCGGTCGCAGATGGCGGCCACGAGATTCGAGGGCGTCGCGAGCCGGTCGTCGGACCGCTCGGCGCCTTCGAGCGATCGGCTGAGATCCTCGAAGGCTGACAACGAGACCTGCCGGTCCTGCCCCGGAGCCATCGGCCCCGTGATCACCAACGTGCGTCCCTGCCGTTTCGGGCTGGCGCCGCTCATGGTCAACAGGCCGACCGTTGGAAGATAGCGGATGCGGATCTTCGAGATCAGCGGCACGGTTCTCCCGCCATCGGGCACTTGCAGGGCCTCGAAGGGGACGTACCACAGCGGTCCATCCGGGACGAGGATCAGTTCGCGGTACGTATCCCAGGCGCTCGGATTGCCGTTGTTGGTCAGTTTTTTCAACAGGTCGGCCGCGGTCGTCTTCCACGTCTCGTCCCGCAGAACGGCGGCATCGAGCCCCATTTTTCGTTCGGTCAGTCCGGTCTGTCGCAGCAGGTCGCCCACCTGTTTGACGAGCGCGGCGGGCGCATCCATCTGCCAAGCCGAGGATCGATCCTTGCTGAGGGCGAATCCCAGGGCGTAACGATCCGAGACGCTGTAGGCGAGAACCAGTTGCTCGGCGGTCAGACTCTGCTGAATCTCCTTGACGCTGCACAGCGGCGGGAAAACAAACTCCGACGGCTCGCGTCGCAGGGCGACGGCCTGCAGTAGCGTCTCTTGGGCCGTACTCGTCTGCGCAAGCTGGTCGAACAGAGCCGTCTGTTTTTTGATGTCTTCGGGGCTTTGGGCGACCAGCGGCAAGGTCGTCAATTCTTGGCGGATCGCCAAGGCCCTGTCCGACAGCTTGGCGTAGTCGGGGTAGCGGACGCGCAGATCTTGTCGCTGGAGGATCGCTTGCTGCGGGAGCAACGTTTCCGAGGCTTCGAGAATCCAGCGCAGGGACAACAGGCGGCCGCCCAAGGGCAGGCTGCTGTAGAACCGATGCCGCCGGACACGGTCCGCGATTTCCAGCGATTTGTCGATGTCTTTGCGCGCCATGGCCGCGGTCAACCAATGCTGCAACGGCGTCGGATGAGGCGACAGCACGACGGCCAGCGTCTCCATCGGGTCGACGGTCCAATCGGCCGCGGTCGGCTCGCGCAGCACGTTGGCAAACAGATCATCCGCCACGCGCTGGGTGACGCTGCCGGATACGAAGGCGGCGTCGGCCAAGCCGATCTGGAACAGACGATGCGAGCTGCCGCGGAGGAAGGTCAGCGTCTGAGCCAGTTGGCCTGTGCCGCCACTCAGATTGCCGCGTTGGAACTCGTTCAGCGCGGATACATAGTTGAAGCGGGCGCCCAGCACGCCCCCGCGCAGCTCGCGCGTCCCCACGGCCTGCCGCGTCTCGCTCAACAGGGCCGTCGCGGATGCGTCGCCGAGCGCGACGGCATTCTCGGCCGCCAGCAACAGCAGGCCGGCGTACAGGGCTCGCGATCGGCGGCGGGCCCACGCGGTCGCAGCCGCCAGCGGTGGATACGGGCCTTTCTGGCCGGAGACCAGATGTGTGATCAGTCCCCAGCGGAAAGCGTCTTCCATCACGTCATACTGATCGAACGCAGCGGCAGGAAAGGTCGCTTCGAGAAAATAGCCGGCCGCGACTTGTGTCTGCCCCTGTTGGAACGCGAGTTTGCCCAGTTCCAGCAGGCCCATCGCGGTCAACTCGTGATCGTACTGGCCTGCCAGCGTCAACGATTTGGTCAGTTCGGAGACCGCTTGTTCGAGCTTACCAACCGATGCGTAGGCCATTCCCTGGTGACAACTGATCCAGGCCTGCGACCAGTGGTTGGGTCGCGTCGGATAGGTCGCCAAATCGACCACCGCTTGCCCGGTCAGCGGGTCGTGCGGACCCACGGGCCCCATGATGGTCTGGCGTCGCATCAGGGCCAACGAGATGCATCGATTCACCTCTTTGACGTTCAGCGGGTACAGTTGCGGCGATGCGATCGGCCCGCCGGCGCGGATCGTATCCTCGGTGATCATCTGCCCCTGAAAACTGCTCATCCGGTCGGGAATCCGGGCCAACTGGGTGTTGCGAGTGCTTGGCCCCCAGGTGATCGTGCTGCGGATACCGGAACTCGAGGGCTCGATCATATCGGGGAATTCGATCCGCAGCATCCAGCCCTTGTGCGCCAAGGCCATTTTCACCGCGGCGTTGTACTGCTCCAAAGCCCGTGCGAGATCGCCCATCTGGTAAAAGCACTCGCCCATCATCGTGAAATAGCAGACCGAATCGATCCACCGTCCTTCGGTGCTACGGATCCCGCTGCGGGCGGCGGACTGGAAGCCGCGCAAGGCCGTCCGATATTCGCCCTCGTAGTACGGCCCGAACGCCATGAAGTACTCGGCCGACGGGACCGTCAGATCGCGCTGTTGGGCCAGCGCGGGCGAGGTCAGCGCCAGAAGAACGAGCATCCAGCCTCGATTTGTCCTGTTTTCCATGACCACATCTCCTGTTTCCTCTATCATCATAGCGGATCCCGTGGACAAACCGCCCTGAGGCCGACGACGATTTTGCGGGTTTTGTCAAAGATAACGGCTCGACCAGTCGATACAGACTGTGACGAATCTGCCGGTTGTGCGGTCCGCAAGGAGTTTACGGGAAATGAAGCCAGAAGCGACAAAACGTTGGCTCGCGGGGATCCTCTGTGCATTCTGCCTGCTGGGCGCCATCAGTTCGACCGGCTGTCAAGTCAGCGTGGGCGGCCAGACACTGCCCAGCCCGTACTATCTGTCCGACGATGTGCAATACTACGCGCCGTCGTCAGAATTCAAACTGTCCCGCGAAGCGGCCGCCATGAAGGCGTATAAAGCCGAGCAGGAACTCCAGCGGGCCGGACGCTGAGCGCCAAGTCGACGGGCAGTGAACGTGGATCGCGGTCGGACGGTGGGCCGCGTCGCCACCATCGACAGACGTCGGCGCATAGCCGGGATATGCGAAAATACGGCACGCGGATGCCCGGGCGCGCACGAGGGGCAAAGCTTGACGTGGACGCGGCATCCTGCCGCGTACCAGATGCTCGGGTGCGCGCGGCAACGGTCCGGACATCCGCCGCGGCCGCGGGTCAGCGCGTGACCATTTTGAACGCGCACTGAGCGCCCCAGCCGCCGAAAATCGCCAGATGGATGTAGAGCATCGCCAGCGATTCGAGATGCGCCGCATTGGCGAGCGGCCCGGCGTCGACCGGCTCCATATCGGCGTCGATGGTCAACTGACGGGCGATGGCCTTGGCCGCATCGTCGTCCCCACAATAGAACATGGACGCCCGCAGGCCGCCGTAATCCGGATCGACCATGGTGGCGTCGCTGACCGTATTGAAGGCCTTGATGACGCAGGCGCCGGGCGCCCGGCGCGCGATCTGTTCCGCCGCCGAGGGCGCGGCATCTTCGGCCAGACCGGAAAAATCGGGCTTGATCGGATTGATGCAGTCCAACAGGATTTTTTCGTCCAGCGCGCCCAGCGATTCGATCACCTCGTGAATCGCGTTCCAGGGGATGGCCAGCAGCACCACTTGGCTGCCGTCGACAGCCTCGCGAAGGGTGGCGATGGTCGATGCGATCCCTGTTTTCTCGAGCGCGTCGCGAGCTTCTGCGCTATCGGCGTCCCGCACCCCGTACACCACGCGATGGCCTTTGGCGGCCCACCGCAGACCCAGTGCGCGGCCAACTCGTCCCGCTCCCAAAATCGCAATATCCATGCTAACCGTCCTCGTTGATCCTCTTTCCCAATGCGTCGTCCAGGCAAAAAAGTTCGGGCCGCGGCGCACGAGCGGCGCGCCGCCAGCCGTCGGCATTCTACCGAAATCGGCGGCTAGCGCCCCGCCACTCACAACCCGCGCTCATGCTAGCGGCTTTCGCCGTCCGTCTTAGAGCTCCTGAGTCGGCGGGACGCGGTCCGGTGTTTGTGAGGCCAGCCCGGTCGTTGTTCGTAGGAGCTCGTCCTCGGGCGACTCGCCATCAGCTCTGGGGGCGGCGGGAAACTCGAGGCGGAACGTGCTGCCGACATCCGGGGTGCTTTCGACATGGATGTCGCCTCCGTGTTCGCGGAGGATCTTCTGGCTGACCGTCAGCCCCAGTCCAGTGCCCCGACCGCCTTTGTAAGACTCGAACAACGAAAAGATCTTGGGCAGGTGCTGCGCGTCGATTCCCACGCCGTTGTCCTGAACGATGACCTGCGCGAGCCCCTGCGCCGCCACGTAACGGCTGGTGACAACGATGCGGCCGCCCTGTTTTCTTTCACAGGCGTCGATGGCATTGCCGACCACGTTCAGAATTGCCCGATGCAAGGCTTCCGAGTCGAACGGCAGGATCGGCATCGCCGCATCCGGCAGCCAGTCCAGTTGAACGCCGACGTCCGTCGCTCGCGATTGGATCAGCTCGAGGACGTCGGCGACCACGTCGTTGAGCTGACCAGGAACGCGTTCGGGTTGGCGTTCTTTGCTGAAGGTCAGCATGTCCATGACCAGGTTCGAGATCTTGTCCTGGTTCTTGTCGACGATGTTCCAGCCTTTACGGATCAGCTCGGTGTCCGCATTCTTCAGACCCTCGTCGATCAGATAACTGCCGCCGCGAATCCCTTGCAGGATGTTCTTGACATGATGGGACAACGTGGCGATGGTCTGTCCGATGGCCGCCAGGCGTTCAGCCTGGACCAGGGCCGAGTAATACGACGTATCCTCGACGGCCAACGCGGCCTGGTGGCCGATCGCCACCATCAGTTTCAGATGTTCTTCCGAGAACCGATTGACGCGCCGGTTCTGCAAGATGTGGCCGGGTGGCGTATAGGTGTCGATATAGATGAGGCCGACCATGCCGTAACGGCCTTGCATCGGCGCGCAGATCGCTTCGCGGACGCCCAGCTTCAGGATGCTGGCGGCCGGATCCCAACGCTCGTCCTCGCGGGCGTCGCTGGTGAGAACGCCTTCGCGGTGCTGCAGGACATAGTCCAGGATAGTCTGGCTGATTCGCATCCGATCGCTGCCTCGCTGTTCGCGACGGCTGCGAAACACCTTGGGCAGCACTTCGCCCGACTCCCAGTCCGTCAGCATCACGCAGCCCCGGTCCGCCTCGACCCACTCGAAGATCAGCTCCATGATCCGCTGCAGCAGTTGGTCGATGTCGAGCGTATGGCTGACGGCCAGCGCGGTGCGGTACATGATCTGCAGATTGCTGCGGGCGCGGGCCAGCCACGGGCTGTCCGCGATATCCGCGTCGCTCCAGAGCTGGCTGCCCTCTTCGCGGCTGATCGACGACACGATCCGCGATTCGTCGGCGGCTGGCCCCGGCTGGATGATGTCGACCTCGGCTGCCAGATCGATCGACGAGCGATCTTCGTCGCCCGTAAAGATCATCAACGTGCGCCCCACCTGGACGCGATCACCACTGGCTAGGACGTGTTGGCCGACCTGCTGTTCGTTGACGTACGAGCCGTTAGAACTACCGAGGTCGACCAGCCGGAAACCGGTCTCGTCGCGCACGATCTGGGCGTGTCGTCGCGAGACTTCGACATCGAACAGCCGAACGGCGTTCGTGGCGTCCCGACCGACGCCGATGATCGCTGCGTCCAGTTCGAAGCGTTTGCCTTGATCGCGTCCCTGAATCACGAACAGACAAGCCATAGCGCCATCTATCCTGCTGTGCGGGGGGGACTCTCCAGGGGCGCCGTCTCGACCGCTGTGCGTCGGACGGGCCTCGGGCGACGCGCTTGCACGGCGCGCGCCGCGGACCGGGATTCCCGCCGCTGCGCGCAAGGGTCGCCAGCACGTCGACGAGCGGGGAATTGGGAATCCCGGCGCTCACGATTCCGGCGGTCATGGCCGACACGGCTTCGATTCCGCACGCGGCTTGGACGGGGACTTTGTAGGGCGGCCTTGGGGCTGTGTTGTGCGGCGTGAGCAGACACGTTCGTGCGGTCGCTCTCGGCCACGCGTCGGACGCCCGTGCGGCCTACGATCGCGCAGCGCACCATAATCGCGCGTCGTACAAACACGCACCGTACAAGTGCGCACACCGTACAAGCGCCCATCGTATGATCTTGTCGGCCCGTCTCGCTCGGCCCGTCTCGCCCGGCCCGTCTCGCTCGGCCCGTCTCGCTCGGCCCGTCTCGCTCGGCCCGTCTCGCGCATGCGGAGGGCCGGCGGGCGAGCACGCCGTTTCAGCCTGGGGGCTTCTGGCAGGACACGCCAGCTACGAGTCCACAAGGGAACTCACCAACGTCTCAATTTTATGCACCAGCGGCGCGTAATGATAGGGCTTGGCGAGGATTCGGTCTTTGGGCAGGATCTGCTCGTAACACACCGAGCGGCCGATCACCACGAGGCGAGCGTCGTGCTCGTTGGACTCGGTCTGGTACAGATCTCGAATCTCCTGGTGCTCGGCGTCGTCGCTGTCCAGATCCAACACGATCACGCGAGGGTGATGCTCGCGGGCCAGTTCTGCGCCGCGCCGCGCTTCGGCGGCTTCCCACGTTCGCAGGCCCCGTTTTTCCAGAACGGTGCGGAGCACCTCGCGCGAGTCTTCGGAACGATCCACGATCAGAACGCCGGGGCCGATGTTCGCGTTCGAGCAACCAGGCACAGAAGCACCTCCATGCGCGTTGTTGGGGGGTAGGCAGCCTCGTCCGCGGCACAGGCCAACGCGTCGCGCGCAGCCGTACGGCGGCAGGCTGAAAATTGGGGATCGCCGATCGTCCTTGATCGGCTTGGTGGACGGCGCAGATCGTAGCGACCGCGGGGCTTTGTGTCAAAAGCAAATGGAGCAGAAAAATGCGCCAATGCGCGCTGCCGCGCCGAGAACGCACATTCCGGCGTGACACGAAGCGGCGTGCATGTTATAAGGTTCACGGCCAACGAGCCCCAGCAATTCACGAGGTGAAAACGTGCACATGGGATCCAATCGACAGTACAGGCAACTGACGGCGCTGGCCGTGCTGACAATCGCTGCCGCTCCGACGCTGGTCGGATGCATGTCGCACGGGCTTGGCCAACGCGAGGCAGCGACACAACACACAACCGCGATGGACGAACCTTCGTCCGGGGCGCTGAACCAGGGGCTGGGCTCGTCCGAGCAGACGGCCGCTTCAGGCGGATCGACGGCGCCGTCGCACGCCGCGCGGGACGTGTCGGCGGCCGAGGCGTCATATCATCCGTCCGGCCTACCGGGCATGTCGCCGGGCGCCGTGGCGAACGTCGGAAACGGCGAGCGTCCCTCGGTGATGCACGTCAATACGGCGATGTTCGACCAACACGTGCTCGCCGCTGAGGTGCCGGTCCTGGTCGACTTTTACGCCGATTGGTGCGGCCCGTGCCGCGCGCTGGCGCCGACCTTGGAGCAAGTCGCCGCGCAGAACCCGCACGCCCGCGTGGTGAAAGTCAATATCGACGAAAGCCCCGAGCTGGCGAGTCGCTACGGGGTCACCTCGATTCCGCGGCTGATGGTCTTCAAGAACGGGCAGATCGCGGCGCGACGCGTCGGCGTGGCCAGCGCGTCGCAACTGAATGCGATGTTGGCACAGTCGGCGACGCTGCCCGGCGGCTGACCCTCGAACGGCGGCGGTGAACATTGCGCGCGACGCTCGTATCGAGCCAGGTTGCCCGCAGCCGCCAGACATCGGACGCGAACCCATCAGACGCGAGGTATGCTGCGCCCGCCTGAATCGAAGCGCCCGAGCGTTGCCCCGCACGGCGCGGGCCGATTGAGGTTCACCCCGACACGGTGGCTTTCCGAGTCCGGCAAAGCATGGCGATGACGAGCGGGCGCCCGCAGCCCTTGGGATCGCCGCCTCGCGTGCGATCGCGACGTGCGCGGCATCCGCCCCTCGCCGCCGAAGCCGATGGCCCAGTGAAGACGGCGAAACGCGAAATCCCGGTTGCCTTTTCGAAAGCCTGTTGACGACGCGATGAACTGTGAAGATTTGTTGGCGGCGTTGAACGCCTATGTGGACGGCGAGCTGGAGCTGGACATCTGTGAGCCGTTCCAGGAACACCTGCGGGCCTGCAACCCGTGCCAGATCGTCGTGGACAATATTCGGCAGACGATCCAGTTGTACCAGGCCGAGCGGCGCTATCCGTTGCCGGATCAGTTTCACGAGCGGCTGAGCCGGGCGCTCCGCGGGCAATGGAAAGGAAAGGGCGACGCCGACCAACCGCTGATCCAGCGCGCCAAGTCGGGCGACTTTGCGGCGATGGAATCGTTGCTCGTCAAATACGAACAGCAGGTCTACAGCGTGGCGCGGCGGATCGTCCAGCAGCATGAAGACGCGGAAGAAGTCACCCAGCAGACGTTTCTGAGCGTGCTGGAACGTCTGAGCACGTTTCGCGAGGAGGCCCAGTTTCGCACGTGGCTGTTGCGGATCGCCACGAATCATGCGTTGACGCTGCGGCGAAAACGAACGGTCCGCGCAACGCTGTCGCTCGACCAGGACGACACGCCGGATACCTATGCCGCGATCGATCGACCCGAGGTCATCGCCATCTGGCGCGAGACGCCGGACCAGATCGCCGCGCGGCGCGAAACCCGCGCGCACGTGGACGAGGCCCTCGCGTCGCTGGCGGACAAGTACCGAACGGTCTTCGTTCTGCGGGACATCGAAGGCTGTTCGACGCGCGAGACGGCCGAGATCCTGGGCATCAGCGTTGCGGCGGTCAAAGTACGGCTGCTGCGCGCCCGGCTGATGCTCCGCGAACGTCTGACACGCGTGTATGGCGATCCGGCCACACAGGTCGCGCCGCACAGCCATGACGCCGCGTAGGGCGAATGCCCGCGGCCAGTGGGCGAGACGACTTGCGCGAGCCAGACGGCCGTCGGCGGAACGCCGTGACGGATTGGTTGGGCGAAACAATCGGCCCGCGCCTCGCGCATTCCACGCGCTGGCTGGACCGCACGGCGCGCACATCGCGCGGATTCGCCCTCGCCGGCCCGGCTGTGGTCGGTGGCCGCGTTTGGCTTGTACACGCCGCCTCCAGGTGCGCCGATCATGCGGACGGCCATGCGCGGCGGACCCCCGACCGGCCTTTCTTTTCGTGCCTCGATGGCCCAGAATGACGCCGGATACGACGATCCAAACCTACAGGCGCCAAGCATGAACGAAGCATATCCCAAGATCGCCCAGTTCAAAACGGTCGAAGCGTTCCGCGCGCGGTTGCGAGCGCTGTCGATCGAACTGCCGGTAGACGATCAGGTTTTGACGGCGGAACAGGGGTCGCCGCTGGCCGAGCCGGTGATGATCGGCGGCCACCGCGTCGGCAACCGCTGGTGTATTCACCCGATGGAAGGCTGGGACGCCAACCGCGACGGTTCGCCGTCCCCGCATACGCGCCGGCGGTGGCGCAACTTTGGACTCAGTGGCGCCAAGCTGATTTGGGGCGGCGAAGCCGCGGCCGTCCAGCCCGACGGGCGCGCCAATCCGCACCAGACGTTGGCGACGCCGGGAAACCAGAGCGGGTTGGCCATCCTGCGAGACGAGCTGTTGGCCGCGCATCGCCAGGAATTTGGCGCCGCCGACGATCTGCTGCTCGGCCTGCAACTGACCCATTCCGGCCGATTCTGCCGCCCGAACTCGAAACAGATGGAGCCACGGATCGCGTATCACCATCCGCTGTTAGACGCCAAGTACGGCATCGATCCGGACGACGATTCCCTGGTCTGGACCGATGGCGACCTGGAACGGCTCATCGATGCCTATGTCGTCTCGGCGCGTGTCGCTCGCGACGTCGGATTTCAGTTCGTCGACGTCAAAGCCTGCCACGGATACCTGCTGCACGAACTGCTGAGCGCCCGCGTACGCCCCGGCCCATTCGGCGGCGATTTCGAGGGCCGTACGCGCGTCCTGCGGACGATCGTCGCCCGGATTCGCGACGAACTGCCCGGGCTGATGGTCGGCGCACGGATCAGCGTCTTCGACACGCCGCCGTTTCGCACCAGTCGTGACGTCGGCCAGCCGATGGATTATCGCCACCTGCTGCCATACCAGTTCGGCTTTGGCTGTTGTCCGGACGACCCGTTCGAGTTCGACCCGAGCGAGCCGCTGCGGTTGATCGGCGAGCTTCGCGAGCTGGGAGTCGTGGCGATCAATGTCACGAGTGGCAGTCCCTATGCGAACCCCCATGTCCAGCGGCCGGCGATCTTTCCGCCGAGTGATGGTTATGCGCCGCCCGAAGATCCGCTGGTCGGCGTCGCCCGCCTGATCGATGTAGCTCGGGTCTGCCAGCAGGCCTTTCCCGATCTGCCGATGGTCGGCACGGGATACACGTATCTCCAGGAATACTTGCCGCACGTGGCGCAAGCGGCGGTCCGCGCGGGTTGGATCACGCACGTCGGGATCGGACGGATGGTGCTGGCCTATCCCGGCTTTCCGGCTGCCGTGCTGCAGGGCGCCCCTGTGCAGTGGAGACGCCTCTGCCGCACCTTCAGCGACTGTACGACGGGCCCGCGAAACGGCCTGATCTCCGGCTGCTATCCACTGGACGACTACTACAAACAGTTGCCTGAGGCCGACGAGCTCAAAGCCATCAAGCAGGCGTTTAAGACAGACGATACCTCACGCGGGCGACCGTAACGCGTAAGCGTCGTGGCGAACGCTAGCAAGTGAGCGATTTCCTCGCTGGCGCTTCGCGTTACGATGAAATGGGCATCTCCAACCGGGTGCGACATGAAAAGATCGGACCATAGACATTGACAAATGACTGCGCATATCCTATGATTGAGATGATTTGCGGAGCCGGGACGCTGCTCTGACGGCAGTTCGCTCGTTGCGCCCACCATTCTGTTCATGGATCTATCCTACGTGCGGGCGTGAGTGAGTGATTGCACGAGCGTCGCGTTCCGGCCGCGGGCAACGGGCTGAAGTCCGCCCTCTGCAAGGGACCATTTCCGGCCGGGTGGGCTGCGGCAAGCCTGGGCTGCGGCAAGCCGATCGGCGGCGCGATGTGTCCGAAATATTCTTGACTTGAGCCTGCTTTATTATCGAGTCTGCTTTATTCTCCTTCATATCCTCGCCTTACCCTGTCGTCGTGCAGCGCAGCACTGCCGCGCAACGTGGCGATACGGCGAACCTTGTCCGCGCAAGGCTTCGTGGCCCAGTCCAGCCGGCCGCGCTCGAGGAGGCTCGGGCATCGGCTGACAGGGATCGCTCGACGGCGGCAACAGGAACGGCGGCAACAGGAACGGCGGCAACAGGAACGGCGGCAACAGGAACGGCGGCGATCGCGAAGACGCAAAATTGCCGGGCTTGGGATGTCGCGCGGGCAGTCAAGGACTCGCCGGGTAAGAGGATTAGTAGTGCGATACGCCGAAAAACCCGGGGCGAATATCCCGGTTTTTCGCGGATTTCAGAGGGGGCTGACTTTTCCCAGTGATTCGGATAGAATTAAAAGTGGGCCGGAACGAACGTGCCAGACTCAAGGTGTAACATGGCCAGCGTCCTACGCTTTGAACACTCGCTCGAATTGCCGGTCGTGCATCGCGTTCAAAAGGCTTTGCGCGCTTTCTTTCGATCCTTCGAGGCGGGAGTTTGGACGCTTGACGCCACGCAACGGGGTGACGGCGCTGCGCTCCATTTGACTCGAGGGAACTGGAAAACCAGCAGCTTGACCGGCGTGGGCGGCGTCTATCGCGAGCCTGGCGAGCCGAGTTGGGTTTTCCAGCAGGGGTATCTGCCCAGGACCATTCCGATGCTGTTGAGCGTCGTGGTTAATGAATCGACCGCTGGGGTCTCGATCCGGCTTTCGCACTCGGCCTTCAGCCGCTTCGCCGACTCGGAGTTGCGAGAGATCTGCCACAAGGCGGTCGATGACGAGCTGAAGGCGCTCGCCAAATATCTGAAACAGGCCTACCATCTGTCACGTGTGCCGGATGTCGTCGTGTTACAGCCGGCGGATGACCCCTCGTGCGCTGTTTGAATGGGCGCATCGCGCAACGGTGGCGGGGGCTGCGGACAGTTCGTGGATTCTTTCCACCGCGTCCGCTGAAACCTCGTCGCGTTCCTTGAACCCGCCCGTCAGAAGATCTTCGTGTTCTCGCCACGCGTGGGCCGCTTGCGGACGGCTTGCGGATTTCGTCCGCTGCAGCTCGATCCGCATCGTCTGCGCGGCTGGATCGGGCAGGGAAGCGGCGGCGAACACGCGAACGGGAATCAGCCTCGCGCGCGACGTCATCGGCGCAAGTGGTCCGGCCGCCACCGGGGCACTCGGCATGGCCGTTGGGGGGACAAGCGGTTCGGGCGTCAGCGGCGCGTCGCCGGCGTTAGCCGGTCGAGTCGGCCGGACGTATTCCGAGGCGCCGTTGACTCCACCCACCGCGGCTCCGCCGGGTTGGTTCAGGTGGTTGATGATGTACAGGGCATCATGAGGCAGGACATACCCATCGCCGTCCACGTCCAGCAACGGCAGCCGCGGGGCTGGCCAGCCGGAGACGTCCGGCAACGCGCCGGCGCCGGCGTCGTTCAGATGGTTGATGACTTGCAAGGCGTCGCGCGCGTCGACGACGCGATCGTCGGAGACGTCCAGACGCTGTTCGGGATTCGTCCAGCCGGACGTCGGCATCGTGGAAAAGTCGGTGAACATGCCGCGCTGGCCCGAGATGATGTCCAACTCGACATTATCTCGGCCTACCGCGACGCTGCCGCTGACCGGCGCAGCTAGGCTTGGCCCCGAAGCCAGCACGCGGTATCGTCCGTCGGCCGGCACGGCCAGTGAAAACCCGCCGGCCGCGTTGCTGGTCGTTGCCCGTTCGAGTGTTTGAACGATGATGTCCGGCAGCCCTTCGCCCGCGTCGTAGCGGCCGTTGCCGTCGAGGTCGTCGAACACGACGCCGGTCAGGAACACGTCGGTTGGCTCGCGGCGGGCAATGTACACGCTCCAATAGTTGACGTACGTCGAATCGGCGCGCGTAGCCAGGCCGACTCCGATCTCGCGATTCTCGGCGTAGAACGGAGCGATGCCCAGCAGGTGGCTGCGATGGGCCGCGTTTGACACGCCTTGGTCGACGATCAAGGCGTCCAGGGAAAGGTCGGCTTGCGGGTATCGTGTTCCCGCGGCAATGGACTCGATCAGATTGCCATCGTCCGGCCAGGCAAGCGGCAGCTCGTAACCGGCGTTGCGCGCCGCCTGGTTCGACCAGACACCCGTGGCGGGGCTCTGATGGTCGACGTAATCGAGCGTCGCCATTTCCTGGGCGTGCTCGGCCGCGGCTTGCATCAAGGCCGCATTGACCGCCAACGGTGGACGCGGCGCAACGGCAGACAGATCGACGGCCAAGCCGGCCTCGCGTTGATAGGCGAGCGGATCATGGCGCGCACGATTCAGCAAGTAGACGAACTGTTGCTGGGCGGCGGAAACCGATAGCAGCCGGCGATCCTCGAGCGGTTCGAAAATCAGCCGACGCGGCCGGGCGCGCGCAGCAGCGCGGTCGGTACGGGTCTTTTTAAAGCTCACGGCGATTGTCCACCGAAGGACTGGCGTTTTCGTTCGGTGTTAGGGTCTGACGAATTGTGGGATTCGCATGGACGAGCGTCAACGAGCGACTTGACGAGAAATCCTGCCGGGCCGCGAAAAAGCAAAACCACTGTTCCGATTGTATCGTCTATAATGACGCCAGCGCCGCCCGACATGCAGGATGTGCCCAAGGCGCGGCGCGATTTGTCAAGCCGCGCGTCGCCGTCTGGCAGCCGGGATGGCCCCGGGGCGGCTCGAATTCCCTATTTGCTTGGCGTCGTGAAAATCCATCTGACGAACGGAGTTCCGCCGATGCGAAAGATCGTCGTGCTACTGGTTCTGTTGTCTGCCGCGCCCGCGGGAGCGGGCGTACGCGAGGCCCAGTGGAAAAAGGTTGACGAAGCGATGGACAAGGGACTGCCCAAGACGGCGATCGAGCTGCTGGAACCGATCATCGCCGCGGCGACGAAGGATAAAGCCTATGCCGAGGCCATCAAGGCGATCGCCAAACGGATCGCGCTCGAAGGCTCGATCGAGGGCAACAAGCCCGAAGAGAAAATCGTCCGCATGAAGGCGGCGATCGCCGCCGCGCCGGCCGAGATGAAACCGGTCCTCGACGCGATCCTGGCCAACTGGTATTGGCACTATTTCCGGCAAAACCGCTGGCGTTTCCTGCAGCGGACCGCGACCGCCGCGTCGCCGGGCGACGACTTCACTACGTGGGATCTGCCGCGCATCCTGAGCGAGATCGACGCGCAGTTCACCGCGGCCTTGGCGGCCGCGCCGACACTGAAAACGACGCCCGTGGCGGCCTACGACGATCTGCTGGAAAAAGGCACTGCGCCCGATGCGTATCGCCCGACGATGTTCGACTTTCTCGCATTCAACGCGCTCGAGTTTTATGCGGCTGGCGAGCAGGCGGGGGCCAGGGCGGAGGATGCCTTCGACTTGATGGCCGACCAGCCCATCTTTGCGCCGGCCGACGAGTTTGTTCGCTGGCAGGTGCAGACGACCGACGCGGGTTCACCCACGGTCAAGGCCATTCGGTTATATCAAGACTTGTTGAAATTCCACCAGGACGACGCGGATCCGGCGGCCCGCATCGATGCCGATCTCGAGCGGCTGAACTTTGGCAATAACAAGGCGTTCGGCGAGGAGAAAAACGCTCGCTACAAAGCCGCGCTGAAGCGTTTCACCGACCAGTGGGGCGACCACGAGATCGCGGCGCGGGCGTTGCACCAGTGGGCGCTCGTGCTGCAGCAAGAGGGGCAGCTTGTCGAAGCTCGCAAGTTGGCCGAGCGCGGCGCGAACGCCTTTCCGCGCAGCGTCGGTGGAAATCGCTGCTACAACCTGATCCAGGAAATCGAAGCTCGATCGTCCGAGATCCGCGTCGAACGCGTGTGGAACCAGCCGCTGCCCAAGATTCGGGTCACCTACCGCAACCTGACCAAAGTGTATTTCCGGATCGTGCCGGAATCCTACGAAGCGAGGCTGGAAGTCGCCTCCTATCGGCCGGAGCATTTGGATCGGAAAGATCGCGAGGCCCTATTGGCTCGGCCCGCGGTCCGTCGTTGGTCCGCCGATCTACCGCCGGCCGACGACTATCGCGAACGAACCGCCGAGATTCCCGCGCCCGCAGGGCTAAAACCGGGGTTTTATTTTCTGATCGCCAGCCACGAACCGGGGGTTAGCGCCCAGAACAACGTGGTGTCGTTCACGGATTTTTGGATCAGCGACCTCGCGCTGGTCGTCCGCACGGCCGATAGCGATGCCCAAGTGGGCGGATTCGTGCTGAACGCGGTGACCGGTGAGCCGATCACGGGCGCGTCGGTCCAAGCCTGGGTCCAGACGGGGAACAATGGGCGTCAACGCGGCCCGACCGCGACAACCGATGCCAATGGGAAGTTCTCCTTGGGGCCGCCTCGCAACCGGAACTGTCTGCTGCTGGCCCGTTACGAAGGCCAAACGCTGGCCTCGGCCAACGATTATCGGGGCTACGCGCATGACGTGCGTTTGCGCGGATCGCAGCAGACGGTGTTCTTCACGGATCGGGCGCTGTACCGCCCGGGACAGACCATTCACTACAAGGGCATCTGCCTGGATGTCGATCAACAGCGCGACAGCTACCAAGTCCTCGCACGGCGTGTCGTGACGATCGTCTTTGCCGACGCCAACGACAAGGAAATCGCCCGGGCCCAGGCGCACACGAACGATTATGGGTCGTTCAGCGGCAGTTTCACGGCGCCTCGCGATCGGCTGCCCGGCCGGATGACGATCCGCGTCGACGGCGAGCCTCACGGCGCCGCGGCCTTCAACGTCGAGGAATATAAACGGCCCAAGTTTCACGTGAGTCTGGATCTTCCGGAGATCGCGCCGAAGCTCGACGGCGAGGCCATCGTCAAAGGCCGAGCCACGGCATACACCGGGGCCGCGACCGGCGACGCAGCGGTTCGCTATCGCATAGTCCGGCAGGTACGGTATCCGATCTGGTGGCGTTGGTTTTATGGATGGATGCCGCACCCCGAGACGGGCCAAGAGATCGCGCACGGCCGCGCGACAACCGCGACCGACGGCGCGTTCGAGATCCGTTTCATCGCGCGGCCCGATCGGTCCGTTGGCGAAGAGAGCCAACCGGTGTTCGAATACACGGTCTACGCCGATGTCACCGATGCGACGGGCGAAACGCGGTCGGCCGAGCAGGTGATCCGCGTGGGTTATACAGCCTTGCAGGCAACGCTGACGGCCGGCGATTGGCAAACGCCCGCGGCGCCCGTGCAGGTGAAGATTAGGACGACGACACTGGACGGCACGGGGCAACGCGCCGAGGGCGCGCTGAAGATCCATCGTCTGCAGCCGCCGACGCAGGTTGTCCGGCAGGAATTGGCCGATTGGCCCAGATGGGGCAGGCTGCGTCCCGCGGGCCATGGCGGCGCGGATGGGCGGACGGCCGAGCCCGATCCAAACTCGGCCGATCCCAACGACTGGCCGTTGGGGCCGGTCGTCTTCGAGCAGGGGTGGACGACGGACGCCGAAGGCAATGCCCAGGTCGCGATTCCGCTGCCGGTCGGCGCGTATCGCGCGGTGCTCGAAACGCAGGACCGGTTCAACAAGGCCGTCACCGCCCGGCTGCCGATCCGCGTGATCGATCCAGAGGCAACCAAGTGCGTCATCAAGATCCCGGCGACGCTGGACGCGCCCACTTGGTCGGCCGAGCCGGGGGACGAGTTTCTGGCGGTCTGGGGGGCGGGCTATGATCGGGCGCGGGCGTTCGTCGAGCTGGAACACCGCGGCAAGCTGTTGCAGAGCTACTGGACCGCGCCGGGACTGACCCAGGCGCGGGTGACTCAGAACGTGACCGAGGCCATGCGCGGCGGATTTACGTTGCGGGTCACGATGGTGCGCGAGAATCGCGCGTACACCTGGTCGCAGAAGGTCACCGTTCCGTGGACCAACAAGCAGTTGGCCGTCCGCTGGGAACGATTCGTGTCGAAGCTCGAACCGGCGCAGAAAGAGACCTGGACGGCGATCATCACGGGTCCAGACGCCCAGCGGGCCGTGGCCGAGATGGTCGCCACGCTGTACGACGCCTCGCTGGACGCCTACAGCCCGCACCGTTGGCCGCAGGCCTTCAACGTGTTTCGCGAAGACTACAGCCGCGTGTCGTATCGGTTCGAAAACGCGCTGAAGATGTTCGAGCATCTGCATGGTGGCTGGACCCAGGATTACCGAGACGGCTCGCTATCGTATCGCAGTTTTCCGGCGGACATCATCCAGAATTTTTGGGGATTCGAGTTCGCGCAACGCCGAGGCGGATACGGCGGGCTGGGTGGCGGCGCCCGCCTGGCGATGCCGATGGCCGGCGCGCCGGCGGCCCCGGCGCCGCAAGCGATGCGGGCGCTGGCCGTAGAGGGCGCCGACGCCATGATGGAGAAAAACGCCGTCAGTGCGGCGGGACCGGTCGCGGCCGCCGACGCGGATCGCGCCGCCGCCGAAAGCCCCGCCGCGGCCGAGCCCGAAGGCGCGTCGCCCGACAAGCCGGCGCTGGATCTGAGCGCCGTGGCGGCTCGTCAAAATCTGAACGAGACGGCTTTCTTTTTTCCGCACTTGGTCGCCGACGGGGAAGGTCGAGTCAAACTCGAGTTCACGATGCCCGAAGCGTTGACGCAATGGCGGTTTCTGGGCTTCGCCCACGATGCGGAACTTCGCAGCGGATACCTGCAGGATACGGCCGTCACAGCCAAGGATCTGATGGTCCAGCCCAACCCGCCGCGGTTTCTCCGCGAGGGCGACGTGGTCGAGTTCACCGTCAAGATTTCCAACCAGTCGCCAACCCGCCAAACGGGCTCGGTGCGGCTGACACTGGCCGACGCGCGGACCGGCGAGCCCGTCGACGCGGCTTTGGGCAATGCGACGACCGACCAACCGTTCGACGTGCCCAGCAAGCAGACCGTGGGGCTGTCTTGGAAGCTGACGGTTCCGGATGGCATGGGATTCCTGACGTACAAGGCGGTTGGCTCGACGGGCAAGCTGTCCGACGGCGAGGAAGGCTATCTGCCTGTGCTGGCTCGGCGCATCCTGGTGAGCGAGTCGCTGCCGTTGCCCATCCGCGGACCGCAGACCAAGACGTTCGATTTCACGCGGCTGCGCGAATCCGGCGCGACCGACACGCTCCGCCACCAGAGCTTGACGGTCCAGATGGTCTCGAATCCGTCGTGGTATGCGGTCTTGGCTTTGCCGTACCTGATGGAGTTCCCGTACGAATGCACGGAACAGACGTTCAATCGGCTGTACGCCAACGCCCTGGCTCGACACATCGCCCACAGCGACCCGAAGATACGCCGGGTGTTCGACCTGTGGAAAATGGGACCGGTCGTGGGCGGCGAACAGCAGGGGCGTCGGTCCGATCCGCTAGACAGCCCGCTGGAGAAGAATCAGGATCTCAAAGCGGTCATGCTCGAAGAGACGCCGTGGGTCCGTCAGGCGCAGGACGAGAGCCAGGCGCGGCGCAATGTGGGCGTCCTGTTCGATGACAATCGGTTGACCGACGAAATGGACCGCGTCCAACGCAAACTGGTCGAACAGCAGTTGGCCGACGGCCGCTGGCCCTGGTTCCCCGGCGGGCCGCCCAACGATTACATCACGCTGTATATCGCAACCGGATTCGGCCGTTTGCGCCATCTGGGCGCCGAGATCGACGTCGCGCCGGCGGTCAAGGCGTTGAATCGACTGGACACGTGGATCGACGATCAGTATCGCGAGATCCTCAAGCGAGACAAGAAAGAGGCGAATCACCTGTCACCGACGATCGCGCTCTACCTGTACGGACGCAGTTTCTTTCTCGAGGACCAGCCGATCGCGGCCCCGCACAAGGAAGCCGTCGAGTACTTCCTGAGCCAGGCTCGCACGTTTTGGCTGCAGTTGGCCAACCGCCAGTCGCAGGCTCATCTGGCGATTGCCCTAAAACGTTTCGGCGATGCTCAGACTCCGTCGGACATCATAAAGTCGCTCGTCGAGCGCTCGGTCAGCGACGACGAATTGGGCATGTTTTGGCGCGATTTGGAACTGTCCTGGTGGTGGTATCGCGCGCCGATCGAGACCCAAGCCATGATGATCGAGGCCTTTGACGAGGTCGCCAACGACGCGCAGGCGGTCGAGGCTTGCAAGGTCTGGCTGCTCAAACAGAAACAGACCCAGGATTGGAAGACCACGAAAGCCACGGCCGATGCCGTGTACGCGCTGCTTCTGCGCGGCGCGGACCTGCTCGCCTCGACCGAGTTGGTCCAGGTCGCGCTCGGCGGCGCGCCGATCAAGCCCGTGGACGTCGAGGCCGGGACGGGATTCTACGAACAGCGGTTCGGGCCTGGCGAGATCAAGCCGCAGATGGGCGAGATCACCGTCAAGAAAGTGGATCCCGGCGTCGCCTGGGGCAGTGTCCACTGGCAGTACCTCGAGGATATGACCAAGGTCACGGCGTACGAAGGCACGCCGCTGAAGCTGCAAAAGCAGTTGTTCACCAAGGTCGACACGACGAAAGGCCCGACGCTGGAACCGGTGGCCGGGCCCGTCAAGGTGGGCGACGAGCTGGTGACGCGGATCGTCCTCCGTGTGGATCGCGATATGGAGTACGTGCACCTGAAGGATTACCGTGGCAGCGGCACGGAACCCGTCAACGTACTGTCGCACTACAAATACCAGGACGGTCTGGCGTACTATGAGGCCACGCGCGATACGGCCAGCCACTTTTTCATCGACTATCTGCCCAAGGGCGTGTACGTCTTTGAGTACTCGGTCCGCGTTCAACACAGGGGGCAGTATCAAACGGGCATTGCTCAGATCCAGTGCATGTACGCGCCGGAGTTCAGCAGCCACTCGGATAGCCTGCTCCTGACCGTCGAATGAAGCCGCGCGCCGCGAGGATCCAGCCCGGCTGGAGGGCCACGCTCCGTCGTAGCCGTAAATCAAACGGGCGTCGGAGAACGACGTCACGGGGCAAAATCACGGACGCGACGGAGGGCGTCCCTCCAGGGCGGGGCGCATGCCTTGTCTTTACCCAGATTTTATGCTGCATCGGAGGGTAGAGTTCAAGGTGCTAGCAGTGGTGATGCTAGCATGCCGAAGACGGCCAGGCTAAACCAGTTACGATGAAAAACGACCTTTTTGCTACTTGGAGTCGTAATGAAAGGAGAGAGCCTATCAAGAGGATGGGCGATGTCACGTTGCCTTGCAGGGACTGCCAAAGGCGACGTTCGCGGTCTCCGGCAGGGAGGTGTGATCGATGGCATTTGCGTTGGACAGCAAGGCTTGGGCGGCAGCGCAGTTCAGTGATTGCGACTTGGGTGATAAACGACGCACGAAGAGGTTGATCAAGATGGCCGAACAGGTTGCCAACAATCCGTCAGCCACCTTTTCCGAACAGATGGAAACTTGGGGTGATCTGAAGGCGGCGTATCGTCTGTTCGACCAAGACGACGTGACATTCGAGGCCATCGCACGGCCTCATTGGGAGCGGACCCGGCGATTGGCGACCGGTCGATGTTTGGTCATTAACGACACGACCGAATTGGACTTCGGCAAGCAGCACGCTATTCAAGGTCTTTCGGCCATCGGCAACGGCAGTGGGCGCGGATTTTTGTTACGCAATGCCTTATTGGTGGCGGCGGACAACATGAAGATCTTGGGCGTGGCCGGACAAAAGATTCATTACCGCCAGCCGCGACCAAAAAACGAAACCGTGACGCAACGTCTGAACCGCGAACGAGAATCGAAAGTCTGGGGCGAGCTGATCGATGACGTGGGTCGTCCCGCGGACGGGGTTCAGTACATTCATGTTTGCGACCGTGGTGCGGACGGATATGAAGTCTTCTGCCACATGGCCAAGCAACAGGTCGATTGGGTCGTGCGTGCCAGCCCGTTACACCGCGTGATCATGACGCCCGATGACGAAAAGGCGCCTCTTTCCGCGTATTTATCGACATTGCCGTTGGCAGGTACATACCAGCTACACTTGCGAGCGCGCAAGGATCAACCCGCCCGCATCGCGAAACTGGAGGTTCGCTTTGGCGAACTTCGGATACCGGCGCCGGCACACCAAACTCCCTATACTACTAACCTCAAACATCGTGAAAATTTTGACAATGTTTTCAGGCAACGACAGCGTTAAGTTGTTGAAGGGTTACATCTTGTGCTTGCAGTAGC
>JAVYAJ010000031.1:0-2512 GCA_032229885.1 Candidatus Anammoximicrobium sp. | reverse complement strand
TAGCCTGGGGCAACGCCCCAGGAGTCAGAGATGACAGAAACCGTGTTGGCCGAAGGCCAACCTCACCGTATCGCCGCGGCCCGGATGAATATGGCCTTCGGCCAAAAGAGGCACACGCGCGGCGCCCGCCCTGGGGCGTTGCCCCAGGCTACGGTGATCGAAGGCCTTCGGCCAAACAGATTCTCGGGTTGCGGGCGCTAGCCCGCGTTGGGTTGTGTTGCTAGCGATCGCGTGTCCACAACCTGTTGTGGGTCGAGCCCATTTCTCGGACAGGCGCCTAGGCTATGGTGATCGATCGCCTACGGGCAAAAGAGCGAATGGGACCTACAGACAAAATGCACGGTCACGGTATTCGGCGCCAGCGCGACGTCAAGGCTAAATACAGGACGTAGCCGCGATTGTCGGGCCGCGGGGATTCCGTGCTCTGGCGAGTGAGACAACCCGAATATTATGAGTGGACAACGCACTCGCAGTACTGGGTCATCTTGCAATCTGTTGCAGTCGCAACTCGTTGTAGGGCAAGTGTTTGCGTAGTCACTGCCACCTGGATTCCTTCCCGGATGGCAGAACCGCCATGCGGGCTTCGACGGAACAAGGGCTCACGTATCTGACTTCGCCAGGGTTCGACAACGTTCGCGCGGCCAATTTGCGATTGCAAAGCGCAAAAAACTCTCTAAGATATCCCCGTTCGACTGCTACCCGGTGGTGTAATTGGTAACACTAGGGATTTTGGCTCCCTCATTCCAGGTTCAAGTCCTGGCCGGGTAGCCTGATTTTTTCAGGCCGCCGTCGAGCGTCGCATCCGCGCCAACCTTTCGGCGCACCGAAAAACAAGCGCTGCCTGACCGCCTTTGTCATCCGCTGGGCGGCAACCTTTTGTGGCTCGTGTCTCCGGTCGCTGATCTACCAGCCGTCGTTCTGAAAACCTGATCGGGTGTGGCGGCAAGGATACGGTTCAGCGCATGCGGCTGCCTCGGGGTCCGAACGACGGACGCATCGTTCCAGTTGGAAATTGCGGAGCGGTCGAGGCGAAGGAAGACCGCCGAGGTTCACGCGAAGAAATCGTCAGACCGATCGAGCACGGCCGAAATGGGCGGCGCGCTTGCTGGCCCGGGCCGGGTCACTCGACCAGTCGCGTCTGCGTCGCCTCAGGTGGCTTCAGGTGCGCGTCGAGGAACCCGTAGATCAGCTCGCGCGATTCGTAGGCGACGGAATGTCCCCGCCCATGCACGAAGAACGCAAAGTTTTCGGGCTTGCCCATCAGCTCGTACACATCGCCGACTTTCAACAGCATCAGCACGCGCTGGCGCTGGGTCAGCGGGACGCCGTCGTTCAAACCCGATAGATCCAGATACGCGCGGGGGGCGATCAAGGCGATGATTTCGTGGACATCGATCGGCGGCAGTTCGCCGCGAAGCAGTTGCTCGCGGATGGGCTTCAGGTACACGTACCAGCGATCCCGCGCCCAGGCTTCGACGTTGGGATTGTGCCGCAGAAACGATCCGCCACAGTTGCAGACCGCGGCGCGAACGCGTTCGTCATAGGCGGCCAAGTACCATGTTCCGTGGCCGCCCAGCGAGTGGCCCATCGCCCCGATCCGCTCAGGATCGACCTCGGGCCGTGTCTGGAGGACGTCGATCGCGATGCTGTGCTCGTACGTGAACTTGCCGACGGCGGTCCACTGGGGATGGCGAGCGTAGAAGCGGGCCGTGTCGTACGGCCCTTCGGGCGGAATTCGTTCGCCGGAGACAAAGTGTTCGGGAGCGATCACGACGTATCCGCGTCGGCACAGGTGATCCAGGAAGGCCTTGTCGGGGTTTCCCTCCAAACCGACCGTCTGCCGCGTGCCTTGGGCGGTCGTTCCGTGCAGCGCCACCACCGCGGGGAACGGCCCGAACGGTTCGGACGAGCGCATCGGAATGCCCAGATACGCATGCGCCCGCTCGTCGGTTTCGACCTGGTAGCTGATATACAGACGCCGATACTGGCCCGCGACCTCGACCTCGTCGTGAACCTGCAAATCGAGCGGAGGTTTGGCCGGCTTCTGGTCGTCGCGGATCAGCTCCAGGTATCGCCGTCGCAACACCTGACGCCGCTGTTCCCAGTCCTCGCGCGTTTGCACGCCCTCGAGCAGGTCGTCCCAAGACGACGTGATCACCGGCGGATCCGAACGATGTCGCTGGGGTTCTGACGACTCGTCGCCCTTGGCGAGAACGCCGCTCGACAGCCAGACGCCCAGCACGAGCGTTGGCGCAAGGAGATGGCGGTTCATACAGTTCCTCGCTTTCCAGAAAGCCGTCGACACATCGGACAAAAGGAAATTACAACAACCAGAGTACCGCGCGAGATCCGCCAGTTCGACCCCACGCTCGCGCATGACCTGCGGGGACCGCGTGCGAAGTTTGAGGTTAGTAACTTAACGCGGGCTGTCGCCCGCAACCCAAGAATCTGTTTGGCCGAAGGCCTCCGATCACCGTAGCCTGGGGCAACGCCCCAGGGCTGGCGCCGCGTG
>JAVYAJ010000030.1:0-19328 GCA_032229885.1 Candidatus Anammoximicrobium sp. | reverse complement strand
CGGGCGAGAGCGGCGAAAAACTGGGGGGGAGTGAGTTATGTTGGGATCGAACTATCGGCTTCTGGCCGCCGGGCTTGCCGGTCTGGTTTGCGTGTGGACGCTCGCCGGAGGGGCAGCCGAAGACGAAGGCTTGTGGCAGACGGATTTCGAGGCGGCTCGAGCAAAAGCGCAGGCCGAAAAGAAGCTGATGCTCGTCGATTTCACGGGTTCAGACTGGTGCGGCTGGTGCATCCGTTTGAAAGAAGAGGTCTTTGACAAAGAGGCGTTTCAAAAAGAAGCGCCTCAGAAGTTCGTGCTGGTCGAGCTAGACTTTCCTCGCCAAAAAGAACTGTCCGCGGAACTCCGCGCGCAGAATGAACAGTTGCGAGAAAAATTCGGGGTGACCGGATTTCCGACAATCCTTCTCTTGGACGCCGAGGGCCGTCTGGTCGCGCGCACCGGATACCGCGCGGGCGGTCCCGACGCGTACGTGACACATTTGAACGAGTTCGTCGCGGCCCACGAGGCGATCAACGCCATGCGAACCCAACTGGCCAGCGTCCAGGGGATCGATCGGGCCACACTGTTGGACCGGCTGATCGAAGCCTATGGCAAACTGGACGTTCAACCCGAGGAGAACGAGGCCTGGACCGACGAGATCATTGCGCTGGACCCCGACAACGCGGCTGGCCTGAAGATCAAGCACCAATTCCGACAACTGATCGCCGCGGCCGACGAACTCAAGGCACAGCGGCGATTCGAGGAAGCCAAAGCCGCGTATGAGAAAGCTTTGGAATTGCCCGGCGTCGCCGGCCCGGCGCGGCAGGACGCTTGGTTTGCCCGGGGCGAATGTTTCTTCTATGCCCACGACTTTGCCGGAGTCATAACCTGCCTGAAACAAGCCGTCGAGGCGGCGCCGGACAGCCCCAAGGCCAGCGCCATCCAAGGGATGGCCGAGCGTTTCGCGCCCATCGCCGCCGCGCAGGAGGCGGCCGCCAAGGCCAAGGAGCAGCTCGAAACCGCACAAGGCCTCGATCGCGCTCGAGCCTTGGACCAACTGCTCGAAGCCCGCGGCGCGCTGGCGCGCGTGGCGCCCGATCCCGACCTGGCGCAAAACGCCGAGGCGTGGGCGCGCGAGATCATGGAACTGGATGCCGCCAACGAGGCTGGTCTGAAAAGCAAATACGGGGTCCAGGTCCTGTTGGCGGACGCGCGACAGGCTTTGCAGGATCAAAAACTGGACGAGGCCCACGCCGCGCTGGATAAAGCGCTGGCCATTCCGGGCGTGACGGGCGAGCCGCTGTTGGAACTGCAGCACGAAAAGGCCCGCTGCTACGCCGCGCAGGGCCAGTTTGAAAAGGCGCTCGAGGCCTGTCAAAAGGCCCTCGAGGCGTCGCCGACCAGCTCCCGCGCCCGCGGTGTCCGAGCCCAGATGCAGCAGGCGCAGGCCGAGCTGGACAAACAGAAGGCAAAGCAGGCCTCGGCGCCAGCAGCTTCGCCGAGCCCAACCGCTTCGCCACAACCCGCGACGAACTAGCGCCAGAAATCAGCATGGATGGCATGCGGAACGTGAGGTCGTTCCAGATTGACAGGAGGCCGATCTGGAACGACATGACATCGTGGTAAGCGAAACGGCTGGGCGGCGACCGCGGGGAAGGGCGCCGTCCTGGAGGGACGCGCTCTGTCGCGTCCGCATTGTGAACTCAGGGCCGCGTCGGAGTGTGGCCGTCCAGCGCGTGCGTTTCGCTGGAGAGATGCGTTCCGGTCCGATCAACTAGGCAACAACTGTCCGCAGTGGGCGGTGAGTTTTGAGTTGCCACACTAGCTTCCGCGAGCCTGAGGACATCGTCGCGGCGGCCATCGGCGGACGACGCCCGTTTCGGCGTGTTTTGCCGGTGCGCGGCGGACTCGGTTGCCGCCTACGGCCGACCACCCGATTCGCGAGGCTGCGCGCCAACGCGACCGTCATCCGGATATGAGCACCGCCTGCACGCCCCGCCTCGCGGTTGATCGCCTGTTGATCATTCGCAATGATCGGCTGGGGGATTTGATCCTCACCCTTCCCTCGCTCAACTATGCGCGGCAAGCGTTCCCGGCCGCAGAGATCACGGTGCTGGTGAACGAGCGGACAGCGGACCTGTTGGGTGGCAACTCGGACATCGACCGGGTGCTTTGCGACGACGGCCGATCCAGCGGACGGGAATTGGGGCGGCGGCTGAGGGCGAGCCGTTTCGATGCCGTCGCGGTGATCAACACGACTACGCGGAACTGCGTGGCCGCGTGGTGCGCGCGGATCCCGCTGCGCGTGACTTGGGCCTACAAACCGGCGAGCTGGCTGCTGGGCAATCGACGCGTCAAGCTGCATCGCAGCCATCCGCCCGTCCATGAATCCGTGTTTGCGCTGGCCTTTGTCCAACGGCTGAAACACGATCCGGAAATTCGGGCGACCGCGCATGGACCGAGGATCGAACCCGAGATCCTGGGCCGGGTTGCGGCCAGACTGACGGCCGATTTGAAACAGCCGCCGCCGTGGATCGGCGTGCATCCGGGCAGCTCCCATAGCTCGTTCAATTGGCCTGCCAGCCGCTATGCGGAACTTGTCGAACGGCTGGTGGAACACGGTCCGGTCGTGTTGACCGGCGGGCCGGGCGAACACGCGCTGCTGGCGGACATCGGTGGCCGCTTGTCGCCGCGGTGCGCGGGCCGGGTCGCCTGGTATCACGATTTCTCGCTCCTGGAACTGGCCGCCGCGCTGACTCAGTTGCGCGTGCTGACGGTCTCCAACACGGGCCCGATGCACTTGGCGGCGTTGTTGGGCACGCCCGTCGTCGCCCTGTTCAGTTCCCACGTCGTCCAAGGGCCGCGGAAATGGGAACCGTTGGGCGATCGAAAGACCATCCTGGTCGCCCCGTGGGCGGCAGACGATGTCGGGCGCCGCGCGGCGGGGCGACCGTCCGCGGATCGCGTCGCGGCGCACATGTGTCAGATTACGGTCGACGAAGTGGTCGCGGCAAACCTGCGCTATCTCGAGCCGAGCGCCGGCTTGCCGTCGCGCCACTCGACGGGCGTCATCGACAGATACCACGACCGTCCGTGATCGTTGTTGCCCTGGAAGAAGAGATAATCCCGCCCGTCATCGTCCTGGAACAGAAACGGGTGTCCGGACTCGCTCGAATTCCATGAGCCGGGGGGACCGTTGGGCAGGAAGGGCTCGTCGGACAGACGGGTAAAGTGAACCCCATCGTCGCTGACCGCCACGCCGATCTGCTGCGGTTCGTTGTTGTATCCGCCCGCATAGAACATATACAGGCGGCCATCGTGTCGAGCCATCGCCGCCGCTTCGATACAGTTGCGTTCCCACGCCAGCTCGGGTTTGAGGATCGGACCGTCGGGATTGAGCTGCATCCATTTGTCGCGGCCAAAATCACTGTCCAGCGGCGCCGCGGACACGCCGAGCATCTGGACCTTGAACGCAGGGTCGCGGGTCGCCCAGTACAACAGAATCCGCTCGCCATCCTGAATGACGTCGGCATCGATGGCCCGCCCACACGTCCAGACGCCGGTCGGGCGAAAAATGGGGTTCGTCGCGTTCCGCGTGAAATGGATCCCATCGTCAGACCAAGCGTGGCAGATCGCGTCTCGGGTCCGGTTGCCGTAGGTCTGATAAAACAGATGGATTCGCCCGCGGAGCACGATGGCGCCGGGCGCGCACAGGCCGTTGCGCTCGACTTCGCCCTCGTTGGCCAGCTCGCCGATCTTCGTCCAGTCCACGAGGTTCCGGCTGTGGGCGATTCCGATGCTCCAACCCTTCGTCGCCTTTGTGTCGTACGGCGGCAGCGAGTAGTACAGCCAGTAGCGGCCTTGAAAACGAACCACTGCCGGATCTTTCGAGAAAGGCCGTCCGGAGACCGTGTCGGCGAAGTGCATTCGAGGCGCGTCGGCGCGGGCTGAGGGGCGCCCGGCGAAAAAAGATCCCAGGACCACGGGGAAGACCAGGCCGAGAACTCGATGACTGTTCATGGAAAACCTCTAACGGCGCATATCGCCCATCCGCGAAAACTGGCCGGACCGAAATTAGCCGCTGCGTTCCCGCGGCGAATCGAAGCCCGCTCGCCCTACCGCCCATCCTGTCGTGCCGTCCGAAGTATACGGGGCGTGTCGGACGTGTCCAAGCAGGTTCGAGCATTGGTCGAAAACGCGCTTGTCGGCCGCCCAGCGAGATTTCCAGCGCAGAACCCTTGACGAGAACCGGCCGCGATACGAACATTAGGGTGGCGTCGTCGATGCAGCGCGAGCTCCAGCCACGCGATCACCCGCCTCGTTGTCACCCGTACCCTGCGCGCGACGATCGATATCCATTCCTAGAATCCGTCGCGTCCTACCCCATGCCGAACAGGGTACGGAGCGCGCGACAACAGATCGGCGATCACACGCAAGCGGCGATCACCCAACGCACGCCATCCCAACCGGTTAGGCAGGTCGATCGGGTCAACCGACGCCCGGACCTGCCCGCCAGAGATTAACCCGTACGTGCGACGACGCACCACCGTGTTCAAGATCCGTCATCATTCCTGAGTTCGGCGCCCGGCTGACCGGGGCCGACGTTTTCACAAGAGCGGTTCCATGCGACATAGTAAACGCGACAACAGAGGATTTACGTTGGTCGAATTGCTGGTGGTCATTGCGATCATCGGCATCTTGGTTGCACTGCTGCTGCCGGCGATCCAGGCGGCTCGCGAGGCGGCGCGGCGCAGCCAGTGCAGCAGCCAGCTCAAGCAACTCGGCTTGGCGCTGCAGAATTACCACGATGCTCACAAGTCTTTCCCGCATGGCACGCGGTATCCGACGGGAGCGCCGAACTGGCGAGTCGTGGTTCTTCCGTTTCTCGAACAGTCGTCGTTGTACGACCAACTCGATGTCAGCCTCTCCTCGACCAACGGTCGGTTTACGTCCGGATCTTACAACGGGCCGAACGAGATCTTGAGGGGGCTCGTGGTGCCCGGCTTCAACTGCCCATCCAGCATGTCCCCGGTCAACACGGTGAACTCAGGCTCGGTCACCTACAACAATAGCCAACAAGGCCAGTTGCATGACTATGTGGGCATCGCGGGTTCATGGCCGGATCCCGCGGGGCGGACCAACGCGTGCAGCCCGTTGACAACACGTTATGGCGGAAATTATTGGTGCGAGAACGGGATGCTCTTTCCCAACGGTTGGACTTCGATGACCAACGCCACGGACGGCACGTCCAATTGTCTGATCATCGGCGAGCAGTCGGGATTGGTTGGGGCGTCGGACGTCCGCGCCGATTACTATGGCGGCTGGACGGGCTTCACCCAAACCGCACGCCCGGGCCAGTTCGTGGCGGATGGAGACTACTGGGGCGCCGGCGTCACGTCGATTCGATTTGGGATCAACCTTTATAATGGTACGACCAACGCGCCGCCCGGCGGCGCCGCGAACACATACAACGGGAACACGGTGCTGAACTCGCAGCATCCGGGCGGCACCCACGGCGTGGCGGTCGATGGCTCCGTGCATTTTCTCGCCGACAGCATCGACCTCGAGATGCTCCGACGACTGGCGAGCAAGGACGACGCTCAAGTGATCGACCGCTGGTAGATGCGGAACCCGCGCTCTTTCGGTTGTGTCCTATGGGTCCGTCCGACAAGCGGGCCCGTTCCGCCGCACGTTGATGTTGCGCACGCGCCATCACGAACGACACGACAGATGGTGGCGGTCACAAATGCGCGGACAGGCTCGGGGCGTTCGTTCATCGAGCGTGTGCGGTCGTGGCAACGGCATCCCGCCGCTGAACCGCAACACGTGCTGCGCCGACGAGTGTGCGTACTCACCCGCCCGCCATGCAACACCCCAAAAGGGCAGACCAAAGCCTCGGAGCCGGCGCATTTCGAGCGACGGTCACCAAGACTCTCTAAAAACGCGACCCAACGCAGTCGCGACGCGCTGATTCGGCGATGGCCGTAAGCCCGGAAAATCACGATATCCGCAGCTTCAAGTGTCGACATCTGCGTTGCAACGCGGTTCAAGGCTGTACGAAGTCCAATATCGAGTCTAATATGGATAATAGCGATTGCGCGCGGCAGGCCGTTGTCTCGGTCAAGCATGGCGCCAGCCGGGCGCGGATAGACTGCAAAACCATGCTTTGCATTTTTTAATTGTCGTTTATCAGCCGGATCATTCTTTCTGAAAGGGCGAACGATGCGAAAGGGCAGGTTCTTGCACCACGGCTTTACGTTGGTCGAATTGCTGGTGGTCATCGCGATCATCGGCATCTTGGTTGCGCTGCTGTTGCCGGCGATCCAGGCAGCGCGCGAAGCGGCGCGGCGCACACAGTGCAGCAACCAGCTCAAGCAGATCGGGCTGGCGCTGCAGAATTACCACGACACCCACAAGAAGTTTCCGCACGGCACGCGGACACCTCATCGCGCGCCGAACTGGCGTGTCATGGTCCTGCCCTTCAACGGCCAGGCGCCGCTGTACGAGGAACTCGATACCGGCAGCGCGCAGATTAACTCGTGTGGATTTCTGTCCGGATCTTATTCGGGCCGGAATGCAATTCTGGCCAATCTGTGGGTGCCGGGTTTCAATTGTCCGTCCAGCACGTCGCCCACCAACGTGGTGAACTCCGGCTCGGCCACCTATAACAACAGCCAGCTTGGGTTGTTGCATGACTATGTGGGCATCGCCGGCGCATGGCCGGATCCGGCCAACCGGACCAGCGCATGCAGCCCATTCACAACTAGATACGGCGGGAACTACTGGTGCGAAAACGGCATGCTCTTTCCCAACGGCTGGACGTCGGTCCGCGACGTGACCGATGGAACGTCGAACTGCCTGATCGTCGGCGAGCAGTCGGGGCTGATTGGCGTGTCGGATGTGCGCGCCGCGTACTACGGCGGTTGGGGTGGATTCAACCAGACCGTCCGCCCCAGTCAATTTGCGGCCGACGCGGACATCTGGGGAGCCGGGACGACGACGGTTCGCTATTCCATCAATCTCAACAACGGGACCACCAATCCCGCGCCCGGCGGAGCGGCCTACACGTATAACGGAAACACGGTGCTCAATTCGCAACATCCGGGTGGAACCCATGCCGTGCTGGTCGACGGTTCGGTCCGTTTTCTGACCGACAACCTCGACATGGAGACATATCGTCGGCTGGCCAGCAAAGACGATGCCCAGGTGCTCGCCGACTGGTGATCGATCGTCGCTCCGAATCAGATCGCTCGCGCACGCGGCCGTCCCATGGCCGCTGGCAACCATCGATTTGTCCGGCCCGCGCGCGGGGCCTTGGCGAGCCGCGCGACGCCCCGCGCAGATGATGTGGGCTTGCCAGAGCACGCTGTAGCGCGGCCGGAGACCGCAACCGACATAGTATCCAACGAGTATCCAAGATGCGCGTACGGGGCATCGACCTCAGAGCGGAAGACCCGAACCGCTTCCGAACGTGCTCGCCGCCGCAAAAGCCTTGGCGAAACCCGAAACGGCCTTGACTAGAGCGAACTCAGCTAGTGCGTCGTCAAGGCCGAATGTGAGGGTGGCCGTGGTCTCCAGACCGCGGCAGTCCCGCACGCTGCCGAGTACGACGACCCGAAAACTACGCTTAGACAACGCACTAGATCCGAGACAGACCCTCGAACGCGACGCGTCGCGCGCGTCGATCCAACAAACCGAGCCTTGCAAGGAGACTTTGCCATGCCCTGTTTTGTACCGCTGATGCGCCGAACACGACGCGGGTCTGGCCACGCGTTGGCCGCTGGCGTGATGGTTGGCGTGGCCATGATGACGTTCGGCTGCGCGCCATCGCAAGGCCCGAGCGGTCGTGTCGCCGGCCGAGTCACGTTGGCGGACAAGGCGGTCGAGGGCGGAGATGTCATCTTCTTCAAAGAGGTCGGCGTTCCGGTTGGTGGGGCCGCGTTGCGGGCCGGCGGCGAGTTTCACTTGGACAAACCACTGCCCGTGGGCGAGTACCGGGTGACGATTCAGCCGCCGCCCGAAGCCCCTCCGACCCCCGACGGCCCGCCTCCGGCGGCAAGCCCCGCGGCTCAGATTCCGCCTCAGTACATGAGCGAAGCGACAAGCGGTTTGACGGCCTCGGTAAAGGAAGGTGAGAACACGTTCAGCTTCGAGCTGAAATAAAACGATCGAACGGCTTGGACTTTGTTCGACAAAACGCTCGCAGGCACGCGGGCACGGCCGAGCTCGGGGGCGCGGCTGGATTCGTGCGCTGCACGCTTTCACCCAAGCGCCGGGATCATCGATCGTTGCGGAGACAGTCCGGCGCAGTCTCTGTCTGGTTGGGTGTGTTCCGCTGTATCCGTGCCTTGGGGCGACGTCATCGAAAGATCTCTTTCCGATGCAGGCGGGCCTTTGAGGTCCAGCCCTCGCGGCGGGCCTGGGCGACCAAGGCTCGACCGGGGCCTTGGTGCGCGTAGACGGCCTCGCCCGGACTGACGAACCGGTTCCAGTGACGTTGAAAGATGGCCACCAGTTCTTTGTTCCGCGCCAGCGCCGATGGTACGGCGTGCAGCATCACGCGGCGCGGTTCGCGGCGTTGGAAATAGCGGCCCACGAACGTCGGCAGGATCGCCGACAGCCACGTGTCGCGAGCGATATGGATCGACCGCGGAATCACATAGCGCGGGCGGTCCAGCGGGCCCAGCGCCTCGTGCAAGGCCTGCGTGAACAAGCCCGTCTCGTCGTCGTTGGCTTGTTCGAGAAACAGCCGGACGTAGCCTCCGGCGCGCTGGCCGACGCGCAGCACACCGAGTTCTCGCACCTGCCCCGCCTCGCACAGCGACAACAGGACGGACTGGCCGATGGCCAGCGCCAGCGACGCGTCGTTCCACGGGTCGCGGGCGCCGGAAAAGGGCGGAAAGCCGCCGCTGCCACCCAGCGGGCTGCTCTCCAGCGCTTGAATCGGTTCGGCCGAGTAGGGCTGGCCGATCTTCCACAGCGCACGCGCCTCGGCGCCCCGTCCCGAGCGCGTCAGCATCTCGGTGTTCAGCAGGTTGGTCGAACTTTCCAAGCCTTCGGGTTTCAGCTCGGTGAACGCCGGATGGACATGCCCCACGCCTTTCTCGATCGCGCCGTCGTCCGTGATGCCGAACAGCGTCTTGTGCTTGGCGATGAACCGTTGGTAGTCGTCCAAGCCCTTGCTGAACTCGGGCGCGATGCACACCACGTCCCAGTTGTTGGCCAGCTTGTGGGGATCGTCCGAGTCCAGGCGGATCGAGCGGCCGCGGAGCTGATTGACGCTCATCGACGTGGTGACCGTGGTCAAGTCGATCAGCACGTTGATCTTGCTGGCATCCCACCCTTCGCCCAGCAAGCCGCGCGTCCCCACCAGGCAGCGCGTCAACCCCGCCTGGAACAGATCGGTGATCAGCGCGACGTACACGCGGGGGCACCAGTCGCCGCCCTTGCCGCGAATCACGTGAAAGCCGGCTTCTTCGCCGAACTCGAGTTCGACCTGAAACCGCCGCTGTGCCAGCCAATCTCGCGCCGCCGCGGCAAACTCAGGCCCCACGTCGTCGTCGACCAGCACGCTCGATCCGGTCACTAGGATCGGCTGCAAGGCGTCCGTCTGCTCGTCGCGCAGCAACTGTTTGAATGCCGCGATCGCCCCGCCGGCTTCGGCGTCCAGCAGGTGTTCGATCTCGGCGCTGACCGCCGAAGTCTTCTCGAAATCCGCCACGATCACGGCCCGCAGCCGCTCGCCCAGCCGCTGCTTCTCGGCGCACAGAATCGGCGTCAACGCTTCCGCTTTGCTGCGCGAATAGGCCATCACGCGCGCCACGGGCGAGGCGCAAACCTGAGGTCCGGTCTCGGCGATCTGAACCCCCAGCACGCGCAGCCGGCGGACGACCTGTTCGGCCAGCTCGCGGTGCGCCGCGTCCGCGCTGCGCCGCAGATGGTGCCGGACGTACCGATCGAGCACCGGGGTCAGCAGGGCCATCTCGGAGGCTTCGTCCGGATCGAAGGTCTTCTCGGGCGGCGGTGTCCGAGGCGGCAGCGGATGGCCGCGACGGATCAGAAACTGGCGGGCCGCCAAGGCGAACGTCGGATCGCGTTTCTCGAAGCTGTCCCAGTCCCGGACGACGCCCGTGGGCAACCGCCGCTCGGCCAAAACCTGGATCAACCAGTCGGACAGCGGCTCGCCCGTCGCCGGGAGCGACGACGCATTCAAACTCGCCCGCCCAGCCGCCGCGAGCGGCGCGCGCGGCTGGGGTTGGCCGGCGACGCGCCGCGAGGGCTCCGCGTCCGCGCGCTCCGACGCGCGGCACAACTGGTCGACCAGTTCATGTAGTTGCTGATCCGCATTGGCGATGAATCGCAGCTCGTCGCGGGTCGGCCGGACGAAATACGCCAGATCCTGGTAGGGCGCCAGAAAACCGTCCTTGACCACGGCCGGCACGGGAACTTCGTAATCCACTTCGCCAAAAAACTCGTCGTATCGGCGGATATCTTCGGGCGGTTTTCCGTCGCGGTCGGGAGGCGTGGCCGTCAAACCGATGACCACGGGTTCGCCCAACAGCGCGTGGGCATCGGCCACGACGCGCCCCCAGTGGCTCAGCAGGTGATGGCATTCGTCTAGGATGATCACGCCCACGCCGCCGCTGCGGAGCCGCTCGAGCGTCCGCAGGCTCGAGGCGTGCAGCAGGTCCAACGAGCCGCCGGCCAGCATCGCCACGTCGCGGAGCTGTTTTCGGTAGGTCCGCAGCCGTTGTTCGTAATACGCCGGATTGTGCCGCCGCAGATCGTCGATCCAGACGGCCGCCTCGTGCGGATCCTTGGCCTGCCCGGCTTCGATCAGCTTGCCCTGCCACAGCTCGACCGCCGCGGCCGCGTCGTCCGCGTTGCCCCGGCCGGGCAGCGTCACGGATTGATAGGTCAGCGACGTCAGGAGCGCGGGCCGTTCCGGAGAGGTGCTGACCACCGGTTCGCCCGCCGCGCCCACGGAAAATAGATCGATCTTGTCGGCCCACTGGGCTTGGATCGCCGAGTTGGGCGACAGGACGAGCGCCGGCCGACGCACGCACTGCGCCCACAAATACAACCCGAGCACCGTCTTGCCGGATCCCGGCGGCGCCACGATATACAGCCGTCGCTGGCCGGCCGCCAGCTTGCGCCGAGCGATCTCGACGACGTCCTCTTGCGAAGGCCGCAAGCGACCTTGGAACGAGATTTCGGGAAACGAGTCGGGCATCAGTGGCATGGGCAAATAGGACGTTCCAGTACGCGCCGAAACACGGTCTGACGCCGGCGAAGCGCGAGTCGTCGGTCAAGGGGGAGGCCAGCGTCGTCACCCCTTCATGAGGAGGAAGGTCACACGGCGCGTTTCGCGACCGGCCGCCGCACCGCGGCTAGCGTCTGGTCGCCGACGGCGGGATCGGCCGCAGCGCGGGCCGCCGTCGACCGGATGAATCCCGTCGCTTCGCTATTTGGCGTACAGCAGACGCTTGATCGCGTCCATCAGTAGGGCCTCGGCGGCGGGCGCAACGTTCGACGCCGAGGGACTCGTCTCGTATCCGCCCTGGCCATAGGCGATTGCCGTCCCGATATAACTCGGCTCGTAGTCGCCATAGCCGGCCATACAAACCGTGTGGCGGGGCGCCAGTTTCTGGGCCGCCAGTTGGTACTCGACGAACGGCTCGCCCGGCAAGTGCAGCACGCGCGCCTCGCCGAGCCGCAGGCACGACACGTCCAACGCGCGTCCTTCCTGGACGCGACGGACGTAGGCCAGTTTCAGCGCGGCCCACAGCCGATTGGCATCGGTGACGGTCGCGTCGGCCAGCGTCTTCTCCAGGGCGTCCGCGTCCAGGTGCCCGGCCAGCGGCAAACGGACTGGTTCGGCTTGCCACGCGACATCCGCGGCCCGCAGCGGCGACTTGTTGGTCGCGGCCCAAGCCGTGCGCATCGCGCTCAGCATCCGGTCTTTCAGCACGATCCGCATCTCGGGCGAGCCGTCGTTGTACTTGCCGGCCGCCACATTGCCGGCCGCGCCGGTAAAGTAGACCTGAGCGACCCCGTCGAGCTCGCGTTCGAACTGATTGCGGGCCAGGCCAGGAAAGTCGGGGGTTACGTCTCCCTTGCCGTAATGGCTTTGCGGATGCGTGGCGTAATAGCTGCAGCAGACGATCGGCCGAGCCTCGTCCCACAGGCTGATCATCCGCAGCACCGGGTCGATGACGCCCTCCGGCGCCGCGATCGCCTCTGCGTTGCGCGTGGCGCTCATCCGTCCCAGCTTTACCCGACCATCGGGTCCGAGGATGCGGCGGTTCGAGGCGACCTGTTCGACCACGGCCTGGCCGATTCCCACATGCGTCACGGGGCGCGCGGAAGGCAACGCCTCGCGAAGGGCCGCGGCCGCCCGCTGGATCGTCTGTCGCGCAAACGGCGCGTCGAAGCGTTTGCCGCCCAGTCCGTGCGCGGCCAGCAGATCTTCGGCGGTAAAGTCACAACGCGGTCCGTCGTGCTGATGCACCGTATGGACGGTCACCCGATCCGGCGAGGTCCCCGCGGCCCTGGCCAGCTCGTCGCACCAGGCGTCGCGCCCGCCGCCGCCGATCCCGATCCAATCGACGGCGCACAGCACGATCGGCTGTCCCGCCCCCAGCAGCACCAGGCCCCGCGCGCTGAGCGGATCCTCGATGCTCCGCGCCGCGATATACGCCACCGGACTGCCGATCGGCGGCGAGGCATCGACACAGAACACGGCGACTCGCAGCGGCGCGTCGCCGGTCTCGTCGTCTGCCGCTACCCGCGCGCTCGTCGCCAGAGCCAAGGTCATTGCGAGACAGGTTGCCAGTGCCGATAAGGCCCCATGCGGTCTTGTCCGGGCGTTGCACCGGGCTGGATTAGCGCCTGTCGCCCAAGTCATTGGGAAAAACATCATTTGCGTCTCCGATTTTTTTACGTCTCCGACCTTCGAGCCCACACGCGGCTCGCCCAT
Source organism: Candidatus Anammoximicrobium sp. (assembly GCA_032229885.1). Classification (GTDB taxonomy): domain Bacteria; phylum Planctomycetota; class Planctomycetia; order Pirellulales; family Pirellulaceae; genus Anammoximicrobium. The sequence goes on along the minus strand of JAVYAJ010000030.1, from coordinate 6,370 downwards.
CCCGGCGCGGGTCGCGTTCCAGACGGCCGGACAGCAACAGTATTGTTCAATGCGATTCGTTCGGCGTCGCGATCCGGCTCCGTCTGAATCGTCGTGAATCAGCGGCGGTCTGTCGTCAGCGAAAACAGGCGAGATTCCGTCGCATCCGTCGTTCCTAGCGCCGCCCTCGCGGGCGCGTGTTTGGTTGTGGTCAGACACAGCGAGGCCGCGCCGCGAGCACCTGCGCTCAATCGGCTCGCGGCGTGACGTCTTTGACCCGGCCTTCGAGTCGGCCGTCGATTTTTCCGCCACAGCGATCGATGTAGCGCCAGGCAGTCGAAATGCTGGTCAGGTCCAAGATTTCGTACGGGATCTTTCCATAGTGTCCGGCTAGGTACATGGTATCGGTGCGCGTCAATGCGTGTCCCTCACAGACAACGCGATACACCCGCTCGGGCTCCAGATCGGTCTGTACGATCCGCGATCCTTGAGGACGCGAGCGGTCGAAGCTGTACGAGCACCCGGCGACTTGAACCAGAAAGCGGGCGTTTTTGGCTTCGTTGCGAATGTTGTCTTCGATGATCTCGCGCAGCTCGCGACCGGTCATGCTGAACTGATACAAGCGCCAGTCGCACGGACGGATCCAGTTGATCAGGTCGACCAGATACACGTCCTGACCCTTCTCCAGCGGAATGCCTCGGTTGTGATCGCGGTTGTAGATCACGATGTCGGCGCCGGTCGCGTCGCGAAAGGCGTTGGTCATCCAGGCGCCCATCGACGTCTCCGCCGCGCCGGCTGGGGTTGGTGGTTCGACAACCTTGCCGATCTTATGTGTGCGATAGGCAGTGAACGGACGAATCTGGCGCGGCGCCACCCGGCCTTTCCAGCCGTCCGGATCGAGGGTCAGACGAATTTCTTCGTCGCTCGTGCACGTGCCCTGGAACGCCCGCGCGCCGTTGACGCGGACTTCGATCGGCTGGGCCAGATCCAGCAATTCGGGTTCGGGACGGATCGCGACCCGGGTCGCGTTGCGGATCGAGGCGGTCACGAGATTGTCGGGCTCGATGGCCGCGTCGATCTCGCCGAATCCGCCGATCTGCTCGATCGCCTGGATCTCGGTCCAATACGCGCGGCCATGGATCGGCAGGTATGCGCGGAACGTCACGCGACGCGGATGGGTCACGCGACGCTGCCGAACGGCCCAGTCGAACACCCGCTCGGTGCTGACCGACATCGTGTTGTGCGGTTGGTCAGGAATCATCCACAACTGGCCGTTGTACCCCAGCTCGCTCAGCCGTTTGGTGATCGGAATCGGGCCATCGTTGGCGTACACGGGCCAATCTTTCGCGCCGTGCACATAGAACATCGGCACGTGGCGCAGGTTCTCGAGCAGCGTCAGGTGGCCGTAGGTCGAGGCGAGCGGAATGCCGGCGGCGAACAGCTCGGGATAGCGACAGCACAGATAAGTCGTGCCCGTCCCGCCCATGGATTGGCCGCTGAGCACGATCCGATCGCGGTCGAGGCAAAATCGCTCGCAGACCTGTTCGAGCAGTCCCAGCACGTTGACTTCGCCCAACCCCCGCCACTCGGTGGGCAGCCCGAGCGGGTCGCCCTCGGACGGGCACAACAGGACCACGCCCCGTTTTTCGGCCTCCCGCACATAGATGCCGTTGGCGTAGGTAGGATCGTCGAAGTACTTGTTGTGGTTGCCCCCGGTGCCGTGCATGGCGATCAGCAGCGGTAGCGGCGTCTTTCCGTCGTACGCGCTGGGCAGATAAATTCGGTAGGGCTGATCCTGACCGCTGGCGGGCGAGCGGAATGTCAGCGCCAGATCGGCCGGCCCGTGCGCTGGATCCGCCGCGTCGCACGGATGTATGACGGCCCAGGCTATCGCCACACAGATCCATCGAACAAAACGTGAAAACATCGCTGCGTCCTCGCTGAAAGGAATGATTCGCCGCTGGACACGTGGGGGCGGACGACGGATACAAGTCTAACAGACGAGGGACCGCCGACAACCTGTCGCCGCGCGGCCTGCGCCCGGACAGTGTGCAAGGCGCGCGATGCCGCATCTGCCGTCCCTCGCGGCATCCGCGGCCACGACCGAGCGTGGCCCTTCTTGTGTCCCGCCCACGCCGAGGCGGACAGGACGGCCGTCAATCGAAGACGAACTTGACCTGTCCATCGACCAGGCGCAAGCTGGCGGAAAACGGTTTGCCTGCCTTGGATTGAAAGCCGCTCAGCCGCGCGGTCTGGCCGCGATCCAGCAGAGTCTTGGCGGTGCGGGCGGTGATCCGCTTGCCGGCGATCGTTCGCCAGATGACGAATCGGCAGTCGCGGACGCTGCAACCGAACGCCTGTGACCGCTCGACGACCGGAGCGCCGCACAGTGGGCACGTGCCCACGACGCCTGCGCCCGCCGGCGCGGCGGCGGGCGCGTTCGGAACCCGCGCGGCCGCCCCGGATGGCTTGGAGACAGGCGGTCCGGCGGTGGACGAGTGTGTCCCGGGCGATTCCGCCACGCGCGGCCGGCCCGCCGAACGGCGACGCTCGGGTTTCTGTCGGCCGCGGACGGACTTCGAACCGCGCGGGCCGCCGCTTTGCGCCCATCGTCGCTGCACGCCCCCGCCCGTGGGCGATTTCCGTGGCAGCGGGACGTCGGTCAGACATCCGGTGGCGGTCAGCGTCAGGATGGCGTCACTGCCGTCGGCGGTTCGCACGGGCCGCTTCAACACGTGGTGCTGCAACAACTGACGGATATCCGCGGGGCTGAGCGGCTGGCCTTGATATTCGGGCCACAGGACGAAGGCGCAGCCGTCGCGCCAGCCCGAGCAGCCGAAGCCGCGGCGGCCTTGGATCACCGGGCGGCCGCAGCGTGGACAGTCGCCCCAGCGGGACTCGTCCACGGACTCGCGATCCGCACAGGCCACGATCCGCCGCGTGTACTCGGCGATCTCGGCCATGAACTGCCGCGGGTCCAGCCGGCCGGACTCGATTTCACGGAGCTTGGCCTCCCACTGGCCGGTCAACTCGGGCGATTTCAACTCGGGGTTCTCGACGACCGCGATTAGATAGCGGCCCAGGTCCGTGGCGCTCAGCGTTTTCTTGTCGCGCACGACATAGTTGCGTTTCACCAGCGTCTCGATGATGGCCGCGCGGGTGGCGGGCGTGCCGAGCCCTCGCTGTCTGAGCAGCTCGCGCAACTGGTCGTCGTCCACCAGCCGACCGGCGGTTTCCATGGCGCCCAGCAGCGTGTTCTCGGTGTACGGCTTGGGCGGCGTCGTCTCGCCTTGTCGGATCGACGGTTCGTGCGGCCCCTGTTCGCCCGGCGTGAATGCGGGAAGAATCTGATTCTGGCTGTCGGCCTGCTCGTCATGCGCCGGGGCGTCGGACGTCCTGCCGTCCTGTGTCTGGCCGTCCAGTGCGTTGTCGTCGCGAGCTTTGTCGCCGGCGGCCGGCTGCCCGACGGCTGATTTGGCCGGTGGGTACAGCGCCGTCCAGCCGGCGGCGAGCACGCGATGGCCTCTGGCTCGAAACGGCACGTCGTTGGACACGGCGTGGACCGTGGTCACCTCTTTCTCGCACGGCGGATAGAACGCCGCGATCAGCCGGGTGACAACGGCGTCAAACACGCGCCGCTCGGCCGTGCCGGGCGATTCCGGCAGATTTCCCGTGGGGATGATCGCGTGGTGGTCGCTGACCTTGCGATCGTCGATGATGCGGCGGGTGAACCGCAGCGCGGCCAGGTCCAGCGGCTCGAGATCCGCGCCGCGCAGTGCCCGCAGCTTGCGCAGAATCTCGGGAATCTCCTGCTTCAGATCGGTGGTCAGGTATCGGGAATCCGTGCGCGGATAAGTCAACAGCTTGCGCTCGTATAGTGTTTGAGCGGCCGACAACGTCTCGGCGGCGGACATTCCCCAGCGGCGGTTCAGATCGCGTTGCAGCTCGGTCAGATCGTACAACTGCGGCGGCGGCGTTCGTTCGTGTTTGCGGTCGACCTCGGTGATCCGCAGCGGCCGCCCCAGAACTTGTTCGAGCGCGCGCTCGGCGGCGTTCTGATCCCGAAAACGTTCGCCCGCGAACTTGAACAGCGTGTCGCGATACCTGGTCAACAGCTCCCAGAACGGCTCGGGCCGAAACGTCCGGATCTCGTCGTCGCGTTGGACGATCAGGGCCAGTACGGGGGTTTGGACACGCCCCACGCTCCACAAAAAGCCGCCCGCGCCAAAGCGAACCGTATAGTTGCGGGTGCCGTTCATCCCGACGATCCAGTCCGCTTCGCTGCGACACTTGGCCGCGGCGTACAGGTCGTCGTATGCCGCGCCCGGCTTCAGGTGGCGGAACGCCTCGTCGATGGCGCGCGGAGTCAGCGAACTAAGCCACAGGCGGCGCACGGGTTTGCGTTCACACCCGGCCATCGTCAGCACATAGCGAAAGATCAGCTCGCCCTCGCGCCCGGCGTCCGTGGCGCAGATAATTTCGTCGGCCGCGCGAAACAGGCGTTGCACGACGGCGAACTGGGCGCGGGCATGTTTCTCGGGAACCAGCTTCAGCTCGAACTGGGGTGGGATGAACGGCAGCGTCTCGAGCGACCAGGGTTTCAGCGTCGGATCGTACTCGTCGGGCTCCTTCAGCGCGACCAGATGTCCCAACGCCCACGTGACCCGATATCCGCCGCCCTCGAGATACCCCTCGCCGCGCGAGCGAGCCCCGAGGAACGCCGCGATCTCGCGAGCCACCGACGGTTTCTCAGCTAGGACGACCTTCACCTGCGTCGTACCTCCCGTGCTCGTCTGCCAGTTCGCTTAGCATGGCCAGCCGCTCGGGCGTCACCCGCGGCGCGACCGAGCAGGCGGACGACAAAATATAGCCCGATCCGGGCTTGCCGATCCGCAGCCGGTCGAGGACGGCCTGGCGGAACTCCGGCTCGTCTGCGTACAGCATCTCGTGAACCGCGTTCAGATTGCCCTTGAAAAACAGTCGCGAGCCGAACTCGGCCTTGGCCCGCGCCAGGTCGACCGTGCCCAACGGCGGGGGATCGAGCGTATCGATCCCATCCAACCCGGTCTCGGCCATCAGGTCCAGACGATCGCCGATCGCCCCGCACGTGTGCGTGTACGCCGGAATGCCGTAACCGTGAATGGCCGCGACGACTCGCCGCTCGTACGGGACGACGAACTCGCGATACATGGCGCGGCTGATGAAGCCCGCCCCGGCGAAGGCCGAGCTGATCAGGATGGCGTCCGGCTGACAGGGGCCATAGCACCGAACCATGGCGCTCACCATGTCGGTAAAACGGTCCAGCAGCCGATGGCACAACTCGGGCGCGTCCAACAGCGTCATCAACGCCGGCTGGTAGCCGAACAGTTCGAGGAAGTGCGTCAGCGGCGAGAATACCTCCATGTGAACCGAGACTTCCGGACAAGCCGCCCGGGCCAGCCGCAGACCGCGGGTCAGCCAGTCGGGGTACGCCGCCGGGTCGGCGAGATCGGCCTCGGCCGGAATATCGAACAACGTCGGCGCGTGCCACGTGTTCCAGACATAGCCGGGGATGCGGTAGGTGGCCGGATCCGCCGGATCGACGTGCGCCGGATCCGCCCGCGGCAGGTCGCTGCCGTCCGCCTGCAACGTCTGGGCGTTGTCGTCCGACGGAAACGACGTGACCAGTCCGTCGTTCCACGTCAGGACCAGGTTGTCTCCCGCGCGCCGTTGATCGCGGATCCAATCGCCCCAATTGGTCGGCCGGCCGGGCAGGTTGATCAGAAACCCATCGAATCGATAACGCTGCTGGAACTCGCTCAGCGTCTGAACGAACACCTCGCTGTCAAACCAGATCTCCGGCGGCGCGTGCCGGCTGTGAAGGAAATAGTGTCCCAAGGCGACCTGGCACATCACGGGCACGCGATCCGGGATCGCATGCCGCATCGCCGCCGCCACTCGCTGGCGAGAATTCATCACGCTTTTCTCCCCTGTCGGCTCGAATTCGCGGACTCGAGGCGCGGCTCGAACGAGCAGGCCGTCACGGCTGAATAGGGCCGTAGCCGTGGTCTCCAGACCGCGGCAATCCCGCCCGCCGGCGAGGGCGATAACCCGAGAATTACGATTGGACAGCGTATTAACGCGGGCCAGTTCCCGCAACCCAAAAGTGTACTATATAGACCGGTGTACCAGATGCGCGCGCATGATACGGACTATGACTCCAACGGCCAATAGCACGCGGTCGGGCAGCCCGTTTGGGACGCTGAACCTGTTTGGGCCGCTGAATCTATTTGGCCGAAGGCCTCCGCTCACCGTAGCCTGGGGCAACGCCCCAGGACCGGCGCTGCGCGCGCCTCTTTTGGCCGAAGGCCATATTCATCGGGCCGCGGTGACACGTTGACGTTGGCCTTCG
>JAVYAJ010000029.1:0-24637 GCA_032229885.1 Candidatus Anammoximicrobium sp. | reverse complement strand
GCGTCCGCTCGATTGCGGCCACGACAGAGCGTGGCGCTCCATGCGTCCGCTCGATTGCGGCCACGCGTGGAGCGTGCCACTTCAGCGCGACATTGGCTTGCCTCGCCGGCTGGAATCCAGGCGGATAAATTGGGCGCATCCGCGCAAGAAAGCATAGTTTGAACAACACGTTAGATGCCCGCCTAGCGCGGGGCCGCATCGCGCAGCCCTTCGAGGGCTGTGCGCAGCAACCCAGTGCATGCGCGGCCCAACTGGCGCAGCAGCGCCCGCGCGCGATCCTGGTCGATTTCGGCGTGCAGCGTCCGAACGAGGGCGCAGCCGCGCGCCTCGCCCAGCGTCTGTAGCAGCGCGGGCGCCAACGTCTCGTACACGCCCCATGCGCGCTGGCGGGCCAGATCCGTGCACACGGGCAGCACCGCCAGCAGACGCGTCCGGAATTGCTCACGGGTGTACGCGACCGCCCCGGCAATGCTATGTTCTTTCGGCCGGACCGGCTCGCGCCAGTCGTACGGCGGATCCCACTCGAAGATCGGTCGCAGGCAGTCGATGTGGGTTAAAACGCCCAGGACCGGCGGCAGTCTGCGGTGCAGATTCGTCTGCATCCAGGCATCGAGTGACGTCAACAGCTCGACGTCCGCCCTTCGGGCGGGGATCGAGGCATCCATCACCAGCAGTACGAGGTCGGCGCCGCGCAGCGCCTCGTGCATCTGATTCATCTGCTGCGGCGTGGCGCCGGCGTCCGCATAGCCGCCTGTGTCCAACAGAACCAGGCGGTCTTCCATCGCCGCTGCGAGCCGCTGGCCTGCGGGAAGGTCGCGATCAGGATCTTCCGCCCGCGGCGCATGTGCGCGGTCGGCGACACGCAGTTCATACCGCTGGACTTCTTTGGTTTGTGGCAAGACATCCACCGCGGCCCGCGAGCTGCCCAGCAGCGCATTGATCAGGCTCGACTTGCCTGCCTTGACCTGCCCCACGACGGCCAGGCGAACCTCGAGCGGTTCCGACGGAGGCGCCGCAACCATGGCCGACGACGACGAGTCCGCCGGGCGCAGATCCGTCGCGTCGCCGACGGGAGTCGCGGGCATGTCCGGCGGATGCGGCCAGCGCGATCTCAGTTGCCGATACCGGGCCGCGCCCCCGCGCAGTCGGCCGCTGTTCATCTCGATCAGATACAGCCCGACGTAGCGGACGAAGATCACGTAAAACCAGCCCAGCGCGTGCTCGCGCAGTTGACGCGTCGCCGATTCGGTCGTGAACTTCGAGATCAAAAAACGTCCCGCGTTCAAGGGGTTCAGCAATACCGAAGCGGCCCAGGCGGCGTTGCTGGCTGCGCGGAACCACGTCGGCGCGCGGCCGAACAGCCGCCATTGGTCGACGGTCACGAGGTGGCTGCCGGGCACGTATTGCCGACACCACTCGGCCGAATCCTCGATGGCCAGTTCGGCGGCCGCCATCAGCTCGAGGACCGTCAACGACCCGATCGGGTCCTTGGCCTTCGGATGGTACAGCCGCGCGACGGCTAGGGCCAAATCGATGGCCGATTGCAGGTAGAAATGCGGATCCGTCAGACGCTCCATCGCCGCCGGCGCGAGGTGTTGATGCGCCTCGACAACGGTCCACGCCGCCCGGTCACGATCGGTCCAATGATCGGGCGCCCTGAAATCGACCTCGGTGGGCGGCGCTAGCTGCTTGCGCCAAACACGCGTCAAGAGCCACGCCACCGCCCAGCACAGCGGCGCCAGCCACCATGCCCACCAATAGCGACCCGATCGATAGACCGTCGCCGCCCCGACAATGCACAGCACCGTCACGGGCAGGCCATACAACGCGGCGATCAGCACCCAGCGCCAGAGTCTCAGCACAGGTTCCTCGGGCAGAAAACGTCTGCGGTCATCTGAGGACGTGGCTCGAAATAGCTCGTCGAGTTCGAGAGATGTCAGCCGCCGCCTCGGTCAGGCGTCTCGATCGCCAGCGCCCGGCGCAACGCGTCGATGAAGGCCGGCGTGGTGCCGCAACAGCCGCCCAGAAAGCTCGCGCCCGCCTCGACCAGCTCCGGGGCAAAGCGGGCAAACTCTTCGGGCGTCGTCTTCCACATCGGGACGTCGTTGACCAATACGGGAGTGTCCGCGTTGGGTTTGAGCCAGATCGGCCGATCGGTCGCGGCTCGCAGCCGGCGGCACAAGGGCAAATAGCCCCGGATGCCTTGGCCACAGTTTGCCCCGATGCAGTCTGCGCCCGCCGCGGTCAGCTCTTGGGCGGCCTGCTCGGGCGTGGTCCCCATCAGCGTGCGATCGAGATCGGCGCCGGAATCAAAGCACAGGCAGGCGACGACCGGTAGGCCCGTGGCCGCGGCCCCTTGCACGGCCAGCCTCGCCTCGGTTAGATCGCTGATCGTTTCCAGCACCAAGGCGTCGGCGCCGCCCGCGGCCAACGCTTCGGCCTGTTCGCTGAACGCGTCCAGCAACTGTTGCTCGCTGACCTCGCCCATCATCAACATCTTGCCGCTGGGCCCGATCGAGGCGAAGACATGCGCCCGGCCGGCGGCGGCGCGGCACGAGATCTCGGCCCCCGCGCGGTTGATCGCCTGCGTCTGGTCGCCCAAGCCATAATCCGTCAGCGTCACGCGATTGGCTCGAAAGGTGTTCGTCAACACGATCTGGCTGCCCGCCGCGATGTAGGCCCGTGGAATTTCCTCGACCACGTCCGGACGCAACAAGTTCCATTCATCCGGGCAGCCGCCGATCATCAAACCGCGCGCTTGAATCTGCGTCCCCCATGCGCCGTCGGTCAGCAGCGGCGCCGCGGCCAGCAGCGATTCGATCAAAGGGTGCATGTCCCGGATTCCTCCTATCATTCTCGGCTCGTGCGAACCCGCGCTGCCATAACCCGAACATCGTCGGCGCCTGCGGGGCGCCGGGCCGCGGGCCTACGGAGCATACGTATCACGCCGCGCGATCCGATGGCTCGGCCCGCGCTGTTGAACACGGCGCTCGTGCGCCGTCAGAATAGACTCCAACTCGAAACGCCCGCCGCCGGCCAGCCTCCGCGCGCGCGTGCGCAGCGCGCTGACGACGAAAAAGACGACTTTCGCGAAGCGCGCCTCCCTTCGACGATCCGCGCCATCCCAGTCTGGCACAGCGACGGCACGGACGACGACAGCCGCGCGGTGTGCCTCATCAGGCGCGGCGCGCGCGAGGTGGCGATCGCGTTGCAAATATACCGTCGGATGGATCCCGCCGCCACTGCCGTAGGTTCTAGCGGGGCTGACGAATTGACCGCCGTGGGCGGCCGGCCCGTGGACACCGAAGCCTCGGTTTGGCCCCGTGGCGGATCGGTTTGGCCCGCCATCGGCGGCAAGGGCGGCCGTCGGCGCCAGACGCCGCGTTCACCCAACCCGCCAGCCCAGGTTCAAGCCATGCCTGTCATGCCGGATGTGCGCTCGGGACGCGCCTCGCCATCCGCCGTTTCGCGTGATTATCGACGTCGCGGCGCGAGCCACGACCTATCTTCGCTTAGAGGCCCCGTCCGCGGGGTAAAAAACGTGGTGCGACGCGAAATCAACCGTTTCGACACGAACACGATCGCCGTGAAATTCGGAGGATGTCCACATGAGACGATCCGTGCTGCTCGTTGTCTTGCTGGCGGTCCTGCCCTGTCTGGCGGCAACCGTGTCGGCGCAGCCGCGCGCGACGCAGATGTTCGCCGAGACGTCTTATGACTTCGGCGCGGTAGCTCGCGGCGCGGTGGCCACGCATCTGTTCTGGTTCTCGAATCCGTTCGATGCCGACATCCATGTGCGCAGCGTACGCACCACGTGCGGCTGTACGACGCCCAGCATTCCCGTGTCGCTCGTCAAACGGGGCGAGCGCGGCGCCATTCTGGCGACGCTCAACACGCGCGCATTCACCGGCCAGCGGTCCGCGACAATCACCGTGGTTTTCGACCAACCCCGTTATGCCGAAGTGCAACTGCAGGTGCGCGCCTACATTCGCAGCGACGTCGTGTTCCGTCCCGGCGGCGTTGATTTCGGAACGATTCGCGAGGGCCAATCCGCCGAACAGATCATCGGCGTCGACTACGCCGGGCGGAGCGACTGGCGGATCGAGTCGGTGCTGAGTTCGGCGCCGTATCTGCGCGTTCAGACGCGAGAAGTCAGTCGTCGCGCGAGTCGAGTCGCCTATGAACTGGTCGTGCAATTGGGAACTGACGCGCCGCCGGGAAAGATCGACACCGCGTTGGTCGTGCACACCAACGACCGGACGGCCGGCTGTGTTCCGCTGGCTGTCAGCGGCGAAGTCGTCCCGCCGCTGTCCGTCAATCCCGCCCTGCTGTATGTCGGAAACGTCGCGCAGGGACGCGAGACGAAGTCACGCCTGGTGGTCCGCGCGGCCGAGGCGTTTCGTGTTCTGACCGTCGAATGCGAGGATCCGCGGTTCGCGTTCGAGTTCTCCGACGAGTCCAAGCCGCTGCACTTCATCTCCGTTACGTTCCGCGCGTCGGGCGAAGCGAATCCCGTGTCGACCTCGCTGCGGATCACGACCGACCTGGCCGGCGCCGGACCGGCGCACGTCACGGCCTCGGGCGCTGTCGTCCCGTAGGACGGACCTCGGCCGACCGCTGCCTGGCGGCGGGCCTTGAACACCGAACGGTCTCGCGGCCGGTTGCCACCGGCAAGCGAGCCGGCGAGCTTGATTGTTCGCAGTCGCGATGGCAAGCGTGGCACTTCGCTGGCCCGCAGACGTCGGTCGCCGACGAGTCTCGACTTGATTGCAAAATATCGCTGGAAGGTGAATAATTTTGTTGGCGCCTCGCGCAGGCTGGGGGCGTGACGGGCACGAAACCATGCGGCCTCCGGTCGGCCTCAAAGACGAACGGCGGGACGCGCGAACAAGGTCGTGAACCGGACCGGCCGGCGGCGTCGGTCGTGAAAAACAAACTCGTGGGCGACCGTCGGCTACGGCCGGCGTTCGGTTGGTTCCTCGGGCAGCGGCTGGCGGGGACCACGAGCAAGGTGTCCCATGCCCAGGAAGATTCGGGAATTGCTGCAAGACTTGAGGGCGGCCGGCTTCCGCGAGATTTCGGCCGGCAAGGGTTCGCACCGCAAGTTTCTGCATCCTCGCTATCGCGGCGCCGTAACACTGAGCGGTCAACTCGGCGATGACGCAAAGCCGTAGCAGGAGAAACAGGTCCGCCGAGCGATCGAGGAGGTTCGAGAATGAAGAAAAGCGACCAGTACCACAAATGGGTAGAATGGAGTGGCGAAGATGAAGCATACATCGGCAAATGTCCCGATCTGATCACCGGAATTCACGGGGATGATCCGAAAAAAGTGTATGCGGATTTGTGCGAGGTGGTCGAAGACGTGATTGTCCGTTTCGAGTCCGAGGGCCGCGCGCTGCCCCCGCCGCGAGTGCGGCCCATGCAGGAGGTCGTGTAGCGTCGACGGCCGAACAACCGCGTGCATCCGAGCCGCGATCCGACGGTGGAAAATGGTCGGCGTTATCGACGCCCTCCGGTTACGGAAGACGTCTCCCGACCCTATGCCATCCTTCGTCGGTCGCTGGCCAAGCGGCGGCGGTCGCCGACAAGCCGCGACCCGTTTGCAAAACATCGCCGGCGGCTGGATGATTCCGTGGGCGGCTCGCACGGGCTGGTGGTCCGATCGGTACGAAAGTATTTCAGCCTCCCACTGGCCTCAAGGGCAGACAAAGGACACGCGAACAAGGCCGTGAACCCGAGCGGCCGGCTGCGTCGGTCCTGGAAAACAAACCCATGGGCGGCCGTCCCGTTACGGACGGCGTTCGTCCGGTCGCCGGGAGTGTAAGACTCCCATGACAAGCAACCTCGAATTGGATGAACAGCAGGCACAGCGACTACGGGAGGTCGCACGCCGGAATCGAGGTTTGTGTTAACGATTCGGTACAAGGTTTGGGGTAGAGAACGCTACGAGAACTGGGGCTGCGCGCGGCGCGCCGTCCATCATCCATCGTCCATCATCCATCGCTGACTGCCGCAGCGCACGGGGTCACGGCGTGGCTGGCCATCGTTCAGCGCAGGATCTGTCGTTGGCGCAGGAGTTCGAGGATCTGGTCGATGCCCTGTTCGATACTGATCTGGTCGGTCCGCAGGACGAGGTCCGGGTTCAGCGGCGGCTCGTAGGGCGCCGAGACCCCCGGAAAGTTGGCGATCACGCCGTTGTCCGCACGGGCGTACTGACCGCCCTGGTCTCGCTGGCGGCAGACGTCGACCGGCGCGCTCAGATGGACGACCAGAAAGCGATCCAGCCCCACGACCTGCGCCGCGCGTTGCCGCACGGCTTCGCTCGGGGCGAGGAACGCGCAGATACAAACCAACCCCGCATCGTTCATCAGCTTGGCGATCTCCGCGCTGCGGCGGAGATTTTCGGATCGCTCCTCGGCCGAAAAGCCCAGGTCACGGCTGATGCCCAACCGCATGTTCTCGCCGTCGAGCACGACGCTGGCTTGGCCATCGTCGAACAATCGTCGCTCGAGCGCGTAGGCCACGCTAGTCTTGCCCGCGCCCGTCAGACCGGTCAGCAGGATCGTGACCGGCTGTTGGCCGAATCGCGCCGTTCGCTCGTCGGCCGTTACATGGCTGTACGTGCTGCGCAGCGAGCGGGCGTGCGGTTCATTATCCCAGTGGTCGCGGCGTTGATCGGCCGTCACGCGTGACAGGATCATCCCCGCGCCCAGCGTGGCGTTGCTGATGCGGTCGATCACGATGAACGAACCCGTGGCGCGGTTGCGGCGATAGTCGTCCAGCGCGATCGGCTCGGTCAGCGTCACCGCGCACCGGCCGATTTCGTTCAACCGCAGCGTGGGCGCGTCCTGACGGCTGAGCGTGTTTACGTCCACGCGGTAGCGGAGCGCATCGATCGCGCCCGTCACCAGTTTGGTCGTATGCTTGAACAGATACTGGCGTCCGGCGACCATCGGTTGTTCGCTCATCCAGACCAGCATGACCTCGAGCCGCTGTTCGAGTTTGGGCAGGTTTCCCGGCCGGACAAGCATGTCGCCGCGGCTGACGTCGATCTCGTCCGTCAACGTCAACGTCACCGCCTGGGGACAAAAGGCTTCCTCGAGTTCGCCGTCCATCGTGACGATCGATTTGACTCGCGTGGTCTTTCGCGACGGCAAGGCCATGACTTCGTCGCCCCGCCGGACGATTCCCGAAGCGATCGTGCCGCAGAAACCGCGGAAGTCCAGGTTCGGTCGATTCACGTATTGCACGGGAAATCGCAGATCCTCGAGGTTTCGATCCGAGCCGATGTAAACCGAATCGAGAAAGCCCATCAACGTGCTGCCTTGATGCCAGGGCATGTTCGGGCTGGGATCGACCACGTTGTCGCCGTGCAGCGCGGAAATGGGAATGAAGTGCAGGTCGGGAACGTCTAGACGCGTCGCAAACGCCGTATAGTCCGCGCGGATCCGGTCGAACACCTCTTGGCTGAATCCGACCAGGTCCATCTTGTTGACCGCGACCAGGATGTGCTTGATGCCCAGCAGCGTCACGATGAAACTGTGCCGCCGCGTCTGCGTCACGACCCCGTTGCGGGCGTCCACCAGGATCACCGCCAGATCGCAGGTCGACGCGCCTGTCGCCATGTTCCGCGTGTACTGCTCGTGGCCCGGCGTATCGGCGATGATGAACTTGCGTTTGGCCGTGGAAAAGTAGCGGTACGCGACATCGATCGTGATGCTCTGCTCGCGTTCCGCCTTCAACCCGTCCGTGAACAAGGCGGGGTCGAATCCGCCGCCCGTCGTCCCGTGAATCGCGGAATCTCGCTCGAGCGCTCGGAGCGTGTCTTCGTAGATCAGTTTGGCGTCATAGAACAGCCGGCCGATCAGCGTGCTCTTGCCATCGTCGACGCTGCCGCAGGTCAGGAACCGCAGGAGATCCTTTCGCTCGTGTTCGGCCAGATAGGCGTCGATGTCCGTGGCGATCAAATCGGAATGGTGTGACATAAATCAAAAGTATCCTTCCTTCTTCTTGTCTTCCATCGAGCCCTCCTCGTCGTTGTCGATGACTCGCCCCTGCCGCTCCGACGTGTTGCACAGCAGCATTTCCTGGATGATCTGCGGCAGCGTTGTGGCCGTCGACGGAACGGCCCCGGTCAGCGGATAGCAGCCGAGCGTGCGAAAGCGCACTCGGCGGATCTGTGGCTGTTCGCCGGGCAAGAGCTGCAGGCGGTCGTCATCCACCAGAATCAGGTTGCCGTCGCGCACGACCACGAGCCGATCGGCGGCAAAATACAAAGGCACGATCGGGATCTGTTCGAGATGAATATATTGCCAGACGTCGAGCTCGGTCCAATTCGACAACGGAAACACACGGATCGACTCGCCCTTGTTGACCCGCGTGTTGTACAGATTCCACAATTCGGGCCGCTGATTCTTCGGGTCCCAACGGTGAAAGCGGTCTCGAAACGAAAAGACGCGCTCCTTGGCTCGCGATTTCTCCTCGTCGCGCCGCGCGCCGCCGAACGCCGCGTCGAATTGATATTTCTCCAAGGCCTGCTTCAAGGCCTCGGTCTTCATCACCGTGGTGTGCTTGCCGCTGTTCTCGAATGGATTCAAACCCAGCTTCCGCCCCTCTTCATTGATGTACGTCAGCACGGTCAAACCGAGTTTGTGTTTGGCGTAGTTTTCGCGGAACTCGTACATTTCACGAAACTTCCACGTCGTGTCGACGTGCAACAGCGGAAACGGCGGCTTGCCCGGGTAGAACGCCTTCAGCGCTAGCTGCACCATGACCGACGAGTCCTTGCCAATAGAATACAACATCACCGGATTGTCGAATTCCGCGGCAACCTCCCGGATGATGTTGATGCTCTCGGCTTCCAACTCTTTCAGGTGCGTGAGATTATAGTTGGACATTCCTCGTAACTCTTTTAGTAGGTGAACGTTATGATGCGGCAGCGCGGGGCGTGCAGCGGGGCCGGGAGCCAAGCCACGCCTGAGCAGTGCGTGAGAAAATTAAACGGTATTTAGATGGATCGCGAAAGGGCGCACGACGAGGGAAAGCGTGACGGATCGCGTTTCCGCCCACTTGGGCCTCGCCAATCCTCGCACGTGCGTCGATCCGACGCGTCGTCGGGCGATCTGCGCGACGGGTTCTGTACCTACACTTCGACCGACAGAGGCCCGGATGGTTGCGTTTTTTGGCGGCGCTGGACGAAGCGCGGCACGTACGTCATCCGCGGCGCGCGGCAAGCGGCCGCCGCGCGAGGCCCGCCTGTTGGGCCAGCCCGTCGCAGTGACCGCGGCGCCAGCCGCCGCGTTGTCCGAAGTCGTGGTGAACACCAGCATTGGGCCCGGTGTTGTCTTCCGCCGTTTCGGCACAGTTTAACAAGATTGCGCGAAAACGGTATGCAACGCCCGGCGTCGAGGCCAATTCTCGTTCTATTCGACTCGTGGAAAATACCGATCTTTCAAAGTGTCTCGGACGGTAGCCGCGGCAACCCGCCACGTATCCGCGTTTCGCCACGGCCGCTGTGTCGCCCGATCGCGCCAGCCGACGGTCCCGTTCGACGCCCCCACGTATCCGCGTTTCTCGAAGGCTGCTGTACCCTATGAAACAGAACTGTACAGTCTCGGTCTGGTGTTTTCTGTCCCTGGTCGTCGTCCTGTTCTGTCTCAGCATCTTGGCGCCCCGGGAATGGAGTTCGTGGGACGCTCGGCCGGTCGGGCCCGCCAGCTGTGCGCTGCCCGGCGACGGACCGAACGCCTGCTCGACGCAGATAGACCCGGCGTGCGACCCGTTGCATGGGGATGGGGACGCTCGGCCTGCGAGGCCGGCCTATGCGCCGTTTGTGCAGGGCGCGTGCGCGGACCTCGCAGATTGCACCGACTCGGATTCCGCGCACGCCTGGATGGACGAACCGTGTCCTGCGGCGACGCCGCTCGCGACAGCGGCTCAGGGCCGCGCCGAGTGCGCCTGGCAGGTGGCGGATCGACGCGATTGCGAGGCAACGCGCCCGCCGGTGGACATCGGCGCGTCCGTCGAGCGCCCGTATGACATCACGGCCAAGGCCACGCTGCACGACAATGATGGACCGGGCCTGGCCGCGAGGCCCGGCCTGAATCAGCCGCTGGGACAGGAACCGATGGAAGCCGCCGTATTGCCGGGTCTGAGCCCGGCGCGCCGGCCCGCGCCCGCCTCCGTGTTGGTTCCCGCGTGGCCGACCGCGTCGGCGCTGCTGGCACAGCTCGACGCGCTCTCGGTCCATGCCTCGTGCCACCACTGGTGCCTGGCGGTGCAAACGCGTTTGGAGAACCTGGCCGAGGTCGATTCGCTCGCGGCGAGCGCCGCGGCGACACGTGTGAGCGAATTGCAGACGCTGGCGACCGAGGCGATGCAAGCGCTCTCGGTCCATCCCGCCCCGCAGGTGCGGTCTGAATGGGCGCGCGTCGTCTTCGCGTTGCGGCGTCGGCTGGCGATCTGGGAGCAGGTCTGCGCCATCGCCGCTCGCGGCCCCGTGGTCGTCGCCGACGGCGATGCAGCCGGTCTGCGGCAGGCCTACGAGGCTTTGGCGTCTCGGCTGCGAGGCTCGCGCGACGGCGAGATCTGGGCCCGCTGCCTGCAAATGTCGGCGGCCGGAAGCCAGTTCTTGAACACGTCGACCAGCGATACGGGCGCGTGCCGCGAGCTGGCCAAGCAGATCATGCTCCAGATCGACGACAGCGCTTTGTCGCCGACCCAGCAACGCTTTCTCCAAGAGCCGGTCTGTCGCGCCTATTTGCAGCATGTGCGCCGGTTGGCGGTCGAGCCCGTCGATTATTCGAGGTTGTTGGCCGAGTTGGAGCAATACGAACAAGATCCGTCGGCCGGCGCGAGCCTGCGGATTGCCGCGGCCCAGAAGATTCTGTGCTGGTCGGACGACACGGTGCTCGCCGAGCTGGGCCGCCGCTTGGACGTCAATTATCGCAATGCGAACCTGCGAATCGCCGTCAGCCGCTCGTTCATGGAACGCTTGCTGCCACCGCCCGCGCCGGTCGCCGAACCGGTCGACGCGATCATCCAAGGCGCGTACACCACGGGCCACTCGGAGACGCTGACCGAATTGGGAGTCCGTTTGATCCCCAGCCCGAACTCGTGGCGGATCGGGCTGACGGCCGAAGGCGAAGTCGCGTCGGAAACACGTTCCAACAGCGGGTCCGCCACATTCCATAGCTGTGGCAACTCGGTGTTCGCGGCGGCCAAAGAGATCGTTGTGCATCGGCATGGCCTGTATCATCGCGCCGCCGTGGCGGACGCCGAAAGCTCGACCGAACTCGCCGGCGTATCCACTCGACTTGATTCCGTGCCCCTCATCGGCGAGCTGGCGCGGGCCATCGCCCTGGATCGATACCAAAACGAATCCCCGGCGACGGAGCGCGCAGTCCGGCGACGCATCGCGGCCAGCGCGTCCGATCGGATCGACACCGAGGTCGCCGCGCGGCTCGAAGAAGTGCAAAAACGATTCCTCAACCATTTCTATTCCCCACTTCGGCAGTTGGCGCTGAACCCGCTGGTTACCGATATGGCGACGAACGAGGCCGAGGTCGTCGCGCGGCTGCGCCTGGCGAGCCATCACCAGTTGGCAGCCCACACGCCGCGGCCAGTAACGCCTCCGGGCAGTGTCTTCCACCTGCAGGCGCACGAATCCGCCGTCAACAACGTGCTGGATCAATTGAATTGGGAGGGACGCCGCGCCAATGTCCGCGACCTATGGGGCGAGCTGGCCGCGACGTTTCAATTGGCCCGGCCGGAACTGCCCGAGGATCTGCCGGAAGACGTGCACCTCAAGTTCGCCGATCGAACGCCGCTGCGGGTGACGTTTCAACAGGACCGCCTGACGTTCGAACTGGCTTTGGCCGAGCTGGCGCAGGGGACCAACCGCTGGCGCGACTTCACCGTTCGCGTCCACTATCGGCCGGCCGTCGAACAGCCGGGCGCGGATCTGGTCCGCGATCAATATGTCGAGCTGATCGGCAACCGGCTGCATCTGCGCGATCAGGTCGCGTTGCGCGGCGTGTTCAGTCGCGTGTTCGCCCAGAACAAACCGATTCAACTGGTCAGCCAAAGCCTGCACGAGGATGCGCGCCTGGCCGGACTGGAGGTCTCGCATCTGAGGTTAAACGAAGGTTGGTTCAGCCT
The DNA here is from genome assembly GCA_032229885.1 of Candidatus Anammoximicrobium sp. Classification (GTDB taxonomy): domain Bacteria; phylum Planctomycetota; class Planctomycetia; order Pirellulales; family Pirellulaceae; genus Anammoximicrobium. The sequence goes on along the minus strand of JAVYAJ010000029.1, from coordinate 12,478 downwards.
CGCCCTCGGCGAGCCTTCGACGAGCAACGCGCGTAGACCGATCGCCCGCCGCGACGCGTCCGCCGGCGCCGTCGCGCCGCTGGCGGACACGCACCCGGCCCAGGTGTCTCGGAACCGAACGTACGCCCGCTGACGGCCGGCCCCTGGCTGGCCTGCCATACAACATCCAGCCCAACGCCCGGTGCGCGTGCCCGGGCTCGGCCCGCACCGGGACTCGCGCGTCTAGCCGCCCTGGCACTCAGCGTTTCATGCTCCGCAACCCGGCCCGCGCGGCGCAATCCGGACGGCCGACGCGCACTACGCCAGGGCTGACAGAACAAGCAAATGCATCGAGCGCGGTTCCGGCCGAGGCGGGTTCGAGAAGTCCGTCTCCGTCGTCTCGAAGGCGGCCAGCCCGCATCCAGGAGCCGCGAGATCGCCGAGCGGCGCCGACAAACATAGGCTGACTCGCCAGCGCGGAAAATCGGCAGGTCGCCCTCAAAGTGCGCTTTCGGCTGGCGGCAGGCGCATCCGGGATCCGAGCCAGCCTCGCCACCCAATCCGACCGGCCACTCCGGGGGCCGGCCCGCCCGCGGGCGGCGCCTGATCGGCGGCGCCATGTCGGGCCTGCTATCGGCTGCGCCGCCGCTCGCGCGCACGCATGGGCTTCGCGTTCTTCGGCCCAATTGACTACCGCGCGAGGTACGCGCAAAATAGTTGGTTTTCACCGAATCAAGTGGGAACGGGGCATATCCATTGAGAACAAGGCATCGACGTCGCCGGCGTGGCGCGGCCGTCGCTGCGGCCTTGAGACGCAGCCCTGCTTTGCCCGAACGCGCGGTGCTGTCTCTCGAATCAAGCGGAGTAGAGCCTTGCACGAGGCGATTGCCAAAGCGGACACGCTGATCGAAGCGTTGGGGTGGATCCGTCGGTTTCGGGACAAGGTCACCGTCATCAAGCTGGGCGGCAGCCTGATGGACAATCCCGATTCGCTGCTGCACGCGTTGGTCGACATCGTATTCATGGAGACCGTGGGGATGCGGCCCGTCGTCGTGCATGGCGGCGGGGCGGCGATCAGCCGGGCGATGGCGGCGGCCGGCATCCAGCCGCGGTTCATCCAAGGCCGACGGTATACCGACGAGCGCTCGTTGGAGATCGTCGAACGCGTTCTGGCCGGCGACGTCAACGACCGTCTGGCGCGACAGATCGACGATTTGGGCGGACGCGCGCTGGGCTTGAACTTCCGCTCGACCTGTGTCCTGTACGGCCGGCGGCTGCAATTGAAGGGCGACGACGGACAGCCGATCGATCTGGGATATGTCGGCGAGGTGACGCGCGTCGACCGGACGCTGTTGAACAAGCTGTGCGACGCGGGGCTGATTCCGGTGATTCCGTCGATGTGCTGGGAGGATGGCGAGCATAAACTGAACGTTAACGCGGACACGGCCGCCATGATGGTGGCCCAGGCGCTGGGCGCCGAGAAGCTGGTCTTCTTGAGCGACGTTCCCGGCGTCTTGCGGGACAAGGACGACCCCGCGTCGCTGATCCAGACGCTGGGCGCCGACGAGGCGCGTCTGCTGATCCGCGAGGGCGTCGTGGGCGGCGGCATGATCCCCAAGGTCGAAGCGTGCCTCGAGACGTTGCAGCGGGGCGTCCAGAAAATTCACATCGTCGATGGGCGCGTGCGACATTCGCTGCTGCTGGAAATCTACACGACCAGCGGCGTGGGCACGGAAATCGTCTGGTGCGCGCCACCAGACGCCGCGGATCCGGCCACGGGGTGCGACCAGTGAGCAAACGCGGAGGAAGCCGGTTCGCGTCGGACGCGCAGATTGTCGATGCTCGCCCATCGCACGGGTCGTGCGCCGATCGACCCGACGATGGACGGCGGGCACGCTGACTTGAATGCCGGAGTGGTCGCCTCGTGCGTCGTCCAGGCTAAACGTCGGGGCAGCCGCGGCCGCCGGATCGCGGGAAACCCGGACGCTGGCCAGTTAGGGCTGCCTGAAAACTACAATTGGACAAGACCCTGGCGTCACACACGGCGCCAGGGTCGCACACAGGAGAACACCCTTTTGAGCAAGTCGCCCCATCTCAGCTCGCCGCAGACCGTCGAGATGTTTCAACGGTATGTCGTCCCGAACTATACTCGCTATCCGGTGAATCTGATCCGCGGCGAAGGCTCGCACGTCTGGGACAGCGAGGGAAATCGCTATTTGGACCTGTTTCCGGGCTGGGGCTGCAACCTGCTGGGGCACTGTCCGCCGCCGGTGGTCGAAGCGGTCAGACAGCAGGTGGGCACGTTGATGCACGTGCCGAACACGTGGCACACCGAGCTGCAAGGGCAATGGGCCCGGCTGCTGTCGGAACGCAGCTTCGGCGGGATGGCGTTCTTCTGCAATTCCGGGACGGAGGCCAACGAGGCGGCGATCAAGTTGGCGCGGCTGCACACGCTGCCCGAGCGTTACAAGATCATCACGTTTACCGGCGGGTTTCACGGACGCACGATGGGCTCGACCTCGGCCACCGCCCAGCCCAAGTGCCATCAGGGGCTCGGCCCGCTGCTGGCAGGCTTTGTCTACGCGCCGTTCGGCGATCTCGAAGCGACCGCCCGGTTGATCGACGATGAAACGTGCGCGATCCTGGTCGAGCCGATCCAAGGCGAAGGCGGCGTGCGACTGCCGCCCGACGACTTTCTGCCAGGACTGCGCCGATTGGCGGACCAACACGGGTTGCTGTTGATGTTCGACGAGGTCCAGACTGGCTGCGGTCGGACGGGACATTGGTTCGCGTACCAGCACTTCGGCGTCACCCCCGATGTGATGACGCTGTCCAAAGCCCTGTGCGGCGGCGTTCCGGGCGGCGCGATGCTGACCCGACCCGAGATCGCCCCCAGCCTGCGGCCGGGGCTACATGCCGCGACTTTCGGCGGAAACCCGCTGTCCGCCTGCGCCGGGATCGCCGCGCTCGAAATGATCGCCCAGCAGAACTTGTTGGACAACGCCAGCCGCGTGGGCGACTTGTTCCGCGAGCGATTGACGGCGCTGCAGAGCAAGACCGATTTGATCCAGGACGTTCGCGGATTGGGCGTCATGGTCGGCGTCGAATTGCGGACGCCCGGCGCACCGATTGTCCAAGCCTGTCTGGAACGACGCCTGTTGATCAACTGTACGCAGGGCAATGTGCTGCGGTTGTTGCCGGCCATGAATCTGACCACGGCAGAGGCGGAAGAGGGATGCGAGCTGTTGGGCGAGGCGATCCTGGCCACGGCGGACTAGCGACTGCCCCCGGAACGTCCGCCCGACGGCGATTGGCACGGATCTCGAGCCTGCGACCGAACGATCGACAAGCCGCGCCGTACGAGGCGTGGGATTGAGGAACGAATGACGATACGACATGTGACGAGCCTGTCAGATCTGACGACTACGGAAATCGAACGCGTGTTCGCGATCTCCCGCGACCTAAAGGCCAAGTGGCGGCAGGGCGTGCGCGAGTCCTTGCTCGGCAACCGCATGGCGGCCTTGCTGTTCGAGAAGCCGTCGCTCCGGACGCGCGTCAGCTTCGAGACCGGGATGGCTCAGTTGGGCGGTTCGAGCATGTTTTTGGGCGCCGACGTCGGCTGGGGCGGCGAACGCGAGTCCGTCGCCGATTTCGCCCGTGTGCTCAGCCAGTACGTCGACGTCATCGTGTGCCGAGCCAACCAGCATCGCACCGTGCAAGATCTGGCCGACCACGCCCAGTGTCCCGTGATCAACGGCCTGACGGACGTCGCGCACCCGTGCCAGGCGCTCGCCGACCTGTTTACGTTGGGCGAAGTGTACGGGAGCCTCCGCGGCCGAACGCTGGCCTTCGTCGGCGACGCCAACAATGTCGCCCGCTGCCTGTTGATGGCGTGCGCCAAACTGGACGTGCGATTCGCGATCGCCTGCCCCGCGGGCTACGACTTCGATCCCACGTACCTCGAACGCGTGCGGCAAGCCGCTCCGCAACTGCAGCTCGTCCAGACCCGTGACCCGATCGAGGCCGTCCAACAGGCCGACGCCGTGTACACCGATGTTTGGACCAGCATGGGACAAGAAGCGGAGAGCGAAGTCCGCAGCCAAGCCTTTGCGGCCTATCAGGTCGACGAGGCTTTGATGAACCGCGCGCCGACCCACGCCCGGTTTTTACATTGTCTGCCCGCGCGGCGCGGCGAAGAAGTGACCGATGCCGTGATCGACGGCCCCCACAGCGCGGTCCTTCAACAGGCCGCGAACCGGATGCACGTCCAGAAGGGTTTGCTGGTCTGGCTGCTGACCGAAACATCCGCCGCGAATCGCGCGTGAGGCAAGCAACGGAGGCGACGATGAAGCTCGTGTCACGCCCTGCGGACCGGTTGCGAGCGGTCCGAATCAAACGACGGTTCACACGGACCGCCGCGGGCAGCGTCCTGTACCAGGCGGGCGGCACGGTCGTGCTGTGCACGGCCAGCGTCGAAGAGACCGTGCCCCCGTGGCTCGAAGGCCGTAACCAAGGCTGGATCACGGCCGAGTACAGCATGTTGCCGGGCAGCACGAGCCCGCGCAAGCGACGCGAGCGAGGCGGGACGCTCGACGGCCGCAGCACCGAGATCCAACGGCTGATCGGCCGCAGCCTCCGCGCCGTCGCCGATCTCACGGCGCTCGGCCCCCGCCAGATCACCGTCGACTGCGATGTGCTCGAGGCCGATGGCGGGACGCGGACGGCGGCGATCACCGGTGGCTTTCTGGCTCTGCTGGACGCCGCGCGAAGCGTCGCCGACGCCCTGCCCGACCCGCGCCGGCTGCCGCTGGTCGACAGCGTGGCAGCCGTCAGCGTCGGCCTGGTCGAGGGCCAGGCCGTGCTCGATCTGGACTATGCGCAGGACGTGGCGGCGGCCGTGGACATGAACGTGGTCATGACCGGCAGCGGTCGCTTCGTCGAGGTGCAGGGCACGGGCGAAGAAGCCACGTTCAGCGAGGACGAGCTGCACGCGCTGCTGCGCTTGGCACGCGGCGGGATCACCCAATTGACCGCCCTGCAGCGTCAGGCCATGGGCAAGCAGTGGCCGTTTGCTTAGCGCGCGCCGGGCGACCGCCAACAATTCATCGTCGATCCTCGCATCGGGCGAGTTCTCGCGCGATCACGCCAGAGCGCGGTCCTCCGAGTGTCTGGGGTTCTCCGAGCGCCTGCCGTCGTCCGGAGCGGCGCGCGCCGTCGCATCCGGCCTTTTCTCACTCGCGCGGCTGGGCAACGGCAGGCAGATCCCGTAGGCTAACCGGGAATCGTACGATCCTGCACGTTGGAACTGCGAAAGGAGCCCTCGATGACGCGAACGATCACGTGCTGCATTCTGACGCTGTTGGTTGCTTCGGGCGGGGTATGCGCCGCCGAGCCGCAGACGCCGTCTCGCACCTGGCCGCAGGCCTATGCGGTGGAGCGAGACGAGGCGGCGGGCCGCCTGACGCTGCGCACGCCGTACTATGTGATCGAGCATGACCTGAAACAGGGCGGAGCCATCGTCCGCATCGGCCTGGAACACGGGCGCGCCGCGAACTTGCTGGCGCGACCGATCGAGACGCGCGTGTTGGACGATCACGGCGCTCGACTCTCGGATCTGTACGATGTGACTCCGACCGTCACCCACCGCCGACAGGGGGTGAACGAGATCGTCGCGATCGGCAGTCGGCTGTGCGACGCCGACGGACATACGTCGACCTGGCGAGTAAGGACGACGTTCGAGTATCGCTGGGGATATGTCAAGATTCGCAGAGAATTGCTGGCGCCGCCCGAGGCGCAGGCGCGCGAGCTGTGCGTATTGACGACGACCTTGGCGCCCAGCCTGTGCCATTATGGTTATCGCGATGGTCGCACTGAACATGACGGAGGCGCGCCTTTCTCCTTCGGCAGCAACGTGTGGGGCAAGTTGCGTCCGGACCAAGCCGAGGATCCCGAGCTGCGGACGAACTTCGTCCCACGGTCGATGATCTTCATGGATCCTGGCGCCGAGGGGTTGGAATGGTTCGTCGGCTCGGACCTGGCGCAATGGGACCTCCAATTGACAGGCCGTCGCGGCGAAGGGCAATGCCTGTTGCAGCCCAGCCGCGAACCGCTCGGCTTGGCGCTGTCGATCGCGCCGCTGCACAGCCCCGATGCGGCACGCCCGTTGCCGCCGTCGAGCGTCTTCGATTTTTATCTGGGCGTGCCGATCCACGACGGCCGCGCGCATCCGCCGTGGCTGCACGCCACGTTCAATCGCAACCGCGGCGATTGGGCATCGCCCGCGCAGATCGAACGATGGGCCAAGTCGGGGGTCCAAACCGTCCATTGTCACAACGACGGAGACTATTATGACGACGGCCTGTTCTGGCGCGACGGAGCGTATCCGCCCTATCCCGACATGGATCGGTTCGATCGCGTGCTGACGGATTGCCGCCAAGCCGGGATCCGCACGGCGACGTATTTCTCGAACAAGGAACTGCATCCGAGCACCGAGGCTTTTCAGGAGCATGGCCCCGCCTGGGCGCGGACCGATCGCAAAGGCACGATTCGACACAACTTCTACCGGCCCGGCAGCGAGTTCGGTGCGCAGATGTGCCTGCGATCCGGTTGGCTGGATTTCCTGAAACAGTCGATCGATCGCGTGCTGACCAACCATCCGCTCGACGGCGTGTACTACGACTGGAACGTAGCTCTGCAGTGCTGCAACCCGTTGCACGAAGGGCACACCGATGCTGCGACGCCCGCCCAGGGCCACTGGGACATCGACGAACTGCTGGATCTGATGGAGTGGACGCGCAGCCGCGTCGGCCCACGCGGGTTAGTCATCATCCACAACACGACGGTCCCGATGTACGCGACCGAGAACTTTGCCGACTATGTGGTGGCCACGGAATGGGGCTACAAGAAATGGACCGATCGCGCCCCGGATCTGCAGGACCTTCCGTTGGAATGGAATCTGGCCGGCGCCGTGCCGCGAGGCGTGATCAGCTACGGCGTTCTCGACCGCGCTTCGCCCCCACGTCTGCACCGTCTATTCGCGCTGGAAGCGCTGCTCGGCGGCGTCGCACCGTGGCCTGCGAGCGAGGCGACTTATGCGCTGATGCCGCTGCTCGAACCGCTGGGCGACATCGGATCGTACCGCTTCGCCGACTGGCGCAACCCGGCGGTGCGGCTGAGCGAGCCCCGCTGTGCCGCCGCCGTCTACAGCCGTGCGGGCGAAACGTATCTGTTGCTGGTCAATCTCGAACCGACGCCCAGCACCGTGACGTGCGCGGTGGACGTCGCCAAGCTGCCGCATCCGTTGGTCCAACCGACGGCGGCGAGTCAGGTGGCCACGACGACCGCCGCTGGCGGCGTCGCGCAACCCTCGCCGGCCGCGCTTGATGTACGCAAGTTGATCGGTTCAGGCGTCGAGGTAACGGTTCCAGGCGACGGCGCCGTGCTGATCCACGTCCAGTAGCGAGCGAGCCGCCGGCCTGCGCGCGAGCTTGCGGCGCAGGGCGGATTTTGCCCATGCGCCGCTCGTGGGCGCGCTGGCCGCGGCCGACGCGCCGGCGCCCGGCGCCCGACGGTCGGCGCTCGCCTGACACGGACCGAGTCCCGCGGACCGCGGATGGCTCATTTCCGCGGCGTCTCGATGCGATCGACCAACCCCACGTCGATGAACTGGCCGCCGCGAGTCTGGTGGCAATGGACCGCCAGGACGTTCTGGCCGACGCGCAGCGCCTTGGCCGCCTCGGGGCTCAGTTCGACATCGACGTAATCGCTTTCGTAACCTGCCAGACGCACGGCGAGCTTTCCGTTCACATAGACCTCGGCGTCCTCGTCGTGATGGATCCGCAGATGCACCGAGGCGAAGTCAACGGTGGCCAACTCGAACGTTCGTCGCAGCCAAATGTCGCCCGTTCGCCAGGGCGTCCCGATCACGGCCCCCGGGGTGCCCTCCGAGCCGAAACCGCCGGGCCCTGGTTTCCAGGCGGCGTCGTCCAACGTCGGCTGTTGCCAGCCATCGGCGGGCTGTTCGAGCACATAGCGCCAGGTCTGCGGCTGCTGTTGGCTAGTCGGCACGATCACCTTGGTCTCGACGATCGGCGGCGGCAGGAACAGCTTGGCGTGCAGCGCGGCCATGTGGTCGACGTCGAACTTGACCACCCGGCGATCGTAGGTCATCAGGCCGTTGACTTCGCCTTCGCAATCCGACGTCTGCGTATAGACGGCGGCGGACAATCCTTGGCCGACCAGCGGCCACAGGCGACGGATCAAGCCATCGTAGGCCGCTTGCAGTTCCTCCAGCGACTGGAAATTGCGATAGCCCCAATTTCGCTTGTCCCACCACAGATGTCCGGGGACCGGAATGCCCAGCCCGCCGAACTCGCCCAAGACGGCCACGCGAGCGTCTTCCAGCGGCGGGATGGCGGGGCCGGGATAGCTGTGGATATCTTTCACGTCGCCACTGCCCTTGTCGGTCCAGCCACTGGCTTCGTTGACGGGCCGGGTCGGATCGTACTTTTGGACCGCGGCGACGACCTCGGGCGTGTCGTGCTGCCCCCAGCCTTCGTTGAACGGAACCCACATCACGATGCACGGGTGGTTGTGCAACGTATCGACCATCCGCTGCAATTCCCGTTCGAATTGCGATCGGGGAAACTGCGTTCCATCGCCGATCTTGTCCCCGGCGCCTCCGCCGCTGGGCATGTCCTGCCAGACCAGCAGGCCGAGCTTGTCGCAGTGATAGTACCACCGCAGCGGTTCGACCTTCACGTGCTTGCGGGCCATGTTGTAGCCCAGCTTGCGCGTCATCTCGACATCGAAACGCAACGCCTCGTCCGTGGCGGCCGTGTACAGTCCGTCGGGCCACCAACCTTGATCCAACGGCCCGACCTGGAACAGAACCTGGTTGTTCAGGAACAGTCGGTTGACCCCGTCGGCGTCTTTTTTGACCTCGATCTTACGCATCCCGAAATAGCTGGCGACCTCGTCGGCCTCGCCCAGACGGACCCGCAAGTCGTACAGGAACGGCTCGCTTGGCGACCACAGTCTGGGCTCGGAGATCTTCAGCCGCAACGTCTGGCCGCTGGCCCCCTCGGCACGGGCGACCAGGCGATCCCCGTCCCTCGCCTCGGCCACGACCGGGGCCGCGGCGCTGGCCGAAACCGTCACCCGCAGCTCGCCCGCGTCGATGTCGGGCACGAGCTTCAGCGACTGGACGTGCGTTTTCGGGACTGCTTCGAGCCACACGGTCTGCCAGATGCCCGTTACCGCCGTGTAGAAGATCCCGTGCGGCTCGAGCACCTGTTTGCCGCGGGGCTGCGTTCCCTTGTCGGTCGGGTCCCACACGGATACGACCAACTCTTGATCAGAAGCGTCGCTCAATGCGTCCGTGACGTCAAACGTGAACGGGTCGTACCCGCCTCGATGTTCGCCCATCGGTTTCCCGTTGACCCACACTTGCGCATCCCAATCGACGGCTTGAAAGTGGAGCAGCAACCGTTTTCCGGCCGCAAACTCCGGCACGGCGAACGTCCGGCGGTACCAGAGCCGCTGGTCCGGTCCGACAGCTTTTTTCACGCCGGACAACGCGGACTCGATGGGGTAGGGAACCAGGATCCGGCCATCGAACGATTCCGGCCGACCAGCGTCTCGCGGCCGGATGGCGTAATCCCACAGTCCGTTCAGATTGGCCCAGGTGGCGCGCACCAACTGGGGCTGGGGATGCTCGGGATGCGCGTTGGTGGGCGAGACGTCTTTCGTCCAGGGCGTCGTCAGCGTGTTCTCCGCCGCCTGCCACTCGTCCGCGGATACCGTCGACGCCGCGAGCCACGCCACGGCGACGAGGGGCAAGATCCAATGTTTCATCATGATGCGGGCCTCCTGAAAGCGGTTGCAAATCCAGACAACACGCGGCACGCGCAACGACGGAAACATGTGTCGCGTCATCGGAAGTCGGTCCGCCGCGCTGCCGTTCAACAGACGGGATCGCCGCCATTATGCCATCCGCCCTCGCGTTTCGCCATCGGCGCAGCTACGGATCCCGCAGCGGATATCGTTTGCTGCCTGTTGGCTCGGCACCGATTTGTCGCGCGTCCCGAGGCCGATCTGCAGGCCCAGTCCGCCAAAGCACTACGAAGTCTTTCCGCGGTTCGTTCGCGTTTCGTGTCGCGATATGCGTTTTGTGCCGCGAGCGGGCCAGCAATTCTTTCGCATCGGGCCGCTGTGGCGAGGCCGAACAGCTACAGCGGGCCCCCCAGGCGCCGAGCAAGCCCAGCGCGGATCTGCGTCGTCGCGCGGCGTCCCTAGGCCGGCTGAGAACGCACAACGGAGCCGCGCGGCCGGCATCCTCAAGAAAAGCAAAACGCCGGAGCCGCAGCTCCGGCGCATGATGTCAAGCGAATCAAGCAAGGCGGCTCAGCGCACGCGGATCGTCGCGTCCAGGTCGCGAGCGATGCGTTGCAGCTCGTCCTCGTCATAGAAATACGCGGTCGTCTCGGCGATCACCGGCACGTGCGAGTAGTCGGTCTCGACCACCGCCCGAACCGCCTGATCTCCGGATTCGGTTCCGATCGCCCGGAACTTCACGATCTTCGATCCACCGGCGGCCAGCCGAAATCCGGAGAACGCGAGTCTGTTGCCTTCGATCTGATAGCCATCGCCCGCCATCCCCTCGATTCCGATGGGCAGTTCCACGGCCAGACTGACGGTGTCGGCATCTCGCGACCCGCGGTTCACCACGAGAACGGTGAACTCCTCAACCGAGCCGACTCGCAGCGCCTCCTTTGCGTTGCTGACGGCGACATCGACATCCGCACGGGAGATGACGTGGGTCAGATGCTTGGCGTCGGCCCGTAGTTTCGGCCCGGACATGGCAACTGCCAGTTGGATCTGCGGGCCAATCATCGCGGCTTTGGTCTTCAAGAGGATTTTGTGCGAGGCGCCGGGATCCATCGTGGCCAGGCACCAACTGTAGATCCGAGCGGCTTGATCGATCGACGCCTTTTCGGATAGCGTGACGACCTCGAGTCCCTCTGGGATCTGCAGGGCGACCTTCACCTCGCACAACGACGTATCGCCTGGATTCCAGACATGCAGTTCGTATTCACCTTCGGTCTGCAGAAAGCTGACTCGCGTTCCGTTCAGCTCGACCCGCAGGTCCGGACGCAGGACCTTGACGCGATGGCTGCACTCGACTTCGCGGTTGCCCGGCGCGGACACGGTAAAGGCGCCGACCAGCCACTCCGGCTCCGTCGCGCGAGCCGTAAACGTGAACTCCTGAGACTTGCCGGCGGCCAGAGCGGCGATCTTGGCCAGCCGCGGCGGCTGCGATTCGACATAGCTGCTTTCGGGAAACGTCGGCTTGAGCGTAATGCTGTCGGCGATTCCGTCGCCGATGTTTCGGACCACCACGCGGAACGTCACGATCTCGCCGATCTGCGCGGTCTCTGGGCCGTGGCACTCCAGCGTGACCTCAGGCTGACGCACCTGCATGGCGGCCTGGGTGGACGCCGAGAAAAAAGCCTTGGTCTGCAAGTCCACGGGCCCGGTCCGTTCAGGGACGAGTTCCAGAATCAAGCGTTGCACGGCGCCCGGCGCCAGATCTCCGATCTCGAACTGGATCAGCCGGTCATTGATCGCGGCAGGGCTCGGGTCAGCCTTGACGAATCGCACGGACGCCGGGAGCGTCGTCTGAATCGAGATGCCTTCGGCCGGCGATCTGCCCGAGTTCTTCACCGAAATCACGAATCGGGCCGATCCGCCGATGTTGATCTCTCCCGGCACGGCCGTCTCGATCAGGATCTGAGGCACGGCGGTCGAGACATTGACGCCCGTGCGATCCTGTCCTTGCGCCGCCCAGGACAAGGACGCCGCCACACCGAAGACCAATCCGACTATTTTGTTACGCCAAGACATCGTACCCCTCGTTGGGTTAGTGAAATGTGGGTCGTTGGGCGAGCGATTCGCAAGCTGGACCGTGTTCCGTGGTCGTTGGTTGTCGATCGAAACGCAATCGCGTCTGACGCCAGTCTGTGTCGGCCTCCGGCCGCCGAGCGCGAGACACCACGTCGAAAAATCGTTCAAGGTCGATTTCCGAACGTCGCCATAGGCGGCGCGGCTGCGCGCTTTCGCCGGCGGGAGCTTCTCAATTAAAAGCGATGACTCCGCTCGAACCCGCGCTTCGGTTGCTGTGTGCAAGCTGTCACGCCGCGCAGTGCGGGTGCGGACAAAGCGGATTCAATGCTGTTATCGGCTGATGCGGTTGGACAGCTTAATTCGCAATTCCCCATTGTCCCGATTGCGACGGTGAGCCGCGCGGGCAACGGTTTGGTTACCGGCAGGCAATTCTCGCGCCTTGTGTGACGAGACCGGCTCGCTTAATCCTGCGCGCATTGGGACATATATGTCCCATCTGTCTTAACGCGGGCTGTCGCCCGCAACCCAAGAATCTGTTTGGCCGAAGGCCTCTGATCACCGTAGCCTGGGGCAACGCCCCAGGGCTGGCGCCGCG
>JAVYAJ010000028.1:0-17782 GCA_032229885.1 Candidatus Anammoximicrobium sp. | reverse complement strand
GCCAGATTCGAGCAGTGGTCGTCGACAATGCCGCGTTGGATCTGCCCGATCTGCCGGGCCATCGGGCCGGCTACAACGGAGTCGCCTCGCTGATCCATGCGCGCCGCGACGCCAATTTGTTCGTCCCGGCGGTGGGCGGCTTGAACTTCTCGCATATCCACGACGGGACGACAGCGGTGTTGAAGGAGAAGTTCGAGCCGCGGGCCTGCCCGATGCAACTGCGGATCGTGGATTCGCGCACCGTCGAGGTATACCAGGCTCCGACGGCCAACTGGAAACTAGAAAGCTGTGGCCGCTATGAACTGCTGGACGACGGGGCGATCGAGTACACGTTCGAGTGCATCCCGCGGGCCGGCGGCTATCACCATGGCTACCTTGGACTGTTCTGGAACAGCTATATCCATCAACCACAGTCCGTCGCCATTTTCTTCCGCGGCCGCCGCCGGGACGAAGACGGACCGCCGCGGTGGATCGAGGCCATTTCGCCGAGTCCCGGGGTCCACAGCACGCATGCGCCGGCAGACCAGCCGACGCCGCCTCATGTCGACGCCGATTTTCCGCTGACGGCGATCAACCATCCCTCGCCGTATGTCTACACCGAACCTTGGTTTTTCGGCGTCAGCCACGGCATGGCCTATGTCCAGATGTTTCGCGCCCGCGACCGCGTCTGGTTGGCCCAGTCGCCAACCGCAGCCGGCCGGAGAAATCCGTCCTGGGATTTCCAATGGTTTGTGCCCGATTGCCGCGTCGGCGAAGCCTACGGATTCGTCATGCGGGCGGCCTACGTGCCATTCGTCAGCGCCGAGCAAGTCGCCCGCGACACGCGGCGGCATCGCGAAGCGCTGAACCCGTGACGCGGGGCGAGAGGGCAGGGACAAAAGACAACGCCATCGGCGTCAAGCCGAGCACCGATGGCGAGCCGCGGTCAGCCTTTTTTGGGCGGACTGAAACGGATTTTCTCGACGAGTTTGACGATGTTGCCCTCGCCGGTCGTATAGCCGGACACGGCGGTGATGGCGCGCACCACGTACTCGTAGTGCAACTGAGGGTCGCAATCCAGCTCGACTTCGGCGGTCTCCTGTCGGCTGCCTGGTCCGCGCTCGTCGCCGATCACGCTGATGATATAGTTGTGCAGCCCGTCGAAGCTGACGCCAAAATCGTTGTCGTTCAAACGAATCTTGCTCAACTGGCCGCCGCTGGTGGCCATCAACCGGACCTTCATCGGCGGCAGCTTGTCCTCCGGAGGCAGCCCTTCGCTGCGGGCGGCCAGCGGCATCTTAATGTCAAAATCGCCTTCGGCCGCCACGATTTTGAACGACATGATGAAGAAGGTCAGCAGTTGAAACACGATGTCGATCATCGGCGTCATCTGCATTTCGACTTTGGCCGGCGGATTTTTCTTCTCGATTTGCATGTTCGAACACCAAGCTGCGGTGGTGGCGTGTATCGGGCGCGAGCCGGCCAAGGGTCAATAACCGCGATCCTCTTTGGCGCGGAGGACGAACTTCTCGAACTTGGACATCTGGCAGGTCTTGATGACGTCCTGGACCGTGATGGTCTTGGCGTCTTTGTCGCCGCGAATGATGATCGTCGCGGCGGCCGGAGACTTGCCGCGCATCGCCAGCACGCTGGCTTCGCGGTCCAAGTACGGCTTCAAACCGTCGACCGAGACCTCCTGGCCGCCGATGATCACCGTATCGTCGTCGGTCACGTGCAGCGTGATGGGCGACTCTAACGGCGCGACCGCCGGTTTGGCCAGCTCGCTGCTCGGCAATTGGATGCGCTGGTTCTGATCGCCCTCGGCAAAGTTCAGCAGCATCATGAAAAATGCGATGAGCTGGAACGTCATGTCGATCATGGGCGTCATGTCCAGCTCGGTGATTTCGGTCGAAATCTTCGAGAGCTTCATCGGCGGTCATCCCCCGAATTGGAATAGGCGAGGTTCGGGCCGGTCGGCGCCGCAGACGGCGCCGCGTTCAGCGGACCAGAGCACGCGATCTCAAGTCTTCGACCCCACTCCGACGCCCTGGAATCGCTTCATCAAGCTCTCGCCGATGATGCCGGCCTCGAGCATCAGCTTGGCCTGCCGGTTCTTCAGCAGGTTAAACGCGAGAATGGCCGGGATCGCCAACCACAGGCCGACCAGTGTCGTCACCAACGCCATAGAAATACCTTGGGCCAATTCGGATGGCTTCGGGGTCGTGCTGCTGCGGGCGATCACCTGGAACGAGGCGACCATCCCATCGACCGTTCCCAGCAGCCCGAACATCGGGGCGACCGTGCCGATCAGCGCCAGAACGCTCAGACGCTGGTCTAGCTTAAGCGTTTCTTCTTGTCCCGTCTCCTGCATCGCCGCGAGCGCGCTGTCATAGCCCGTGGATAGTTTGGCCAACCCCGAAGCCAGTACTTGACCCAACAGCGATTCGTCGGCCTTGGCCAACTCGTAGGCCTCCTGGTACTGCTTCTCGTTCAACTGCGCCTCGAACGATTCCACCAGATGCAGAGGACAGATGCTGTCGCGTCGGCTGACCAATAGGTTCATCACGAAAAAAGCGACCAAGGAAAACGAGATCGCCAGAAAGATCACGGTGTAGCGGAGTCCGAGCGCCTTGTAAAACCAGACCAAATAGCTCTCTTGCATGGCTGCCGCTTCGTCGTCGACGTCGTCGACCGCCACGTCATCAGCCGCCACCGCCGGAGCGGGCGCCAGCGCCCAGTCCGTGGCGACAACGCCGACCATCAACAAGATCATCAACCAAAATACGACGCTGGCTCGATAGCTGTTGAGCACGCCTTCTCGCATGGAATCCTCCCGAGTAACTGGCTGGGGAAACAGGGCCTGGTAAATCGGCTGTGTTTAGTCCAACAATATACAATCCGCGACGGACGATGTGTAGACGCAAAGCACTCTGCGCCGCTGCGCCAGAGGTCTGCCGGGAAAGGCCGGCTCGTCGACAGGTCACCGAGCCATTGCTGCCCAACGGCTTCCGGGATAGCGGCTCTGCAACGTATTGCGCGCCTCGACGGCCCGATCCGCCTTGTTGGCTTGGTCCCACAGCTTGGCCAGATTGAACAGGGCCTCGGCATGGGCCTCGCCGTCCGCAAAGAACAACACATCGGTGTGCAGATAGGCCATCAGGGCGTCCTGAGGTTTGCCCGCCTTTAGATAGCAGGCGCCCAACGCATTGTACGCTCGCCCGAACAGCGTCACATTGCTGGGATCGCTTTTGCTGATCATGTCCTCGACGATGGCGATGCCTTCCTCGGGTTTGCCGGCGGCGGCCAGGCACACGGCCCGACCGACCGTCGCCGCCATCTTTTGCTCGACCGCGTCCGCCGTATTCAGCGACGACGCGAGAACTTGTTCATACGCGGCCTGCGCCTCGGGGTACTTTCCCTCCGCCACCTGCGCCCGCGCTTGAAGCACGGCGGCGCGCAGCTTGTATTCCGGCCATTCGGCCTTGCCCAGCAGGCCATAAAACGTCGACGCTTCGGTGTACTTGCCATCGGCAAAGTTCAGATCGCCGAGCAATTCGACGCCCTGATAGAAATGGTACGTGTCGCGATTCTGCCCGATGAATTCGCGCAGTTGGGCGATCGCCGCAGCCTTGTCCCCGCCGGCGGTCAGCGCTAGCTTGGCGTTGCAATAGGCTAGGTAATACCCGACGTCCTGCTTGATGGCGGGAACCTGAATCTCGGCGAGATTAATCTTTTGCAACGACTCGATGGCGTTCTCGAACTGTCCGGCAATCGCCTGGTCGCGGCCATTGCGCAGATCCCCCGGCTCGTCGCCGAACGACAGCCGCTGGATCTCGCGGACTTCGATGTCCCGAGTCGTGCCGGTGGTTTCGATCTTCACCGACGTCGGGCTGATGCCGACGATCGTGCCGCGGATGGACGTGCCGCCTCGGTTGGTGATCGTATCCTGTTGGGCCAGCGCGGGCATGGCGACAAGCAGCGTCAGGACAATCCAAACGGCCAGACAACGTTTCATCGGTCGATGCTCCTGTACGTTCATCTTTGGGCTCTGTATTTCAGCTTCGTGTTCGGACTTGGCGTTCAGGTCTCGTGTTGTGGTTGCAGGTTGCGCAAGCGAGTGGAACAGGCTCGCACGCGCTCCGTTCGGCGGCGCCGCACCCGTCACGTGGCGCACACCGCTGGGCTTTCCTCGCGACGCGGGTCTTGTGTCGCGACGCGGGTCTCTCGTCACGATGCCGGATCGATCTTCAGCGGCGGCGGCGCCGATGGCGCCGGTTTGACTGACGCAGCGGCCGGCTCTGGCCCGCCGTCCGTCGTCTGTGCGCCGGCAATCTTGAGCTCGGGCAAGCCGACGGGTTTCTCGCCCAGCCCTTTCTGGATTTCGCGCATCAGCGAGTCGTTGCGCGCTCGCCACGCCTCCCACTCGGGGCCGGAACCATACAACTGTTGCGTCTGGAGGATCGCGTCTTTGGCTCGAGACAATTGCTCTTGCTGTTCGCTCTTCGCTTTCTTGACGCGGGACAGGTTGAATCGGCACAGCGCCAGGTTGTAGCGCGCCTCGTGGAACACGTCCCGGAAATTAGGATACCGAGCCGCAACCTGGAACAGCCGCCCCCAGCCCCAAATGGTGTTCTTGCCCGTCGCCGGATCCTTGACCGCGCCGGCCATGGCTCGCAGATACAGCGTGGCTTTGTCGTCGTCCTTGGCCAACGCCGCCCAGTCCTGGTACAGCTTGGCCGCCTCGACCTGGATGTTCAGCATGGCGTTGTTTTCTTTGAGGACGTTGCCATACAGGTCCTGCGCCTTGCTGAACTGGAACAGATGCCGGTAGGCGTTCGCCTGCCGAAGCAGGATTTGCGTTTTCAGCTTCGGGTCCTCGAATTTGACCTTGTCCAAAATCGTCTGGTACGTGGCCAGCGACTCTTCGTAGTACTTCTTAGTCTCGGCGGTCAACACGGGTTTGCCCTGCGCCGTCGAGTCGAATCCGGCGGCGATTCCCGAGAATGTCTCGGCAACCCAGTTCAACACGCTGAACTCGGTGGTCGCGCCGCGGATCTGAACGAGAAATGTCTCGAAGCCCTTAGACAGCGCTCGCTTGGCCTCGGGCTCGGCCAGCTTCATCTGCTGTTCGAGATCGCGAGCCAGGCTGACGTAAATGGCAATCAGTTGATCCGCGGGAATCGCCTCTTTCATCGCCGTCATGATCTGGTTGGCCTTGGCGATGATCGCGGTCGCGTCTTTGGCGCCGGCCAGCGACGAGATATAGGCGCGCAGCGCGGATTTGTACGTTTCGCCGGCGAATCCCGGTCGTTGCGTCGCCGGATTGTTCGCCGTAACCAGCGTCAGCGGCCCCAACTGGGGGTCTTCCAAAGTTGCGACGGCCTTGCCCACCTGCCCGGTGTCCACGTAAATCTGGGCCAGCGACAAGGCCGCCGTGACGGCCGACTCGTCCACCTTGCCACTGGCCTTCATGCGGGTCACGCCGTCCTCGAGGATCTTCTGCGCCCGGCCCTTGATTTCCTCGAGCGAGGCTTTCTTGGCGGCCAGATCCACGTTTTCGGGCTTTGGCTCCTCGCCGCTTTCCCATTTGCGAACGTCCTGCATTCCCAGCAGGTATTCATTCCACATCGCCTGCCCAGTCTTGATCTCGGCTTCGCCCCGTTTCGGCGAGTCGACGGGGATCTCGGCCAGATATCGTTCGGCCTCGTTCAGTTTGCCGGCTTTGATCATCAGCGGAACCAGCGTGTTCAACGCGTCGATCGCTTCCGGTTGGTCCGGCCATTTCTCGGCGATATAGTTGGCGATGCCCGTCAGCCGTCGCGACTCGAACGCTTTGTCGCCCGGACTCTCGACGTACAGCTTCAAGTACGCGGCCATGGCGATCTTGGCGCACTGTCGCGCGCCGGAACTGGCCGGATACCGACGCGCGACGAATTCGCCCAACAAGCCCGCGTCGTAGAACTCGTTCGCCGAGAAGTTCAGGAAGCAGAGGAAATATCGCACGATGTTCAGATCGTCGATCGAGGTCTTTGCATCGGCCAGCGCCAACGCCTTGCGATAGTACCCCAGGGCGTCTTGGACGGCCGACTTGGTGGTCGTTTGGGCTTCGGCCAGTTGCTTCTGCAAGTCCTCTTTGGTCTTGGCGTCGCTTTCGTCCGCGATCCGCTTGGGGTACGTCTGCAGGATCAGATTTGCGGCCTGTAGATTCTCCAAGGCCTCGCGTCCGGCATCCTTGGCCTCGTTGAACGTCTTGGGATCTTTCTTGCCGGCTTCGGCCGCGATGGCCGGACCGCCGAATTTGGCGACCAACTCGCGAGCCTTGGCCTGCCATTCGCTGGGTTGCCGCGAGACGAACAACGCGTGCCGCCGCGCGTCGGTCTCCAAACGTTTGATCTGGGGATCGCCGGCCTTGGCCTTGCGCGTGGCTTCGGCGTTGCCCCACTGGGATTGGGCCAGCGCCAATCGCAATTCCAGCCACTCCGGCCGGCGCTCTTCGTTCGGCCGAGCGCCTTCGATCCAGGGCTGCAGCGCCTTGACCGCTTCGGCATACCGCGGCGGCTCGCTCGCCAGCCACGCCTCGGCGGCCAACTGAAACGTCTTTAGTTTCAACGTGCGAAATTCTTCGGGATTATCGGGCTGTTCGAGCAATTCCGTGAAGATCGTCAGCGCCTCTTTCGTCTTGCCGATTTTCTGCTGGCAACGCCCTTGGTACATCCGGGCGTACAACCCGGCCAACCGGGTTCGGTACTTGTCGTACACTTCGCCGTACAGCGTCGCGGCCGCGGTCAGCGTCTTGGTGAACTCGGCCGAATCCTTGGTCAATGTCTCGGCCATCTCTTCGCGAGCCGCGGCCGTCAAAAGCTGGACTTGCAAGTAGTCCGCCCGCAGTTGGTCCCGCGCTTCGATGCCCTTGCTGTCCTTGGGATCCACGACCCGGATCTTCGCCAAACGCTCCTTGAGATCAACCTGCGAACGATCGAACACGTTGAACGCGCCTTCGTATTGCTTCCGGGCGCTTTCCAGCAGCGCCGCCTTGTCGGCTTTGGGGCGCTTGGCCAGTTCCATCGAGATTCGTGCGCGTTCGACGAGCAGGTTGCCCAACCGGTTGTTGGCCGAGGTGACCAGCGGATGGTCCGGAAACTGGCGGACAAAGCGATCGAGCGACGCGCGAGCTTCGTCAAGCTGCTTTTCCCGCAAGCCGATGTCGCGCTGCGTCCGCGAGGCTTCGATCAGCGTCGAGCCCAAGTCGTACTGCAGCGTCTCGCGCAACTCGGCGGGCGCCAGCTTGCTGGTCCGCATCATGTTCAGGTAATCGACAGCCGTATCGTAGTAACCGCGATCGCGCAGTCCCTGCAGGAATTGTCGCGCGGGCTCGCCGCCTCGGACATCCGCGGGCGCGTTCCACACGAAGGCCCAAGCGACCAGACACGCGGCGCCCCAGCCCCGGTGCGCCAGTCGAAACCAATCCGCGCCAATCCGCCGCTCACTCATTGCCAACTCCCAACCTCGGTTGTCTTCGTCCGCCAACCATCGCGCCGCGCGAAGCCGCGCCGCGGATCGCCCAGCTCGCCGCGGCACGACGACACTTTGCAGCCGTATTTTGCGGCTGTCATTCGGAGTCTCGCCGTGCGTCGAGGACGCCGACCAATCGCGTGACCGTCGGCGCTGAAAAGACGGGCGCGGAACAGCGTCTCTCGCGTTCTCTCCGACCAGCCCGGCTCGTATCGGACCGCGGGTTGACGGAACGACGAACCTGCGCGCCGTCCTGCGCCGATTTCTAACGTACCCGGAACGGCGAACCTCGAACAGATGACCTGCCGCCGGTTCGCGGCCAAAATTTTCCGGTCCGTCGCCCGAGCGCCCTCGCGGCAAGCAGAACCGCGCCCGGCGGCCGATTCATTTCAGTCCGTATTCTCGCCATTGATCGCCAGTTATTCCACGCGTTCCCGAACGCGACGCGGCGACAGACCGCTCGCCCGCTTGATCGACCAGCGTCTCGATCAGCGTGACAAACTGCCGGAATTGCGGCTGATCCGTCAAAATCGCGTTCGCCGCTCGCGCCCGAGCGCGCACATGCTCGAGACTCGCCGGCTTGGGTTCGTAGGCATATCGGTCCGGCGCAATCAGCCGAAACGTGTAAGCCTGCTTTAGTACCTCCGCCGCCTCGGCGGCTATCGTGGCGGCTTGCAACGACAGGGCGGCGCCTTCGAAGGCCGTCGCGAATTGCAGGCGACTGACCCGTTGCGGACTCGTGTTCCTCGTTTCTCCCGTTGCCGGATCGACCCACTGAACGCGAACCGTCGCCACGTCGTCTTCGTCGTTGGCGTACAGCCAAGTCTCGAACAGGGCCGTTCCCGACTGGCCGGCCCGCAACGAAGACTCGGCCGCGCACGTCAGCAAGCCGCCGAAAGACACCGATTCCTGTCCGACCACGCGATACGCCGCCACCGCCCGCGGATTGAAGTCGACGCGCACCGCGATCTGGACAGCCGCCACCGCCGCATCCGCCGTCCAAGCCTCGATCAGCGCCCAACGCAACGCGTCGGTCCCGCGGACGGGCTGAACCGTGCAAGGCGTACCGCTCGCCAGATCCGCCCAGGCTGCCGCGGATGCTTCGTCGGACGCCTCGCCGCGCGCCAATTCGCAGATGGCCACGCGAACGTCGCGTTTGGCCGCCTCGGCGAACATCTGCCGGACGTGTCGGGCGTCGCCATCGAGCAATGCGGGCTCGCTGGCCGTCACGAGCACCAGACGACTGGGCAGATCGCGCGCGGCCCGGGCTTCGATCGCCAGCGCGAGCCCCTGCTGCAAAGCGGCGCCCAGGTTTGCGCCCCCGTCGCCGCGGACATGTTCGAGCATGGCGGCCAGTTGAGTCAATTCCGAACGATCCTCGCGCCGCACTTCGCGAACAACCTCGGTCGCCTCGCGGCCAAACAGGATCACCGACAACCTGTCGTGCGGCCCCATCTGCGCCGTGGCCGCCGCCACGGCGCCGCGAACCCAGTCCAAAGCGCCGTCGTGGGCCATGCCGGCCGACGTGTCGATCGCCAACACGAGATGCGCCGGCACGGCCGCACAACGTCCCGCTTGAACGCTGATTTGCAGCAACTTGGCGTTCGACGGATTGAAGATCGATGGCCCGCCTGCCGTGCGGATCGTGAGCCGGCCAGGGTCGGCGACCGCTTCGACGGGTCCCTGGACCGCGGCCACAAAGTCTTCGACCTGGATCGAATCGGCCGGTGGCGGGCGCTGCGTGGCGGCGAACTGGCGAACGCGGTCCACGCTGGCCGTGCTGGTTGCCAGCGGGACGTCCACACGGACCGCCGACGGATCGAATGCCGTCAGCATCGGCGGCTGGACGCCGCGGCTGTACAGAAACTCGCGGTCGTAACCCCGCGTCAGCGGGGCGGGCATGCCCTGTGCGGCTGGCGGCGTCCAAACAGCCAGCTCAGGCAATGCCTCGTGTGCCGCCGGGGCATACCCCAGCACGCCCCACCGCGCCAACAGCCAGTTGTCCCACGGATTCCAAGCCTTTCCCAAATCCTGTGCCAATTGGCCCGCAGGCCCGAGCGATGGCCGATCGAACGTCGTCAACAACCGCATCGTCTCGTCGCTCCAGACGCCCGCCGCCTGCCGAGCGTCGTCCGAGGCGGCGGGCACGATCGCCACCGCAGGCTCGCTCGGACAGTAGATGTCCAACGGACCGCCGTCGACCACGATCCACGTCGCGGACGGCGGCTCGATCGCGCGAAACGAATCGGCGACGCTGCCCAGCAGCGCGCCGATGCCCGCCCCGATCAGGATCGTCAAACTGGCCGCCAGCACCCCTTGTCGCCAGGGCGAGCGGCGCCGCAAACGAGGGATGTTGCGCAGTCGCGGCAAGACGCCCGTCGGCGGCTCGACGCCCTGCAGCCGATCGTCCAGCCGCGTGTCCGTCACGACCTCGCACAGACGGTCCACCAGCCGCGGGGGAAGCTCGACGGCGCCCAGACGAAAATCCAGCTCGACGTCGTCCAGCGACGCAATCGCCCGGAGACGCGCCGCCAGTGACGCGGGGATCGCGACTTGGTTCAAGGCGCGGTCAAAGGCGGGATGGAACGGGCCGTCTGTCATTATACTGTTGCGCTTGGATCTTCAGCGTATCGGAGGCAAGTGCTCGTCAGCGATACTTGGGGCAGGCCTCGAGGTATTCGCGCAGCCGCGCCCGCGCTCGGCTGACGCGAGACAGGGCGGTGCCCAGCGGGATGCCCAGTAAATCGGCCGCTTCCTGGTGCGTCAACTCGCCGACCACGACCAGCAGCAACGTCTCGCGAAGCTCGTGCGGCAGCCACTCCAACGCCGCCTGGACCTCGTCGCTGTACTCGTCGCTGAACGGGTCCTCCCCGCGAACGCCGATCTCCGGCGGCTCGTCATCGGCAAACACCTTGGGCGGCGGATGGCGGCGCCAGCGATCGACGATTCGGCGGCGCAGGATCGACACCAGCCAAGCGCGGCCGCCCCGCTCGGCATCGTAGTTCGCCCGGCTCTTCCACACGGAACGGAAGGTCTCCTGAACCAGGTCTTCCGCTTCGTGGCGATCACCGATCATCCGGTACGCCATCCGGTATAGCGCCGGGCCGTGTTCGTCGACCAATCGGTTAAAATCCGCCTGATTGAGGGCCAAGACACCTTAGCTCCGCGTTTCCACGAGTTGTTCAGCGTGGTTTTGCCACCCAACAGGCACCCGTACCATTCGTTGCGTCCGGGTGCACATATTCCTGGTCTGCCGTTCGAGCGGTGCACGATGCCGTGCGACTGCGATTCCCATCGGAGCTAAGCCGCCGCCCACGGGAACGCTCGGAATCTGCCTCGACCGCGACAATTCTCTCGATGAGCTTACGGCGACCGCCGCTAAAATTCGCTACCGCACGTGGTCGAATTGGCTCGCACGAATCGCCGCGGGCGTGCGGTCGCCGCTTTGGTCGCAACACCGAACACGATCGTGGGCGGCGCGTCGCGGCGAAGAAGGGTAGGTCGCAGGCCCGCGAGCCGCCGAACAGCCCGCCCGTTCCCGGCCGCCCGTTCCCGCCTGCCCGTTCCCGCCTGCCCGTTCCCGCCTGCCCGTTCCCGCCTGCCCGTTCCCGCCTGCCCGTTCCCGGCCGCCCGTTCCCGGCCGCTCCTCATCGCCAGATCGCTGTATCCACAGACCGAGCTCCGCACGAGCCCGCCTTCCATCCTACTCGGTCTGCGAGCGTCTTGGCAAGCAAAACGAGCGCTGTTTAACCCCAGGCGTACACCCCGAACCTCAGGCGGTCAAAGCCAGGCCCGAATCGCGACTCGTCGCCCCCGCAATAGATTCGACCCGTCGATGCGAACAAGCTGAAGCTGTACAATCACGATCCGCCGCTCGCGGGTCCGACATGGAATGGTTCGAACGTAATGCCTTGCCCGCCGACCAGACACGCGAAACAAGTGGCGGTGCGGTGGCGCCTGGCGCCCGGAAACCCACACGATGCCCCTGGATTTTGGTAGGAACTCGGAGGATCCTCGATTACGTCGCCGAGCGCCGCCCAATTATTTGGGGCGCAGCACGCAGTACCGCATCTTTGCCCTACTGGCAAGCTTGTTTCTGGTCGTCTTCCTGATGGAACAGGCCGGCAAGCCCGAGAATTGGCGCTGGATCTGGACGATCGGCGAAAACCGGGCGCCCGTCGACGGAGATGTAGACACCCGACTGCGACCGGCCGCCGGTTCGCGCATCGAGGGCACGGTCGCCGAGCCGTTGCTGGTGCGGCCGACCGTCGATGCGGCCGCCGAGTCCGCGCAGCCCGCCGCGCAGGCGCCAGGCCCGCCACGCCACCGCGATCCGCCGCGCGATCGCGCCGTTTCGCCCGCCGGCGCAGCGTCTGCGACGGACTCGCGAACCGGTCGGCCCTCGCCCGCGCGGCCGTCGCCGTCGCCGCCATCATCGCCAGACGCGGCGTCAGCGCTGGCCGCGCCGTCCGAGCCAACGTCCGATTTCGTCAGCCCCGTGGCCGACGAAGCCATGCTTCGGGCGCAGTGCGACGTGTGGTCGCGTCTGCTCGATTCGCTCGATGATCACCGACGCGACGAATTCCTGGCCGGGCTGAAAGCTGCCCGCGACGGGCAGGCGCGCCCCACCGAAGCAGCAACAGCTTGGACAGAGATCATCCGGCAACTCGATGCCGGCTGGCAAGACTATGTGAACAAAGCATTCTTGACGGTCCAACAGGACGGCGGCCAGTTGACGGACCGCGAGAAGCGAGACTGGCTGCACGTGATCGACACACTGAAACGCGATTGGCGAGACCGCCTCGAACCGACCTTTCGAGCCATGGGCGCAGGACGCCCGCTCGAACCCGTGCAAGCGGCGGCCATCGACAATGTCCAAGCCGTTCTGGACCGTGTATTCCTCGAATCGATTCGCGACAACACGGTCTTCCGCGGCGCCGAAAAAGACGCCTGGTTTCGGATGCTCGAACAGCTCGACCGACGCGAGCCGTCCGACTTGCAGCGCGCCTCGACGGGGTACGTCGGCTTCCTTCAGTTGTACAAGCAACCAGAAGCGTACCGCGGAAAGCTGGTCACGATCAAAGGCAGCGTCCGCATGGGCTACTATCGGACGGCCCCCGACAACTTGTACGGCATCCCCGGATATTACGTGTTCTGGGTGAAACCGGTTGGCAGCAAGTCGCCGATCGTCGTCTACAGCCTGGAAATCCCCAGCGGTTTTCCCGATGTGGCGAAGTTGGAACGCGACGGCGAGCGGCCGCGACTGGACGAGGACGTCGAGTTCACCGGATTCTTCTTCAAACGCTGGGCCTACCGCGCCCAGGACGACACGCGCCTGGCGCCGCTCGTGTTGGCCAAGACGCCCCGCTGGGAGCGTCCACCCGGCGCGGCCGCCGACCGACCGCCTTCCGCCTGGTTCTGGTTCGCGGTGTTCGGCGGCGCAGCCGGATTCGGGTTCGGGCTGGCTGCCGTCTTTTTCTGGTTGACTCGGCGTTCGCCCGTCTCCGAGATGCCGGCTCGACTCGACTTTCTCGAACCAACGGACGCGACCTCATGAACCGTACTTCACCGGTCAACAGGCATGCGCCGGCAGTCCGGACGGCGCCCGTACCAACGACCTCGGCGCAAACCGCGTCAGCGGATCGGCGCCTCTGGAACCGGGCAGTGCTCCGCCTGTCGCGGCCGCGCGGACGAGGTTTCGTTTCCCTGGCCTCCATCTGCCTCGCGTTGGTGTTGACCTGGCCGGCCGGCGAGCGCGCAACCTGCGCGGCCAACGCCGCCGAAGCGGCCATCGAAACGCCAGCGGCAGCGTCTCCGCCAGCAGCCGCCGCGCAAGCCATCGCCAACCACGCGGCAGAAGATACTCGACGAGCGTCTGCCGCAGAGACGCAGACTGCCCCCAACCCGTCCGATGCGCCCTTGGTTCTGCCTTGGAACCGGGTGGCCGAAGACGCCGTCCAGCCGCCGACGCCGCCATTGTCGAGCGCTCGCGAAATGCTGGAGCTGTTTTCCATCGACGCGAGCCAGATTCGACAGTTGGCGGACGACGCGCCGCTGTCCGACGGCGAAGACGAGACGTTGCTGAAGATCCTGTACCGCCTGCCGTTTTTCGGACGCGACAAAATCGAGGCGTGGACTCGAGTGGCCGACGACTGGGCCGCGCTGGCCGAACGCCCCGAGGCGCGACGCTTGGACGTGTTCCGCATCGAGGGCCGCGTGGCCCGAGTTCAACCGGTGGACGTGCCGCCCGAGATCGCAGCGCGGCTCGAGTTCAAGACTTGGTATCGCGTCCACCTGCGGTTGGCCGACGCTGCGTATCCCGTGTTGGTCTGCGCGCGCGACGTACCCCTGTCCTGGCTGTCGGGCGGCCCGCTGGACGCGCCCGCGCGATGCCACGGCTTGTTCCTCAAGACCGGTGGAGACGATGGCGGGCATCGCGAGCTCGTGTTTGCGGCCGAACGTGTGGCCTGGCTGCCCGAGCGGGCCGATCCCGCCCGCGGCGTCTCGCCGGGCATCGCCTATCTGGCCAGCCTGGGGATGGACGCGGGTCTGTTCGACGCGGTCCGCACGACCAACCGTCGCTCGATCAACCCCGAAGACCACGAGGCCTTCTATCAACTGCTGGCGGCGATCGGCCGCGCCGCGCCCGCGGATGTGTTTCAGCACGCCAAACCACTGGCCGAGTTGCCGACGCTGCTGA
The DNA here is from genome assembly GCA_032229885.1 of Candidatus Anammoximicrobium sp. GTDB lineage: Bacteria > Planctomycetota > Planctomycetia > Pirellulales > Pirellulaceae > Anammoximicrobium. Next base: position 3,591 of record JAVYAJ010000028.1, on the reverse strand, counting down.
CCTCGCCGACGGACCACCAAGGCCAGATCTACTCGGTATCGGGCACGGCGAAGCGAGTCCAGCGAGTGGCGATCGACGAACCGGACATCCAACGGCGGTTGGGGATCGACCATTATTACCAGGTCGATGTATTCGTCTCCCTCGGCGACACCGAGATTCGCTTCGAGCAGAAAGACGGCCACACGCCGGCCGTCTTCCGTGATACGTATCCCGTGACGTGCTGTGTGCTCGAGCTGCCTCCCGGCCTACCTGCGCAGGACAACATCGGGACGCCGGTGCGTTTCGCCGGAGCATACTTCAAACTATGGGCGTACAAGTCGGAGTACGTGTCGAGCTTGGACAGCCGCCAGCGACAGGTCAGCCCCTTGTTCATCGCCACGACGCCCCGCGTGATCCAGTTCGATCACTCGGCGAGCCAGTTGGTCGGCTGGATTAGCGGCGTCGTCATCGCGCTGTTGATCATCGGCGCCGGGATCTACATGTGGTTGCCTCGAACCAGCGATCGGCGAATCGAGCAAGAGGTGCTGCGGCCCCGTCTCGAGTTGGGATCGGCTCGGTCCCTAAACGACCTGGATCTTCCCATACAGGACAAGCCCGACTTCAGCGGGCTGGCGGACCGCGATCAGGGTCCGGTGCGCCCCGCATGAACCGAACGTTCGCCACGCGAGGAGACCGGCAGCCAGCGGGTGGACGCCGCGCATGCGCATTGCCTCGATCCATGTGTATAATCGGCGGCTCGCGCCATCCCCTTCCGTGGCCGTGACCGGCCGACCGAATCGCGGGGCGCAGGGAAGAGTTCCTACGTTTTTTTTACGAGGCTTGGCATGTGGCGGGTTGCCGTGTTCTGGGTTGCGTTGGGGATGGTTGACGGAATGATCGACGAGATGATCGGATGGTCGGCCGAGCCGTCCCGGCCGTTTTCCGTCCATGACATGTTGGCCATGGACCGAATCGCGGACTGGCAGGTGTCGCCGGACGGACAACGCGTTGTGTTCGCGTGTAGCGTCACCGACCTGGCGGCGAATCGGCGCCGCAGCCGGCTGTGGCTGGTCGGGGTGGACGGAACCGGTCTGCGGCCGTTGACCGCCCAGGCCGGCGCGGACAACCAACCGCGGTGGACGCCGGACGGGACGAGCGTCCTGTTTCTCAGCTCGCGTTCGGGCTCGAGCCAGGTGTGGCGGATTTCCGTCGACGGGGGCGAGGCCGAACAGGTGTCGCATCTGCCGTTGGACGTGGGCAGCTTTGCCGTCTCGCCGGATAGACGCACGCTGGCGGTGACGCTCGACGTCTTTCCCGACTGCCAGACCGTGGACGAGACCGTCCAGCGGCTGAACGAAGTCAAGACGCGGCCGGCCAGCGGGCGGATCTACGATCGGCTGATGATCCGCCACTGGGACACGTGGCGCGACGGACGGCGCTCGCACCTATTCGCAATGCCGACCGGCGGCGGCGCCGCGCTCGATCTGATGGCGGGAATGGATGCGGATGTTCCTGGCAAGCCGTTCGGCGGCACGGACGACTACGCGTTTACACCGGACTCGCAGGGCATCGTGTTCACCGCCAAGGACGCGGGCCGCGACGAGGCCTGGAGCACGGACTTCGACCTGTGGTACGTTCCCGCGGACGCGTCGGCCGCGCCGCGGCGACTGACGGCGGACAATCCGGCGTGGGACACGCATCCGGTGTTCTCGCCCGACGGACGGACGCTGGCGTATTTGGCGATGACGCGCCCCGGCTATGAATCGGATCGCTTGCGGATCATGCTGCGCGCCTGGCCGGACGGGGCGGCCCGTGAACTGGCGCCGGCCTGGGATCGCTCGCCGGACGATATCCTCTGGTCGGCCGACGGCCGGACGATTTATGCCACGGCGGCGGACCGAGGACAGGTGTCGCTGTTCGCCGTCGATGTTGCCTCGGGCCAGACGCGAACGATCCTCGCGCAGGGTTCGGTTCGCGGTCCGCGCCGCGCGGGTGAGCGGATCCTGTTCGGGCTGGACCATCTGCGTTCGCCGGTCGAGCTGTTCAGCGTCGGCGGCGACGGGACGGACGTCAGACAACTGACGCGGATCAACGCCGACAAACTCGCCCGCGCCCGGATGGGTGAGGCCGAGCAGTTTACGTTCGCCGGCTGGAACGACGAGCCCGTCTCGGCGTATGTCGTGAAACCGGTCGACTTCGATCCGGCGAAAACATATCCGGTGGCGTTCCTGATCCACGGCGGCCCCCAAGGCTCGTTCGGCAACACGTTTCACTACCGCTGGAACCCGCAGGCGTACGCGGGCCGCGGCTACGCGGCGGTGATGGTCGACTTTCACGGCTCGACGGGCTACGGACAGGCCTTCACGGATTCGATCCGCGACGACTGGGGCGGCAAGCCATTGACGGATCTGCAACGCGGGCTGGACGCCGCGCTGGCCCGCTATGGCTGGTTGGACGGAGACCGGGTCGCCGCGTTGGGCGCGTCGTACGGCGGGTACATGATCAACTGGATCGCCGGCCTGTGGCCCGATCGGTTTCGATGCCTGGTTGCGCACGATGGCAATCTGGACGAGCGGGCTGCGTATTTCATGACCGAGGAACTGTGGTTCCCCGAATGGGAGCACCGCGGCCCGCCCTGGGAGAATCCGGCCGCATACGCCAAACACAACCCGGTGGACCATGTGGGCAATTGGAGGACGCCCATGCTCGTGATCCACGGAGCACTCGATTTCCGCGTGGTCGACACGGCTGGAATCGCTGCGTTCACGGCCTTGCAGCGGCGAGGGATCCCGAGCAAACTGCTGTACTTTCCGGACGAGAATCACTGGGTTCTCAAACCCCACAACAGCATCCAGTGGCACGACACGGTGCTGGACTGGCTGGACCGCTGGACCGCGGCGCCGACCGGCGGGGCTTCGGGCACGGTGCACTAGAGTCTTACTTCGTACGCTGCCCGCGTCACGCGCATCTTGTACGCTAGGTTGTTTACTATACTTTTGAGTTGCTGGCGTGGCCCGGGGTTACGTCAATGGATGATGTCCCCATCCTCGGCGCTTGCCGTCGAGTCATTGAGGCAAACCGGCCACGAGAGCAGGCCGCACAGCACCCCGCGATGCCCGCTGGTTCGTGGCCACGCAACCTAAAAACACTCGCTGGCAAGCGGCGAGGATTCAGCATGTTCGCCGTAGGCCATCGATCACCGTAGCCTAGGGCAACGCCCTAGGAGCGTGTCCGAGAAATGGGCTCGACCCACAACATGTTGTGGAGGCGCGATCGCTAGCAACACAACCTATTGTGGTATTTCGTAATACTCGGACACGCTCCTAGGTTGCGACGCCGTAACCGGGCATTTTGGCCGTAGGCCACATTCACCAGATTGGTCGTAGGCCCTGCATCACCAGAGCGTAGTGCGTGGCCCAATCATAATTTCTCTGTTGCCGCACTCGGCGTAGCTTGGAATTCCCCGGCCTACCAATCGCGGCCATCCCACCGTTTGGCCTTGACGACACTCTGGCCTACTAACCTCAAACATCGTGAAGTTTTTAACAATGTTTTCAGCCAGCGAAAAATTTCTGCGTCCTTCTGCGTCTTCGGCGGCCAACGTCCGCGGAT
>JAVYAJ010000027.1:0-18014 GCA_032229885.1 Candidatus Anammoximicrobium sp. | reverse complement strand
TGGCCTTCGGCCAACACGCTTCCCGTCGTCTGTGCTGCGCAACAATCATCCAACTCCAATTTCACCTAACGCGGGTTAGTGCCAGCAACCCGAAAGTATGCTGTACAGACTAATGTACAAGATGCGCGCACGGTGCGCGCATGATACGAACTAAGACTCTAATCCGCGATCAAAGCCTGTTCGCATGGCCCTGCGCCTCGCAACGGATGCCTTGCCAGCAGCGATCCGTTCGATGCGCCGGCGCAGCCTCCGCCTTGTCTTGAGCGCCTGCCCGTGTTGACGTTGGCCGGGCGAATCGTTACAACGTCCGCAACCTGGCAGGCTCGCGGTGCCCCTTTGCGCGGTTCGGACGGGGATCTCGTACTGCGGACGCCCGTCCAGCTCGACCGCCTGCCCCTACCGTTACCGGAATCTGCCAACCATGACCGGTCCGTTCCCCCTGCCGCCGTTGTGGGTCGCCGAAATGCTTCGTGCGGGACAGGTCATCCCCGCCCACCCGCTGGCGTTGGACGCCCAACGCCGCCTGGACGAACGCCGTCAGCGCGCGTTGACTCGCTATTATCACGCCGCCGGTGCCGGCGGACTGGCGGTCGGCGTCCATACGACGCAGTTCGCCATTCGCGATCCGCAGCACGATCTGCTGAGACCCGTTTTGGAACTGGCCGCCCGCACGGTGGCCGCGTGCGACGCTGCGGCGGACCGCCGGACCGTGTTGATCGCGGGCGTGTGCGGCCCCACGCCACAGGCCGTCAGCGAGGCGCGGCTGGCCCGCGAACTGGGTTACCACGCCGGGTTGCTGTCATTGGCCGCGCTGCGTTCGTCCAGCGATGAACTGTTGCTGGCGCACAGCCGAGCGGTAGCCGCGGAACTGCCGCTGGTCGGCTTCTATCTCCAGCCGGCCGTCGGCGGTCGGATTTTGTCTCGCGCATTCTGGCGCGGCTTTGCCGAAATCCCGAACGTCGTGGCGATCAAGGTCGCGCCGTTCAATCGCTACCAGACGCTAGACGTGATCCATGCGGTCGCGGCCGTCGGCCGTTCGCGGGAGATCGCGCTGTACACGGGCAACGACGACAACATCGTACTGGACCTGCTGACCGAGTTTGTCGTTTCGACGCCGGCCGGCGAGCGACGGCTGCGGATCCCCGGAGGTCTGCTCGGTCATTGGGCCTGTTGGACGCGATCGGCCGTGACCCTGCTGCAGACGTGCCGACAGGCGCGCGACGCGGGGACCGTTCCCGCCAGCCTGCTGACGACCGCATCTCAGGTGACGGATATGAACGCCGCTTTGTTCGATGCGGCCAACGGCTTTGCCGGCTGCATCGCCGGCGTTCACGAGATCCTCCGCCGCCAGGGCTTGCTGGCCGGCACGTGGTGCCTGGACGAGCGTGAAACACTCAGCCCCGACCAGGCCTCCGAGCTTGATCGGGTATGCCGGGCGTATCCGCACTTGATCGACGACGTCTTTGTCCGCGAGCACGTCGCGGACTGGTTGCGAGACTGAACGCCGCGCGGCGGCCGATGGCCGCCCGTGGCGACGCGCCGCCACGTGGCCGGTTGTCGGGTCGGCCGGATATCAGCCAAAGCGCCGCCGCACCGCTTGTAGGCGGCCGCTGGGGGCCCACGTCGCCTCAGTCGACGGACTCGATCTCCAGCCGCAGCCGGCCCAAAGCCTGGACGACGGGCAGCAACTCGACCAGCGCGTCCGCGCCCTGTAGGCTCGCGTCGGCAAGCTTCAGATGCGCCGCGCCGATGCCGCCCAAGCCGAGTGTCGCGTCGAGCGGAACCCAACGGTCGGCGATCCAAACCTCGGTCCACATGTGGTACGCGAAGCCGTTGGCAGCCGAGTAATAGACCAGTCCAATCGCCACGCGCGCCGGGATTCGCCGAGCGCGGCACACGGCAGCCAGCAACATGGCGTGCTCGGTACAGTCGCCCTCGAGCGATCGCGCCACCTCGGCCGCCGTCGCCATCGCTGTCGAGTAGTTCTTCAAGCGGATCTTGCGTTTGACCAGGCTTTCCAACGCCACGGCGATCGTCCACGGGCTGGACTCGTTCGCGGCGACCGACTGCGCCAGTTTGAGAACTTCCGGATCATCGCTCTGCAACATCGTGCTGGCCGCAAGGTCCGCTTCGGTCGGCGGATCGATGCGCTGATCGGCTACGCTGGACGGCTGGTCCGGCCGGATGGCCTGAACCGTGAGTTCAACGCCCCCCGCGCGGGATGGCTGGACGCGCTGAGACAGGCAATTTACAAACAGAGACTGGACGTCGCCGGTCGTTAGCCACGCGCGGTACACGACGCGCCGCGTATGGTGCGGATCCCGTAGCGGGCGGTTCACGCGCACCACCGTGTCGAATCCCAAATCGTACCCGCCGCCGGAACCCGGACGCATCGCCTCGTCGCGCGTCGTCAGCAGGGCCACCATGCCCAACTGTAGGTCCTTCAGTTTATGGACCACGCCCTGCCGATCGACCCACAGAACCGACCGAAGCTGCGTCGTCCGAACGGTTGTCGTCACGTCGACGTGCAAGAGCCGAGTCGAGCCGGTCGGCAGCTCGACAGCTTCCCAGTCCGTCGCCTGTAAATGAACTTCGCCCAGTACATTCATCACCGGCAGCAGGGTTTGTAGGCGTCGACCCTCCCCGGGCCGCAGAGGCTGGCGTCGCAGCGACATTTGATCCGCGAAGAAGCCGCCGTACTCGGGCAGCCAGGGCAGCGCCTGTGCTTGCGTCTTGCCCTCGTTGGTCGTCCGCAGTTGCAACTGGCCCTCCGTGACACGGCCGTCGGCGATGGTCGTGCCAGCGCCGGCCCGCATCTCGCTGCGAAAGGAAAACAGCCGACCGTGATATGTCTCGAGGCTGGTCAACCGAGTGCGGATGATCGTCTCGGTATCGAATCGGCGCAATTTCAGCTCGTCGTCGTACTGGAATCGCAGGCAGGCGCGCCCATCGTCGACGGCCGGCTCGATGACCAAGTGGGTATACCCGATCTTGGCGTTGTTGACGGAGCAAGCCATCCAGATCTCGTCCCGCTGGGCGCCCGCGACAATCGGCCGCCAAGCGTCCACCGATTCGACGCTGGCCGCGTTATCGGCGGATTCGTTGCGGCCGGCGCGCGTTTGCTCGCCTGCCGCAGGGCCGGACACGTCGCCCGGCGACGACTTGCCGTTCTCGCCGGCCGCCGTTTCGTCGTCCACGACGGGCGACGCCCCGTCCCGCGCACAGCCGCCGGCGGCCAGCGCCAGCAGCGCGGTTAGAACCATCGATCGATGAACAACAAGGCGGGCCATTCCAGCCAGTCTCCGCTCCATAAATCGGGATGTATCCGGCGCGCGGCTCGGAATGGAAGTCTGTAGGGCGGAGTCCGGTCCGCCTTGGCCGCACGGGATATGCCGTTCGGGCAGCCATTGCCGCGCGCGTCGCGTGGCCGTCGCCACGGCGCGGCCTGGACGTCCGGCGTTTTCGTAGGCCTGAGCATCGCACGCCGGACCAACGCTGCGCCTTCGACGAAGGACACACCCCGAGCAATATAACAAAACCGAGCACGACAAAGACACGCGAGAGCCAAGAACGAAAACTTTCGCTGAACAGCAGCCGCGACAGACGAGGCCCCCAATTCCCAGAAAAGTCGGGTGCGCACTCCCGCACCCACGCTGCGACGATGCTAGATTTCCCTGTCCCGACGGGATCGACGGCCACGAGGCTCGAGACTCCCCACACGGCCGTTTTCGTCCGCGCGCATCTGTTCGGTTGCCAATGCGCGCTCGAAACGTCGACCGGACGAGACTCGGCAAAAAATGACGCGCAGATCGCCTCGCGTCCCGATATGTGACCTAGATTAGCATCAGAGACACGGACGCACGGCGCGCAGAACCAAGCAGCAAGACAACATCAGCGCCGGGCGGCCCGCTTGCGGATCTACGAGGATTCAGATGAGCTTCCTGAAGCAGTTTTTCCAGAATATGCTCGGAAACACAGACACCGGCCGCCCCCGACACACCAGCTTTGAAGACTTGGGCGAGGATGCGCTCGAGGCGCACATGCGAATTTCTCAGTACGGCAACTTTCGCTTGACGGACGCGGTGCGGCCTTCGTATGACGTGCAGGTGCGGCCCGTCCAAGGCTATCGGTTCGACACGTACCGCGACGAGTCCGGCGGCGTCGAGATTCCGGTGCTGATGGCCGCCGTATCGGCCGAACTGCTGTTCGATCTGTTCCTCGACTCGCTCGACCCCTTGGGTGACGATGTCGATGTCGTCCTGGAGACCAGCCACCAGCGGCGGAGCGAAGGGCACGACGACCTGTACCGCGAGCACATCGATCTGGCTGTTCTCAAGAGCATCTTGCTGGACTTCGAAGAGCTGATTCTCAACGACGGCTGCACGGGGTTGGCCGTGATCAATCCACGGCAACGCCAAGAAGTCCAGTTTGACGAGCACAAACTGTTGATCTGTTACGGGGATCCGCTCGTTCCTTTTGAGCACGGGCTGCGCCAACAGGGGCTGCGCCGGTTGGACGAGATGCGTTTCATCACCGAGGCTGAACACGTGCATTCGTCGAAAGACATTTTCCGCCAGCAGTTCGACGACCTCAGACGCCAACTGGGGATCGACGATTGGGGCGACTGATCCCCAGCCTTCTGACAGCAGACTTCACCGGGAGACCCACAGCGTGAAGCCGAGAGCCGAGTCAGGGTGGACTCGGCTTTTTTTGTGCCGCGCAATCGCCATCTCTGGCTCGCACCACCCACGCCATTATCCACCAACCGCCCGCCCCGATGGTCGCGCCGATGACGTCGGCGATCCAGTCGCCTAGCTCCGCCGTGCGTCCGGGAACGGGGATCTGCCCCAACTCGTCCAGGACTCCGTACATCGCCGCCACGATCAAGGCAACCCACACGCTGTGTCGAGGAACGAGGCCCAGAAGCCGCAGCGATGCCGCCAAAAGCGCGCCCAACCCGCCATAAGCTAGAAAATGCAGCGTCTTGTCAGACGCGATTGGGCCGGTCCCGGCCAAAAATCGACCGGGCAGATGCGTGGCAATACACAACGCAGACCAGTAAAGAGCCAACGCGCCCACCAAGATCCAAGCCCGTGCCGATCTCCGGCGAACGCACGCGGCATGTTTTATCACATCCATCCTCGCCACGCCTCTCGTGCTTGCGGCAGCAACCGGCCCGACGCTAGCGCGATGTCGACGACGCATCCGGCCTATACACGCTGTTTTTCCGAGTGTTCTCACGCTAACTCCCACGAACCATCGACTCGTATCCAGAATACGATCCTGAAGGTCTGTAAAGAATCCCGGCGTCGTCCAGACTTGATTTAACCTCCGAAAAAAACGGCTTCTCTGGAAACGTCACAGAACGTCGATATGCGTGCGCTTCCAGTGCTTTCGCATTTTCAGGTCCGCTCGCACAATCTGGGCCGTGGTCAACCTGGCGTAACCGCGTGTCCTACGGGCCCTTCGCTCAAGCAACGCCAATGAATGAACACGAGCCAATCTTATTCGGCGCGGCACTTCCAACAACTCCGCCTAGCCCGTTGTCCGATCATAATTTTCGGGTTGTCGCAACCGCCAGAGCAAAGAATTCCCACGCCTGGCAATCGCGGATACCCACAATATTTAGCCTTGACGTCGCACTAACCTGGACGACGCAGCGGCCGGAAAAAGATCGTAGGGCTAACAAAACGACGACAAGCGGCTTTCCTCGCAAGTTTCAGGTGTTGCCTTTTCTGTGGCCCAGAATGACGCTTGGCGGACGGGGCACATTGGAGGGCTACACCCCGTCGTGGCCGGCTGCATTTCCGGTAGCCCGGAATGACGCCTGGCAGGGCGGACTTCGCTTCGAGTCTTCCGCACCGGCAGTGGCGTCTAACCGGCGAATCCTGCCCCGGATCACAACATCATCAGTACGGACGAACACGAAAAGTGGTTCCTTGACGGGTACCGAAGGCTGTGCGACACCAACCGGAACAAAGAGCTTGCTTGCGGCCTCGTGAAATGGAGTTCCAGAGTGTCTCGCCTTTTTCTCCCTATCAATCCAATGCGATCATCGCGCAAGGATCGGCAACGGTACCGCCTGTGGGCAAAATTTCCGCGGATGGAACGAAGGCGGTGACGCTTTCTCTTCGCCATCTATCCAGTCTTAGGAATCCAGTCGTGTGCCCTCACGATTTGCGTATCGCACGAGTGAGATATGTGGGTCACCATCTACTCACACCCAGAACTCATGCGGGTACGAGTGGCGGCATTCGGTAACCGGACCTGCCAAACCGCGCAAAGCAGTTTCCCCAAAAAAGAGCGGACTTGCCGGATCTCACGGTTCAGCCTCTTGCAACGCCGTAGTTGTGTTGATATATTTTTGCTGGAGCACCCCCTGCCTTCAGGCCAGCCGCAAGCAACACACGGTCGCGTTTGAGACTCAGCCTTCGAAACTCACCCCCATGAACGATTTGCCTGTGATCGATGGCAAATGCGCGTGACCGAGAGAACGACGTCGCGATTCCGGCAGGCGCTGTGTGTTCGCCTTGACTGAACGGCTCGACAAGATCTCAAGGACATAATCTCAAGAAGCGTTGTGGCCTCGCTGGTCTGAGCGTCGAGGCGCGCGTCGTGAAAAATCGATGCGGTCCGGGGCTGTCAGATCCAGGGATTGCTTGACTACGAGAAGCCCGCCTGTGAACTTTTTCTTCGAGGCGATTTGCGATGAGAATCAAATTGTTTGTCCCATTGATCGGGATCCTTGCGACGTTGTCGTGGGCGACGCTTCGCGCCGGCGACGAGGCGAAGCCAGCCGAGGCAGCGACCGAGTCGGCCGAGATAGCCAAGGCGCGGGCCGAGTTCGAGGCGGCTCAGAAGGCGTCTGTCGAGGCGCAAGCGGCGATCGGCCCGTTGCGAGACTCGATGCGCAAGGCTGACACGGCTTATGCCGAAGCCAACAAGATTGCGACGGCGGCTCGGCAAAAGGCGAACGACGCGAAGAACCTGGCCGGCGAGCCTGGCGTCAAGGACTTGGCGCAAGCCGAAGCGGCCGTTCCCGAGGCGGTCAAGGCTTTGGCCGAGGCAGCCGAGGCTAAACCGCCGTTGGACAAAACGCTCGAAGAGGCGCGCGCCGTCGCCGCGCCGTTGCAGGCGGCTTACGATGCGGCGGAAAAGGCGGCTAAAGAAGCCGAAGCTGCCGCCAAGGTCGCAGCCGACGCCGCGAATCGGCTGACCGACGACGCGAAAAAAGCGACCGAACAGGCAGCCGCGTTGCGAAAGGCGGCCGACTCGGCAAAGGCTTCGTTGGAACGCGCTCAAAAAGGCGAACAGACCGCGGCGGAAAAAGCTGAGGCAGCCCCGCAAAAGATCGTCGAAGCCGAGGCTCAGAAGAAAGCCGCCGACGAGGCTTTGGCCGCGAGCGAGAGCCAGCTCGCCGCCGCGACTGCTGCGAACGAAGCCGCTCAGCAGGCGGTTCAGGCAGCCGACGCGCAGGTCAAGGAAGTTGCCAAAGAAGGTTCGGACGAGCAGAAGCAGCAGGCTGCGGCCGATGTGGCGGCCAAACATAAATTGGCGGCCGAGGCCAAGGCCGCATTGGCCAAGACGCAATCGGCGCACCAGGCGGCCCAAAAGGCAATCGGAGCCGCCTCGCAGGCGGTGGCCCGCGCCGCGACGCAGAAGAAAACGGCCGACGCCGCGTTGGAGGCAGCCCGGAAGCAGATCACGGCTGCGACTAACGCGGTCGAGTCCGCCGAGCAGGCCGCGGTGGCCGCAGAGAAGGCGGCTGAGGAAAAGAACCAGGCGGTCGCTCAAGCGGACGCCAAACGAAAGGCCGCTGCGGCCGCCGCCGCCCAACTAGCCCAGGCGCAACAGGCCGAACAGCAGGCGCAAGCGCCGGTCGACGCGGCTGCGCAAAAGGTTGCCGAAGCTCAAGCGGCCCGCAAGACGGCCGATGACGCGTTGACCGCGGCCAAGAATCAGGTCGCGACGGCCACGGCCGCTTTGCAGGCCGCGGACGAGGCGGCGCAGGCCGCCGAAGCGGCAGCCAAGCAGGTCGCGGATGACGCGGGCAAATCGGACGAGGAAAAAAAGCAGGCGGCTGACGAGGCTGCCGCCAAGCGCAAGGCCGCCGAGGACGCCAAAGCGGCGCTCGCCCAGTCCCAGTCCGGCGAGCAAGCCGCCCAGGCCGCGGCCAGCGCGGCTGCTCAAAAGGCGACCGAAGCCGAGGCCGCGAAGAAGACCGCCGACGAGGCGCTCGCCGCCGCTAAGAATCAAACCGCGACCGTCGCGACGGCAACTCAAGCGGCGCTGGACGCGGCCAAGGACATCCTTCAGCTCGACGCGGCGCACCAGCAGACCGCTGCCGATGCGGCGGCCAAACGCAAAGCGGCCAATGACGCCAAAACCGCGTTGACGCCCGCTGCTCAAAGTCTGGAACAGGCGGCGGTCCAGGCGACCAATGCCGGCCAGACCCTCGAGCGGGCCGAGGCTCGCAAAAAGTCGGCCGAAGAAGGCCTAGAGAACCTCAAGAAACGCATCGCCGCCGCGAAGGAGTCTCACGAGGCCGATGAAAAAGCTGCGCAAGAAGCCGAAGCCGCCGCGATTCCCGTGAAAGAGGAAGCGGACAAAACGCGGGCGGCGTACATGGCGGGTATGGCGGCGGCGGACGAAGGGCGAACCAAGGCGCAACAGGCCAAAGCGGCCCTGTATCGCTTGGTCGCGTCCGAGCGCATCGCGAGCGTCGTCGACAGCTCGGAGACGCCGAAACCGGCCAACCGGATCGATGAAATCGTGTTTGCCAAGCTGAAGACGCTCAATATCGAGCCCACCCGATGCGCCGACGCGGTCTTCGTTCGACGCGTGTATCTGGATATCACCGGCACGATCCCTCCGGCCGGGATCGCGAAGACGTTTATTTTGGATACGGCGCCGAACAAACGGGCCGCGCTGATTGACAGCCTGCTGGGGCAGACCTCCCACGCCGATTATTGGGCGATGAAGTGGAGTGATATTTTAAGGATCAAGGCCGAGTTCCCCGTGACCCTCTGGCCCAATGCGGCTCAGGCCTACTATCGCTGGGTATGGGAATCGTTGGCCAAGAATAAGCCCTACGATCAATTTGCCCGCGAACTGCTGACGTCGAGCGGAAGCAATTTCCGCGTAGGCGCGGTCAATTTCTACCGCGCAATCCAAGACGAGACTCCCGAGAACATCGCGGGTGCCGTGGCGCTGACCTTCATGAGCACGCGGATTCACCTCTGGCCGGAAGAGCGCCGAACCGGCATGGCCGCGTTTTTCTCCCAGGTTGGTTATAAGCCCACCAGCGAATGGAAGGAGGAAATCGTCTTCTGGGATCCGCTCAAATCGAGCGCGGTCCCGGGCAGCGTTGCGCCGGGGATCGACGCGATCGCCAAGGCCGTGACCGCGACGAACCAGATCCCCCAGGGGTTGGCCGAACCGATCAGCCGGAACGGGCCACTGACTGCCGCTTTTCCGGACGGCACGCAGGTCACGGTTCCTCCGGATCGAGATCCGCGCGAGGTGTTCGCAGACTGGTTGATCCGGCCTGAGAATCCGTGGTTCGCCCGCGCGATCGCCAATCGGACATGGGCCTGGATCATGGGCCGCGGCATCGTCCAGGAGGCGGACGATTTCCGCGACGACAACCCCCCGTCGAACCCGGAGCTGTTGGACTATCTGGCGAGCGAGTTGGTTTCGAGCGGCTGGGACATCAAGCATCTGCAAAGGTTGATTTTCAACTCGAGCACGTACCAGTTCTCGTCCATCGCCCGACACCACGAACCGGAGGCGATCGCCAACTTTGCCAGCTATCCGCTGCGGCGGATCGAGGCCGAGGTGTTGATCGACGCGTTGAACAACATCACGGGCGCGACGGATCTGTACACCAGCGCCGTCCCCGAGCCTTTTACGTACATTCCCAGCAGCATGCGCGCGGTCGGCCTGGCCGACGGCAGTATCACCAGTTCCTTCCTGGCCCTGTTCGGACGGTCAGGACGGGACACGGGGCTAGAAGCCGAACGCATTAGTCAGATGGCCACGCCACAGTGGTTGTACATGCTGAATGCGGCGGCGATCCAGAACAAGCTTCAGAGCAGTTCGACACTCACGGCGCTCATTTCCGCGGGCGGTCAGCCGCGAGACATCCTGGAGCGCATCTATTTGGCGATTCTGTCGCGATTTCCCACTGAAGAGGATATCAAGGCTGCCACCGAACACGCCGACAGCGGAGCCTCGAAGGGGCGCGACGTCTGGGTTGATCTGGCGTGGGCGTTGATCAACAGTCCCGAGTTTCTGTTGCGGCATTAGGCCGCGTTCACTTTGGTTCGAACGGTCGGTTTCCTAAGATCAAGCTCCGAGCGGGAGCGGAAGGAGAACTGAGATTATGAGTACCAACCACACGCCGGATAATCAGCCGTCCGTCTCGCGGCGCGAGGCGCTGCAGCTAGGCGCTTTGACGGCCTCGAGTCTGATGGCGGCCGGCAGCTTGAGCGCCGGGGCCTTCGCGGCAGAACCCAACAAGACTCCGGACGATAAACTGGCCGAGGAGAAAGAGGCTCGCGATGCGGCGGCCAAGGCCAAAGTCAAGGACGGCCGCATCAAGTCGGTGATCCAAATTTTCCTGTGGGGCGGGATGTCTCATAACGACACCTGGGATCCGAAACCCGGTTCCGGGTACAACCTGATGGGCGAGTTCGACAAAGTGATCCCCACCAATGTGGGCGATATCGAACTGAGCCTGCTGTTCCCGCACCTCGCCAAACAGGCTGACAAGTTCTCGTTGGTCCGGAGCATGACGCACGGAAACAACGGACACGAGACGGCGGCCTATCTGATGCAGACCGGCCACGCGCCGGGCGGACGTCTGGCCTATCCCAGCGTCGGCGCCATGTTCACGTATTTCAAAAGGAACGAATACAAGGGCCTCGTGCCCCCCTACATCGTCATGCTGCAAGCGGCCGGGCGGTTTTCCGAAGAAGGCTTCCTTGGCCCAGGATACAAACCGTTCTCGACGGGCGGAGATCCGAATGCCGAGCGATTCGAAGTCCAGGGCATCATCAATCGAGGCATCGCTGATGGCCGCCAGGTCGCCCGTCGCGAATTGGTCGACAAGGTCAACTTGTTGGGCTATGGCATGGCCGATGACGAGGGGATCGAGGCCATCGAAAACGCGCGGGAGCGGGCGTATGGGTTGATCTTGGGACGTGGCCGAGAGGTGTTCGACCTGAGCAACGAACCGGCCGCGCTCCGCGACCGCTATGGCCGCAACACGTTCGGGCAAGAGTGTCTCGCCGCGCGGCGCATGGTCGAAGCCGGCGTGCCGTACATCACGATCAGCTTTCCGGGCGGTTGGGATACGCACTCGAATCATTTCCCAACCATGCGTCGTCAATGCCCCCTGTTGGATCAGGGACTAGCTACCTTGCTGGCGGATTTGAGCGAAAAGAAGCTGCTCGATTCGACCCTGGTCTGGTGCACCGGCGAGTTCGGCAGACCGCCGCAGATCGATTGGGCGCCGCCGTGGAACGGGGGGCGGCATCACCACGGCGCCGTGTTCACGGTATTGGTTGCGGGTGGCGGACTCAAAGGCGGACGAGTTGTCGGCAAATCCGACAAGATCGGTCAATTCGTGGCCGAAAGGCCCGTATACCCGGCCGATCTTCTGGGCACTTTCTACCTGTTGGCCGGCATCGACGCCACGGCCAAGCTTCCGCATCCCTGGGGACTTGACGCGTACGTGCTGGATACAGAGAACGAGCGCATGAAGTCGGCCGGATTGCTGGAAGAACTGTTGTAGGCCGATGGTTGATGGGAACGCAAGCTCCGCTTCTTGCGTTCTGGATTTGCCATCGGATGACCAGTGACCGCTGAGGCGCGGGCAGCGGTTCCGCGGCGAGCCCCCCTCTGCTCGTCGCGGTTTTCCCTGTCGGGTTGTGAAAGAACAGAACGATCGTCGCCGCGGCCCGAGCGGCGTGTACTATTGGGCGCGAGCGGCAGATTGTCACGCGTCGCAGGCGTAGCTGCTGTTGTCTGGATCAATCGCCTCGTGTGAGACGGCGGCAATTGGTCTATGATAGGAAGTGTTGGCGACGACGCTCGATCGGTTGTCTTCGCGTGCGGTACAGTTCGCCAGCGCGGATGACGAGGAAACCGGAGCGTCGTCGGCCAACGGACAATCGGGTGATTGGAAAGCGCACGTCTCAGTAGATAGAGAATATGAGGAGTCCATGAACCAGCTCAGTCGCTTTGCAGTGTGGGGTCTGGCTATCGCGCTGGCCGGGGTGTCTTCGGCTGAGGCGCAAAACCAGTACATCGGATTTGTCTATCCGGCGGGAGGACAACAGGGAACGACGTTTCCCATTCGCTTGGGCGGGCAAGCCCTGGCCAACGTCGATCAACTGATCGTGAGCGGCGAAGGCGTCGAGGTGCGTTTGGTCGACTATTACCGTGTGCTGGGCAATCAAGAGTTGGGGCTGCTTCAACAGCAACTGAGAGAATTGCGCAAAGCGGAAACAGTCGTGGATGACGAGATGGCCGCCAAGATGGCATGGTGGGAGTTTCCTGCGCCGATCGGCCCTCCGGTTGTGACCGAAGAGGAAGAGGAGGAGGAACAAATCTGTCCGGCCTGTGGACGGGCAAGCCCTTTGGACGCCACCGAGTGTATTTACTGCACGGCCAAGCTGGAAAAGCACGCTTCGGCGAAACCGGCTGCCGACAAGGCCGCCTCGGAGGCGAAGGAAGGCGACTCAAAATCGGAGAAAGAAGTCGGGAAACAGAACTTGATCAATCGGATTCAAAGCGTCTTTGCGGAAGACGAACGCACGCCAGCGGTCCGTTCGCAGACCGAACTCGTGTTTGCCGAAGTCACGATCGATCCTGACGCCAAGCCAGGGCGACGCGAGATTCGCGTCGTCACCAAGCGAGGCATTTCGAATGCTCTGCCGTTTTACGTGGGTCAGGTCCCCGAAGTCGCCCGCAAACCGATGAAGACCATGCAGCTTCCCGTGCTGGGGCGCGAAGAGCTGGCTCAACGCAAGCGGCCTCCGGAAGAACAGGTGTTGCGAGTCTCGGTGCCTTGCACCATGAACGGACAGCTCGCCGCGGGCGAGATCAATCAATATCGTTTTCACGCCAGCCAGGGACAGCGGCTGGTCATGTCCGCCAAAGCCCGAGCCTTGATTCCCTATGTTCCGGACGGAGTCCCCGGGTGGTTCCAGGCCGTTCTTCGACTGCATGATCCGCATGGCAACGAGGTCGCGTACAACGACGACTTTCGCTTCAATCCCGATCCCCTGATCTATTATGAAGTCCCCGAAGACGGCGACTATTTGTTGACCATCAACGAAGCGCTGTTCCGTGGGCGCGAGAGCTTTGTCTATCGGATCACGATCGGCGAGATACCTTACGTGTCGAGCATCTTCCCGTTGGGTGGCCGAGTCGGCGATTCGGTGGCAATCGAAATGGAAGGCTGGAACCTGGACGAAGCCAAGCTGTCGCCGCCACCGAAGGATGCCCCGCCGGGGCGGTATCTGTTGGCGGCCACCAACGGCGAGATGTCTTCCAACTATGTCCCGTTCGTGTTGGATACGCTGCCCGAATGCATCGAGCAGGAGCCGAACGACGAACCGGGCGCGGCGCAGAAATTGACGCTGCCCATGATCGTCAATGGTCGATCGGATCGCCCCGGTGATTGGGATGTATTCGAGATCGAGGGCAAAGCCGGCGAGACGATCGTTGCCGAGGTTCAGGCGCGGCGCCTGGGATCGCCGATGGATTCGATGGTGCAGATCAGCAATGCCGAAGGCAAGATCATCGCCTTGAACGACGATCATTTCGACGTTGCTTCGGGTTTGAACACCGACCATGCGGATTCGTACGTGATGGTCAAGCTGCCTGCCGACGGCAAGTATTTTGTCCACATTGGCGATACGCGACGTCAGGCTGGAAAAGAGGTTGCCTATCGACTCCGGATCAGCCCGCCGCGGCCCAGTTTCGAGCTGCGCGTAGCGCCGTCGCGGATCGTCATGCCCAGCAAAGGTTCCGCCACGGTGACCGTGTTCGCGATTCGCCGAGACGGGTTCAACGGGCCGATCAGCCTGAACTTCAAGGACCTGCCGCAGGGATTCGAATCGGGCGGAGCCACGCTGGCGGCGGACAAGGAATCCGTCGGCCTGGCCCTGAAGACCAGCTTGGCCGAAACGGAACGTCCGCTTGACGTCACGGTGGTGGGGACCGCCAAGGTTGGCGACCAAGAAATCGTTGGCCAAGCCGTGCCGGCGGAAGACAAGATGCAGGCGTTCTTGTGGCGTCATCTGTCGCCCGCGGATACCCTGCCAGTCTTGGTCTTCGATCCGGGGTACAAGGAGCCTGCCGAGCGAGTCCGGCCGCCGATTCGGGATGAGGAGCGTCCTAAAGACGTGCAGCGCACGCTGACCAAAGCGTCGGTTGCCGGGCGGCTCAACGAGATCGAGCGTCTGTACCAGGAGTGGTATCTGACCGACGAGTTCACGAATCGCGAGGTCGCCTCGATCGAAGCTCGCGTGATTCAGTGAGGTCGTCGTGCTGAGACTACGTCTAAGGATGTGGTCTGAAATGATCTTCTGAATGACGATGATCTCACGTAAAGGCGCGAAGCCGCCAAGAAGTATTCTTGGGCCTTTGCGTGAGGCTGTGTGAAATCAAGAGGTCAATTCGGGTCGAGCATCAAGCTTCCGCACGTGCGCCAACGCATCCGCACGCGAGCAGAGCAACATCGATACGGCCCGACGCGCGCCGGATCAGAGACGCTTGGTTTGCCTGCCGTCCCGGTCGAAACGCGACGCGCGGCGACCGTATAAACCGTGATGGGGCATGGCGAAGGTCTGTGCGCCGCAAGTCGGTCTCCAGTGTTCGTTTCAGAGGTGGCGTATGCGCACGGTGCGATCTGGACTTGTCCGGCTCTCAAAGATTTGTCTGCTTGGATCCCGCGTCGGCCTTGCACTTCTGCTGACGGTGCTTGCCTCGCCGCCGTGGGCGAAGGCCGAGCCTCCGGCGCCAGCGCCGAATTTTTCGGGGTGGCGCGGCGGCATCGGCATCACCTTTGGCACGCCGTCGCGCGACATTCCGGATGTGACGGAGCTGGGCTACGACATGGTCTGGGGCGGCGAAGATCCCCGGGCGATCAAGGCTCTCGGGATATCTGTTTTTCGGTATTGGAACAGCATCGTCGAGACCTCTCTCAAAGGCGCGGGCTACGACTTCAGTCAACTGCCCGACAAGGAGGAAGCCGCGCGGTTGGCCTTCGATGCCTGGATGGAGCGAACCTACGGCGTCAAAGGCTTGTCGAAATACGCGCAAGTCCGCTATCACCCGCAGGGGGCCTATGGCGACGTATACGGCAGCATGGACCTGTCGTCCGAGAACGAGCTCGTGCAAGCTGTAATTGCCCGGTATCTCGCAGGATTCAAAAAGGACGAGATCACCCACGGGGGCATCGGCTTGGACAATGCAGGAAAAGTGCCGCAAGCTTTTCTCGAAACGTTGGCTCGGCGCTTGAACGCCCACGGACTGGGCATCGCGGCCAATGGATGCCCGGACGAGTACCTCGCCTATATCGATTTCTTTGGCAACGAGGGATTTCCATTCTCGCTCGATTACGCGCGCCAGATGCGAGCCAAAGGGCTGCGGGGCATTCTGGGCGAGTTCACGATGCAGCACTTGTCGAGCGGCGAACTGGACGCCCATTTGAAGAACAAGCTGTTCAACGGCATCGTGTTCTTTGGTTATACCAACGGCGGCACGGCTGCCGGCGCTCGGTATTCCGCCTACCGCTCGCGGCCGGACGTCTATCATCATCAGCGTTGGGTGTTCCGCAAGTTGACGCCCGTGTCACGGGCTTTGGTGAGCGCCGGCCGACAGACGATTCCCGGCGCGACGCTGGACGCACCCGTTGCGTCCGGCGGGCAAGCCGAGGTTAAACCGACCGGGGTGACGGTCAATGCCGTAGGCCAGGTAAAGGAGATGCGCGGCGCCGCGGCCGGGCTTGATCGCATCACCGGACGCAACGCCGCGACGCCGCCTCGGGTCAGTCGTTACGGTCGCGACGCCGCGGATGGCATCTTTCTGCATATCGACTCGGGATCCGCCGAACGGGTCGCCTGTGACGCGCGTCAGCTTGGCCTGCCGGACAACACGTTGGTGTTCGACGAGTTTGCGGAACGAACGTTGCCCGCGCGGCAGACCGCGGACACGCTGAGTTTCGAGACGATCTCGGGCCCGAGCGTTGTCCAGTTGGGCAGCGCCGATGCGATCGTCAAGGCCCGCCTTCGACGGATCGCGGACCTGTTGAATTGGCAAGTCGTCCAACGGGCTTTGGATCGCGAGTTCGGCGTCCGCGCAACGCGAAAGCCCTGGGCCACGTTCTGTCAGGCCGGCAAATGGGACGGCGCGATGGCGCGCACGGGCGCGGGCAGCCTGAACCTGGCGGGCGGCACGTACACCGGTCCTATGCCGCGTTGGAAATACTACAACCGTCAGGGCGCGGCGCAGTTCGTCTCGCTCGACCAGACCGTTGCCCAGCCCATTCGGGCTAGCTGCTACAGCAAGGCTCGGGACATCCCCGCCGTCGAGACGCCCAAGCTCGATTCGCCGGCCGCGCGTCGCCAGCATTTCGATGCGCGCGAGGGGAACACCTATTGCCTGCACCTGTACGTGGACTATCAGGACGGCCAGTGGCCCGAAGTCCATACCGTGTCGTTCTCGTCGGGCACGCACGACTGGGAGCAGAAGCAGATTCTCGTCAATCCGGACCGTCCGGTGAAGACCGCCATGGTGCTGCTCGAATTCCACCAGCCTCAAGGCGAGGCATGGTTCGACGATGTCGAGCTGTGCAGCGGAAACGAGCCGGACCGCAACTTGCTGGCCGCGCCCGGCTTCGAGGATCAGGATCCTGTCGCAGCCGAAGCCCAGGCCATTAGCGAGGATTACGAGAATCGGGTGCGGGCGCTGCTCGACGCGGTGACGACCGCCGCGAAGGATGCGCCGCCAGCCGCGACGCTCGGCGCGCTCAGCCGGCAGGCCGCCGACCTGCGCGAGTGGGTGACGCTCAAGAATTTGGCGCCGTACTTTTCACGTGAGCTTCGCGATTTGGCCGACGCTCAGGCCAAGCTAACGCTCTGCCAGCAGCTCGTCGCCGCCCCCGCACCGAACGGACCGTAGACGTGGGCCTCCGGCCGCGTTGTCCGCACGGCACAAGCTTCGTCGAAGCCCCCATCGTCAAAGCCGCCATCGCTTTCGGCCGTCAACGCCAGGCGATTCGTCAGCGCAGGGCGCAGCCCTGTGTTTCGGCTGCGCGCGCTCCGCCGCCAACGGCGCGCGATTCATTCGTCCAGAGCGCAGCACTGGCCAATGGATCAAAGAGCGGTTCGCGCGACTCCTGCCCAGTCTCGCTGTTTAGGCGGCAGTTTTTGCAACGTTGGGGTAGGCGAATCGCACGCACCGGCTACGATCCAAAAGGAAGGCTTGTCAGGTGGTCGATCACGTCAGGATGCCAGTTTGCCTTCTGCCCAAGTTGCGCTCCGCGATCTCTTCCCGACGCGGGACGTTGCGTACTAAACTCGCGCTGCCGTGTGTGTGCAAGTTGTTCCCAACGCGTACCCAGCCGGCAGCCCGATCGGTCGGGGATTGCCCGATAGATGTGACCACCGAAATCCTCTTCCGGCTAGGCTGAGTAGGTAGTGGATATGATCATTTGCCCACATACCATCTGCCAGTTCCCAATCAAACGCCAGCTCGGTTACGGGAGACTCGACTGCTGAACCAACCGCTGTGCGGCGCGACCGAATGGACAATCTGCTCGAAGATATTCTGTCGCTTGTCGGCGAACCTGATTCGGGCCGCCTTGCCCGATTCGCTCACATCCTGACGCGGGCTAGCGTCCGCAACCCGAGAATCTGTTTGGCCGAAGGCCTTCGATCACCGTAGCCTGGGGCAACGCCCCAGGGCTGGCGCCGCGCGCGTGCCTCTTTTGGCCGAAG
>JAVYAJ010000026.1:0-6479 GCA_032229885.1 Candidatus Anammoximicrobium sp. | reverse complement strand
TCGCCACGGCCGGCCAGTACGCGAACGTCGGTCGCGTGTCAGCCCGCGACGCGCTGAACCAATCGGTCACTGACACCGATCCCAGCCACTACTTCGGTTCAACCGCCCAGTCGTTCGTGGTATTGAGTCCTGACAAAAATCCTGGAACGCCTCAGGTGATCAAGGTTATCGACAGCGCTACGGGGCAGGTGCTCTCGCAATTCGAGGCTTTTGAACAGAATTATACGGGAGGGGCGCGGATCGCGGTCGCAGACTTGAACGGTGACGGCCAGTACGAGATCATTGCTGCGCCGGGACGCAACCACACGGCACAGGTACGTATATTCACCTCGAGCGGCGAGCCGCTTGCGGGCTTTCCCGATTTCCTAGCCTATGACCCGTCCTTCAATGGCGGCGTATCTCTGGCGGTCGCGGACTTCAATGGCGATGGCAAACCGGATATCGTCACCGTTCCTGGATATGGCGCCACGGCTGTTCGTGTGTTCTTGAACCGCTATCCACAGAGTCCGGCGTTTCGATCCACGCCGGACCTGGCATTTCAGGCGTTTTCAACCGTGACGATTGGCGGCGGAGTCATCGCAGCAGCCGACATGGGCAGTCTGGTGAACCAGTCATTCGTCAACGCGCCGGACGGAAAAGCGGAAATTATTGTCGGGACGGGAGGGGGAAGCAAAGCCACCGTGACGGTATTTAACGTTTCCGGAGGTGTCGCGACGCCCGTGCAGACATTCTTTCCGTTCGAGGCCGCGTATCCGCGTTTTCAAGGTGGTGTCACGCTGGATACGGGGCGGATCGAGGCGGTCGCTGCCCCCGATATCATCGTTGGCATGGGCGTAAATGGCGGATCCCAAATCGAGGTCTGGAAATGGAACACCACCGACGCGAGCCTTGATTTGCGTGGGGCGATTCCGAATGCGTTTACCGGGGCCAGCAACAATGCACCGGTCCATAGCGCGCTCATCGACAGCAACGGAGACGGGGTCGGAGACGCGATTCTTGCCGTGCAAGGCCTTGCCGGCACAACGGGCGAGATACACCGTTTCGACATCTTGAGCGCTGAACCATTCGCCTACCAGCAGGGACCGACATTGGGCGGCTTTCCGGGGCCGTGGTTCATATCGGCATACCCGACAGCGTATGACCCGGCGCCGCTTCCAGCGCCCAGTTGGGTGAACTCGGCCAACCCGGGCGACGTCAACAATGACGGATTGATCACGCCTCTGGACGTTCTGGAAACGATCAATTATATCAACACCCATCCGGGCCGGACCGAGTTGCCGACACGGCAATTCATCCCGCCGCGGTTCCTTGATTCCAATGTGGATAACGCCATCACGCCGAACGACGTCCTGGTGATCATCAACATGTTGAATCGTTCGGCGACGCGGGGCGGCGAGGGCGAGTCATCGGAACCAGGTCCCGCGGCGGCGCTTGAAATCGTCGCGGTCCGCGCGTGGAACGACGCGCACGATGGCGAAGCGGCAGCGTCAATTTGGCCGCTCCACTCAGATGTGACCGCCGACGTCGGTTCACGCATTCGAGGCGCGGCGAGCCTTGAATCCGAGCTCGACGTATGGGCCACGTCCGTCGATGCGGTCATCTTGGCGGTTTCCGAGCGAGGGCGATCAACCGCCGAATCCACGAGCGAAAGCGTCGGCGTCAATCCAAGGCTGGTCCGAGACGGCTTTGCGGATCTGATTCCCGAGGCGATCTGCGAGGGACTGCTGGCCGAACTGCTATAATTTGACGCTCGACAGGCAAAAAGATACACGTCTGCGCTGAGGTGGGGCCGTAATCCGCGAGGCTTGGCGCACGCCGTCGCGCGAGCTGGACGAGCGCGGTCTCGTCAGAAAAGATCACCTGTTCTGCTGATGACACAACGCACGCTGCTGACTGTTCGTCTGACCGACCAGACCCGTACGATCGCCGTCGATGGCCCGCGCGCTGGGCAGCCGCTGACGGCTTTGTTGCGTCAGGTCGACGCACCGCTGAACACGCGTTGCGGGCAGCGCGGCCTCTGCGACGGATGTCTGATCGAGCTGGTGTCGGGCGACTTGATCGAGATAACCTGCGGAACGACCGTGCGGGCCGATGGCGAGCCGCGCGTTGTGCAGGGCTGTCAGCACTGTCTGCCCCGCCAAGGCGAGGTGACGATCCGTGTTCCCGACCGATCGTTGCTGGCGCACGAACCGCAAGTCGTGACTTCGTTCCGAGTCAACGTCTCGCGAACGCACGATCCGTTATGGCAGCGAGTCGTGCCGGACGAAAACGCTTTGGATGTCGGGGCGACGGCGCGCGAGGCAGCGCGTCGAGCGGCAATCCGCCGTGGCGATGGCAATCTACCGGTGCGGCTGGCAGCGGGCTCGTGGGACGCGAGCGTGCCGCAGGCGGGATTCGTGGTCGAGCACGTCGGGGATGCTTGGTCGGTTCGACCGGCCGAGGCGGCAGATGCGGACGCCGCGTTGGGAATCGCCGTCGATGTAGGCACGACCACTGTGGTCGCCGTGCTGGTCGATCTCGCCACGGGCGAGGTCCTGAACACAGCCTCGGCCTTGAACGGGCAAGTGCGGCTGGGCGACAACGTGGTCACGCGGATCCAACTGTGCGTCGCCGATCCCAAAATGGTCGAACGGCTGCAGCGCGCCGTGGTGGGACGAACGCTCAGATTTCTGTTCGAACAGTTGGTGCGGGAAAGCCGGATGCGACCCGAACAGATCCGAACGCTGGTCGTCGCCGGCAATACGATCATGCTGCACCTGGTCGCCGGGATCGATCCGAGTCCGATGGGAACGGCGCCGTTTGCGCCCCAGTTCCTGGAACATCGCGTGCTGCGCAAACGCGAGTTGCCGCTGAAGATGCCGATCGCTTCGGATTCGACCGTCCACCTGCTGCCCGGCGGCGCAGCCTACGTCGGCGCGGATGTCATTGCCGGCGTCCTGTCCAGTGGAATGGCGTATCGGGCCGAGACCGGCTTGCTGGTCGACGTCGGGACCAACGGCGAGATCGTGCTCAAACACGGCGAGCGTTTCTGGGGCTGCGCCACCGCGGCCGGCCCTGCGTTCGAAGGCGCGGGCCTGAGTTGCGGGATGCGCGCGGGTCACGGCGCGATCAGCCACGTTCGCTTGGCCAATGCTGACGCGCTGCCTGTGCTCGACGTGATCGGCGACGCGTCGCCGGTCGGCTTGTGCGGCACCGCCTATGTCGATTTTATCGCCCAGACGCGGCGAGTCGGCCTGTTGCGGCCGACCGGTCGCTTTACGCCCGAGGCCGCGCAGCATCCTTGTGTCCGCCCGGGCACGCACGGGCGAGAATTTGTGATTGCCGAGGGCAAGGACGGCCAGTCGATCTATATCTCGGAAGCCGACGTCGCCGGGCTATTGCAGGCCAAAGCTGCCATTGCGGCCGGCATCCTGTGTCTGCTGGATCACGCCGGTCTGGCCCCGGCCGATGTCGGAACGCTGTATCTGGCGGGTGGATTCGGGTTCCACATGGACATCGAAAACGTGATTCGCAGCGGCCTGTTGCCCGGGTTCCGTCCCGAGCAGGTCAGCTTGATCGGCAATAGCTCGCTGGCCGGCGCATACCTCACGCTGGTCGACAGCACCGCCCTGAACGAGATCAAAAAAATCTGCGCGCAACTAGAGACGATCGAGTTGAACCTGATACCCGGCTTCGAATCGTGTTTCATCGACCAGTTGGCCGTGCCCGGGTGATGCCGGGTGCGCCGAAGGCTCGCGCGAAGATCAGTATCGCCGTCCGCGCGCGCCGCCCGACCGGGCTTCACGTGGACGCGCTTCGTTGACCGTCACGGCGCGGCCCGCGATCCGTTGGAGATTCAGGCCTTCGATCGCGCTGCAGCCATCGATCTCGTTGGGCATTTCCACGAACGCAAATCCCTTCGAACGGCCCGTCTCTCGATCCAGGATCAGGCTGACCGACGACACTTGGCCGAACTGCTCGAAGGCGGTCCGCACATCGTCTTCGGTGGCGTTGTAGGAAAGGTTTCCGACATAGATATTCATTCTGGCAAATCTCCACAGCATGCGTGATGCACGTGAACTCGAGCACGTCCAGCGGCCGTTCGCGAAAAATAGGTTTCGCCCGTTGCCCGACAAACGAAACGCATCGTTCGGCGATGGACTGCCGAAACACGCATCCGAAGGGCAACCTGTGAACAGTAGCCGTTCCACAAAGCTGGGAGGTGCACATTCGAGACGCCAGGGCGAGGCGACAAGTGGCAGACGAACGCAAAAATCCCAGACCGTAACAGGATTATGCGGATTTCGGCTGGAAAGTCAAATGCGAGACGCTGCGCATTGTCTACCGCGAGAAATCAGAATTGACGGGACAGGGAACGTCCAGTCGTCCTCGACTGCCAGAGGAACGATCTGGACACGACATGATGGGAAGTGAAATGGCTGGACGGCGACCGCGACGCAGTGTGCCGCCCTCGAGGGACGCGCTCCGTCGCGTCTACACGGTTGCGTCCACGACGGACCGCGGCCCTCGAGCGTGGCGTGCACTTGCCTCGATGGACGCGCTCCAGGCTGATAAACTAGCCAACAATTGTTCTTCGTGGGCGATGAATTCTGACTTGCGGCACTAGGAGTCTGTCCAAAAATTAGCGTGTATTCCCGTTTTTTGGGTTCCTGGATGCGCTCGTCGAGACCCGTTGGCGCCCTCGGCGCGCATCGGTAGCGTAGAAGATCAAGATTTGCTTGGGGCGTGCTTCCGCATCTTCAGCAGGTTGTGTGTCAAGCAGATCAATTGCCGTTCCGCGGACACGCGTTCCAGGCCGCGGAGCAAGAACTTGCCGAAGCCGTGGACGCCTTTGATGCGGCCGAACACGGGCTCCACGACGTGCTTTCGAGCTGCGTACAAAATGCGGCCCGTCGCGGTACGAACCTTCTTTGCCATCGCTGCCTTTGGATCCTCGCTCACGAGAACACGCGTATCGGTCGCCCGCGACGAGGCCACGGCTGGATCGACCTGCGACGCGCGGCGCTTGTCCCGGCCGACGGCAAAGTAGGGATCGAGTCCTGCCGCGGTGACGCCCTGGACGTTCGCGAGCCTATGGTACCCGCTGTCGGCCGTATTGGAGATCGGCGGAGGATGGCCTTGCTCGTCATGGGGATGTTTGTTGGCGGCAACTGCCAAGCTGGCCATCGCCGCTTCGGCCAGCGGCACCGCTGGACGCTTGTCATTCGCGTCGGCCGTCGTTCCGGCGGCGACAATAGTCTGTACCTTGGGCGGCTCAGAACGGCACTTTGTGGAGCGGGCTTTGGCCTCCGTTTGCCGCATGTCGCGTAGCATTCGACCGGTCACCGTCACCCGCGCGCGGTATAGTTCGCTCCGTCTACCACGGTCTGCCCGTTGTAGCAGTAGTCGAAGCCCTTGTTGCTGCGTTTTATGACTCTCGCGTCGGGGTCGGTGAAGTTGGTTTGCGACTTGTCGTCCGGAGTCGGATCGACCGGCGCTGGCGTCTTGCCGCGACGCTTTTTCCCGGCCGCTTGTCGTCCGGCTTCGGCCGCGTCTCGTTCACGCTGCTGTTCGGCTGCTCGCGCGCGAGCTCCTTGCCACGCGGCAGGATGCCGCGTCTACGTCACCGTTTCGGCCGCCCGCGGAGGAGCTTCCGCTGCCAGCCGGGCCTTGGCCTCCCGGATCTTCGCCAGTCGGTCCTCGCGGCGTTTGAGTTCTTCCGGCAATTCGTCGCCCCGGCGGCTGCCCAACGCCGCGTCCTGCTCGGCGTCCACCTGGGTGGCCTGCGACAGCAACTGCTCGATTCCGTTTTCCAGCCTGGCTGACTCCTTCACCATAGAGCCGTAGCTCGCCGCCTTGTGCCGCGAAGCTTTGGCCTCGATCTTCGTCCCGTCGGTCGACAAGTTGCCGAGCGTCACCATCCCCAATTCGCCCGCGATCCTGAGGACCTGGATGAACAGCGATCGTATCGCCGCCGCATGATTCTTGCGGAATTCGCTGATCGTGCGAAAGTCCGGTCGCTGAGGGCCGACGATCGCCATGAATGCCAAGTTCCGCTCGCAGGCTGCGGCAATCTTGCGGCTGGAAAACACGCCCACCGAATACGCATAGACCAGCAGCGTCACCATCATCTCGACGCTGAACGGCGGCTGGCCTCGGCTGTCCCGCGAGTAATACGGATAAAACGCCGACAAGTCGAGCTGTGGAATGGTGTCCAACAGAAAGAACACCAAATCGCCTTCCGGCAACGTGGTCTCTGGCGATACGATTTCTCGCCGTGCGTCCAACGCATTCCAAGCTTTAAACCGCTTTGCTCGACCGTTCATATAATATCCTCAATCTTCGGCTCTAAGGGGAGAGCAATCTTGGACAGGGGCCTAGACAGAAGCTAGCTCTGGGACAGGATCCAGCCCAAAACGGCGCCCAAAATGCGCACACCGGCTCGCGCAACGGCACAAAGTCAGCATTAGACGCTGTTCCCGAGAGCGAGCGCTGTTCCC